>VSMX01000017.1:0-4886 GCA_009773975.1 Desulfovibrio sp. | reverse complement strand
CGAAATCTTGCAATGCCAGACTGCAAATAGCTGCTATATATATGATCCCGACCGCGGCGACCGCAAGGGACATATACCGAAGGGCACGAAGTTCGAGGATCTGCCGGACGACTGGAAATGCCCGGTTTGCGGAGCGGGCAAATCCCACTTCAGGCGCCTTTCCGACGAAATGTAGAACAGGATACGAGATATTTTTCAGGAATGATACAGGGCGGCCAGATCTGGCCGCCTAATTCTTTTTCACCAGCAGCCAGCCATCCAGCTCGAGCTCAATCTTTCCATGCTCGTCCAGAAACTTTCTGTCTGTCGTGTTCCTGCATAACAGCCAGGGCGCGCCGGAGAACAGCCAGGCCTTGATCAGGCCGTTGGGCTTTTCGGCAAGAAGCCTTTCCAGCTCAAGCCATTTTTTGCTGCCGGCCAGATCCTTGTTGTAAAAGTGAATGTAGCCGTCCTTGAAGGCATGGGCGAGTGGGCGCAGGGCAATATAGCGAATGGCCATGTCCTCGTCCTCGCTGAAAATGGCCTGGCCTTTCGGGACTGTTCCCTCTATCTTCTCAAGGAATTTGGCCCGTTTTTCGGCATTTTCGGCCATGTCTTTCGCCCCCTCGGCAAGGGGCAGCGCAATGCCTGTCTTCTGGCCCAGGGCATACTGGGCGGCCACATACTGGCGGTCAACGGTAAAAATCGCCACCAGCGCGATAACGCAGCACACACCGGGCCGGATGACAATGCGGGGCAGAATGATCCGCACCGCCGCGACAATCATCAGCAGGGAAAGGGGAACAAGAAAACGGATGCCGCGGACAAGTTCGTGCCCCATAGAAAGTCGTCCGAGATTTGCGGCGTAGCGGCTTTCGGCAAAACAGAAAATCGCCACCAGAAAAATGGCCAGGATAAATGCCGGGCAGGCCAGGGCCAGGGTTTTTTCGCGCGGGCTGCCCTTGAAGACTGTCAAAAGCCAGGCGAAAAACCCGCCGAGGGCAAGCAGGCTGCAGGCGTTTTTGCTGGTCAGCAAATGCAGGAGCCTGGCTTCCGAATTGCTGTAGTCCGCTGCCCAGCGCAAATCGAAAAGATTGCGGAAAACCGCCAGTTCCTCCTGGCTGAAATTTCTGGCCTGCATGAGGGATGGCCAGAGAAAGCAGAGAACAGGCAGGAAAAAGGAAAAAAGGCAGAGCGCAAGGCCAGCCATATGCGCACCCGGGCCTGTTTCCCCGGGTTTTGAAAGGGCAAAGGCCACAAAGAACATGGCGCCGCAATTCAGGGCGCTCACCCCATGAACCCAGATGGAAAGACCAGTCAGGAACATGGCCGCGGGCCTGAATTTTGCATGCTTTATCGCTGCCAGGGCAAATAGCAGGAGCAGCGGGAAAATGGCCGCGAAATAGACCCGCGGGATGGGATCGGAATGATTTATGCCCCAAAATGTGCCGAATTCTATCCAGATTGTGATTCCGCATAGCACGGAAAGCAGGGCGGAAAGGGCCGGGCTTTTGAAAAGCCAGCGCCCCAGTATGTACCAGCCGCAGTAAAAAATGAAGATGGCCACAGCGCCTGCCCGGAAAAGGCCAACTGCGACATTGTCGCCCGGCATGAGCAGGGTTGCGACAAGCCTTTCCAGATTGCTGATATCGACAGCGGGCGAATTGCTGTTGAGAACGGGGTCGGAAGCGAAAAATCCGGGATGCAGCGCGTGGGTCATGGCCTGGGCGTATGTTGCGAGATCGCTGTCCATGTGGACGCCGTGGCCGGAGATCGCGATGACGCCTTCAAGGGCAAGCAGCGCGTAAAGCGCCGAAAAGACCATGAAGACCAGGTCGCATAACCAGATATGAGATGTTTTTTCGGGCTGAATCATTCCGGATTACTGTTCGGGCACAATGCCATAAAGACAAAGATTCTTGAACCATTCCGGCATGCGCACCGGGCGGCCGGCCGGAGTCACCAGGGCATGCCTTGTCTGCCCTTCGCAAAGCAGCAGGCTCTTGTCCTCATTCCATATCTCATATACAAAAACAAGAGATGCTCCGCCAGTTTCGGATATCCCCGTGCGCACATGGACGAGATCGTCGTAGCGCGCGGGGGAGCGGTACCGGCAGCTCGCATCCCGCACGGGAAGCAATATTCCCATTTTTTCAACATTGGCATAACTCATGCCGCAATCGCGGATATAGGCATTGCGGCCCCTTTCAAAAAAATGAAGATATTGAGCATAATATACAATGCCCATGCAATCGGTTTCCCCATAGGAAACGCGGTGGGGCAGCCATATCTCTCTGGAGGGAAATTCATGCATGGGTCAACTCCCATAAATTACGCGCGCCAGCTTGTTGCCGGGCTTGTGCTGGTTTTGGTCCTTCTGGGGCTTTGGGCTTGCGCGGAAAAAAAAACGCCCGAGGAACCGCTTCCGCCAACATCCCCCGCTGTTGGCGCGGATGAAAGCGTTGAGTTTTTTGTGGCCAATCTTGCTCCCGGAAACCAGGATCTCACAAGTTTCAGGGACATGGCTCCCACAATCGACAAATCCTTGCGCCATGTCAACCGCAAACCGAAGGACGCCCTGGCAATAAATCGTCCCGGCCTGAAAGTGACTTACGGCCAACTTTCAAAAACTCTTACCCGTCTGCAGGAACTTTTGCCCCGGCTTGATGCCAGTCCCGGCCTCCTTGCCGAAAAATTTCAATGGGTTGCCGTGCCCCGGGGCATAGATTATTCCGGCTATTACGAGCCAAGAGTGCGCGCAAGCCGCACGAAAAAGCCTGGCTATGAGCAGGCAATTTACAAGGTTCCGCCCGACCTTGCAAAAGTCCGTGCCAAAAAGGGGCGCTATCATGACAGGCGTACAATCGAGGAAAAGCAAATCCTGGCCGGACGCGGCCTTGAACTGGCCTGGGCGGCGGATCCTGTGGACGTCTTTTTTCTGGAAATCCAGGGCTCCGGCAAACTGGTCTTTGATGACGGCAGCGAGGCCTATATAAATTATGCCGGCCAGAATGGCCACAAATACAAGAGCAGCGGCCGCATAATGCGCGAAAAGGGCCTGCTCTCCCGCGGTGATATTTTTGAGCAGCGCGAATGGTTCAAGAACAATCCTGACAGGGTTCGCGAAATCCTGAATGACAATCCCAGCTATGTGTTTTTCAAGTTTGGCGGCAGGGGCCCCACAGGAGCCATGGGTTACACGGTGGATGACTGGCTTTCGCTTGCCGTTGACCGCAGCTTTATTCCGCTGGGCGCGATTGTGGCCTATGGCGTGAACGCCCCGGACCGGAAATTGGGCAAGATTCCCTTGCGCGGCATCGGCTTTGCCCAGGATGTGGGCGGCGCCATCAAGCGTAACCGCATCGACATTTTCTGCGGCGGCAACGAGCGCGCGAACTATGTGGCCAGCCACCTCGACGCAAAGGGGCCCGCCTGGATTTTGCTGGCGAAGGACTAAAACCGAAAAAGGAATTTTCATGCTAGATAATGATAAAAAAGCCCTGATCGCGCTTTCCGGCAAAAAGGAAATCTGCATCCTGCCGGCCATGGCCAACCGCCATGGACTGATTTGCGGCGCGACAGGCACAGGCAAGAGCGTGAGCTTGCAGACAATGGCCGAGACTTTCAGCTCGCTTGGCGTTCCCGTTTTCCTGGCCGACGTCAAGGGCGATCTTTCCGGCATGGCCATGCCCGGCAAATCCACGGGAAAACTGGCGGACAGGGTCAGGGAGCTTGATCTTGAAGCCAAAGGCTATAAAAGGCGCGGTTTTCCCGTCTGTTTCTGGGATGTTTTCGGCAAGGAAGGCCATCCCCTGCGAACCACAATCAGCGAACTGGGGCCGCTTTTGCTCTCCAGGCTGCTTGGTCTAAATGACGTGCAGTCCGGCGTTTTGCAGATTGTTTTCCGGATTGCGGACGATTCCGGCCTCCTGCTCCTGGATTTGAAGGATCTGCGCAGCATGCTCGCCCATGTTGGCGAGGAGCGCGATCAATACAAAAAACAGTATGGCCAGATTTCGCCGGCCAGCGTTGGCGCAATACAGCGCGCGCTGCTAGGGCTGGAGGAAGAAGGCGGGGACAGGTTTTTTGGCGAGCCTGCGCTGGATGTGGAAAATCTTCTCAAATGCGACAAGGATGGCCTGGGCATTATCAATATTCTTTCCGCGGATGCCCTGATCAATGCTCCGCAGCTTTATTCCTGTGTGTTGCTCTGGCTGCTTTCGGATCTTTTCGAGCATCTGCCGGAAGTCGGGGACTGCCCCAAACCGCGCCTGGTTTTCTTTTTTGACGAGGCCCATCTGCTTTTTGACGGCATTACTCCTGTCTTGCTGCAAAAAATCGAACAAGTGGCAAGGTTGATTCGCTCCCGTGGCGTGGGCATATTTTTTGTAACCCAAAATCCCTCCGATGTGCCGGATTCCGTGCTTGGCCAGCTTGGCAATCGCGTGGAGCACGCCATGCGCGCCTTTACCCCCAAAGAACAGAAGGCCGTGCGGGCCGCGGCAAGCGCCTTCCGGCCAAATCCGGATTTTTCCACGGAAAAGGCCATCGGCGAACTTGGCGTCGGGGAAGCCCTGGTTTCATTCCTGGACGCCAACGGAACGCCGCAGATTGTGGAGCGGGCCCTTGTGCTTCCACCGGAAGGGCAGGTTGGGCCGACAAGCGAAGAGCAAAGGGCGGCTGTACTCGCCGCGTCGCCTTTTGCCGGAATTTACGACAAGGTTGTTGACCGGGAAAGCGCTTACGAAATCCTTGCCGGCCGCGCCTATATGAAACAGGCTGAAGCCGCGCTTGCCCAGAGGAAAGCCGAAATGGCCAAAGAGGAAAAGGCCAGGCAAAAAGCGGAAATGGAACGCCAGAAAGAAGAAGCCCGCGCAAGCAAAGACGACGGAATGACAGGCATTGTC
>VSMX01000169.1 GCA_009773975.1 Desulfovibrio sp. | reverse complement strand
AACTATATCTGCTTGATATTATTTGATAAAAATAAACCATCCGCGCGGGGAAAGCGCATTGCGCGGTTTGCCAAAGACGATTTTGTTGATATATGGCATATCTGTATTCCGTATTTTCAAAAATGGAAGGTTTTCCCGATGAACTATGATGTTGTGCTGCACCTGGACAGCAATGACCCGGCAAAAATGCGGCTGGTTTTGCGCAATGCCGCGAATTATCTCAATGCCCTGCCCGGCGAGGATTTTCAGCTGCACATTGTGGCCAATGGCGGCGGAGCCGTCCTGTTTACGGACGACCACGAGGTTTTTCGCAAGGAAGCCGCGCTTCTGAAGGAAAGGGGCGCGCGCTTCAAGATTTGCGCCAATGCCCTGGCCGAACACGGCATCGACCCGGCGCGCGTCTGGCCCGAATGTGAAATCGTGCCGGCCGGACTTGTCGAAGTTGTGCGCCTGCAGCGCGAAGGCTTTGCCTATATCAAGCCATGAACAAAAAATTGTCGGCCAAAGAGCTTGCCGCGAGAGCGCAGAAAATTCTTGCCGAACGCTATCCCGACGCGCCAGCCGCCCTGCTTTACAAGAATCCGTGGGAATTGCTCGTGGCCGTTGTTTTGTCGGCCCAGTGCACCGATGCGCGGGTGAACATGGTTACGCCGGATCTGTTCGCGCGCTGGCCCGGGCCCGGGGAGCTTGCGCAAACAAGCCAGGAGGAGCTGGAAGGCGTCATCCGCTCCATTGGCTTTTTTCGCCAGAAAGCGAAGAATTTGCGCGCCGCCGCGAAACTTGTTGCCGAAAATTTTGCCGGCCAGGTTCCCAGAAGCATGGAAGAGCTTGTCTCCCTGCCCGGAGTTGCCCGCAAGACCGCGAATGTGGTGCTTTTTGGTGCATTCGGCATAAACGACGGAATTGCTGTGGACACGCATGTCAAGAGACTGAGCTATCGTCTTGGCCTGACGGAGCAAACAGAACCGGAAGCCGTGGAAAAGGATTTGACCGGACTTTTTCCGCGCGAGGAATGGGGCAATGACAACCGCCGCATGGTGCTCTTTGGCCGGGAGGTTTGCATGGCCCGCAAACCTGACTGCGGCTCATGCGGGATGCGGGAATTCTGCATGAGGCTTGAACCTCCCCGCAAAAAGGCCGCGAGAGGCAGACCATGACCATGAATCCGCTGCTCACCAACAATGAGCTTGAAATAATTGAATTTCTGATCGACGAAAAACAGTCCGATGGCAGCACATACAGCGGCCGCTATGCCATCAATGTGGCCAAGGTGCTGGAAATAATCCGCATGCCCCAGGTAACGGCCATGCCGGGAACGCACGATCCCGCGCTGATGGGCTCGTTCAACCTGCGCGGCCGCGTAATGCCCCTGCTCAATCTGGCTACCTGGCTTGGCAAAGAAATGATCGTCTCGTCGAACGACAAGGTGCTGGTGACCGAATTTTGCGGCGTGAAGTCCGCTTTCCTGGTATCTTCCGTAACCAGCATCCACCGCCTGGCCTGGGATCGCATTGAGCCGCCCAACAAGTATGTGCAGGCATTTTCACGCGACAGCATCACCGGCATTTTGCGCATCGAGGACCGTGTGCTCTTTATCCTGGACATGGAAAAAATCCTGTCCAGCCTGGACAAGTCCCTGGATATGTCGAGAATGGAGCCGGAAAATATTGTGGAAATGCCGGAGCAGGTGCGCCTTTTGCTGGCCGACGATTCCAGCTCCCTGCGCAAGATTGTGAAAGCCTATCTCGAAAAGTCAGGCTACCAGGTTACAACTGCCAGCAATGGCAAGGAGGCCTGGGAATATCTTTCCAGACTGGCCCAGACCCAATCCAGACAGCAGGAAGTTCACGGCCCGGAAGTGTCGGAAATTGTGGATCTTGTCATTTCGGATATCGAAATGCCGGAAATGGACGGCCATGCCCTGACCAGCAAGATTCGGGAAAATCCTGCCCTGCACAAGGTGCCTGTCGTGCTCTTTTCCTCGCTGATAACCGATGCCCTGCGCGCCAAGGGCATCAAGGTGGGCGCGGACCGCCAGGTTTCCAAGCCCGACCTTGCGGGCCTGGACAAGATTGTCAAGGAAATCATGGATGAGAAGCTTCACCATAACAGGTAGCGGTCTTTTTGCCGCGCCAAACGCCGGTCCATGGCCGGCCTGATTCGGCAAGCCTTTAGCGCCAGCCCCTTGCTATGAACATTTTTGCCTACAATCCCACGGACGTGCTCAGCTTTGTGCTGACCATGATGCGCGTGAGCATAGTAATGTTCATGCTGCCGATTTTCGACACCAACAATATCCCGACCCTGGTCAAGGCCGCGGTAACCTTTGTGTTCACGCTCGGCCTCTGGCCCAATCTTGCCTTGTCCGGGGCCTTGATGCCCCAGCATCCTTTCGACCTTCTGCTGATGGCGCTGGGCGAGGTTTTTATCGGCCTTGTCCTTGGCATGGCCGTCAATTTTCTCTTTATGGGCATCCAGTCCGGCGGCGAGCTGCTCGGCTTTCAGATGGGCTTTACCATGATCCAGTTTGCCGACCCGCTATCCGGCAACCAGGTCGGCCCCACAGCCTTCTTTATCTGGATGGTCAGCCTGCTGACCTTTCTGGTGCTGGACGGCCATTTGTACATGATAAGGGGCTTTGCGGAATCTTTCCGCATAATCCCGCCGGGGGATCTGTTTATCGGCGAAAACATTCTCTGGGAGGTGCTTTCGCTCTCCAGCCAGATTTTCATTATCGCCATCAAGATAGCTGCGCCGGTCATGGTTGCCCTGTTTACCGTTGAGGTTGCCCTTGGGCTTGTGGCCAGAACGTCCCCCCAGGTGCACATCATGGAGTTCGGCTTTCCCATCAAGATCGCAGTGGGCTTTTTCTTTGTCGGCCTTTTGCTGATCATCATGGGCCAGCAAATCGGGATCTTCGTAGGCGGAATTGACGCCCTTTTCGCCAATCTGCTCAAGGGCATGAGCAAGCTTTTTCAGTGAAGGAAGGAGACCATGCTGACCAGGTTGCCGGTGGCTCCGTAAAACGGCATCGCGTTAAACAAAAATGGCCTTGCGGCCATTTTTGCAAATTTGTGATGTGAAAGCCGGCGCCAGGCTTGTTGCCGTTATTTGTGCCCGCTTTCCGCGGCTTTTTCCGCTCCCTTGCCTTCCGGATCATGCATGCTGACCTGGGCTGGGCCTTCAAAGCCCTGGGGAACCTGCAGGCCCAGGCGATCCTTGTAATTGATGACAATTGGCCCGGTAAGATTGAGGACAGCGTCCTCGGGGCGACCCGCCGGAATACTCACCGTAACCAGAATAGCGGAATCCTCGCTCTTTTCAAGTTTCAAAAGTTTTTGTTCCGCTTCTCCCAGCATTACGGGATATGAGGAAAGAAAACTGTAGGGATCTGCCACCAGCAGCCCGACTTCCGGGCGCGTCATGCTCTGCAGGATAAGGAGGGGAGCGTCGGGGCGCAGCGGCAGGAGGGTAAAATCGTGCTCTTCCTCAAATCCCGCCAGCCCCCTGGGAAAATGAACAATCTTGTCCGGATCGATAATGCGCCGGCCAAGCCGGGTTTCAATTTCTATTTCTTTTTCGCTTGCCATAGCTCAGCAGCCACCATGAGATCTTCGTTGTTTGCCGCCAGGGCGCGGCGGTTTTCATCTATAACCCGCTTGTAAACTTCTTCGCGGTAAACCGTGGTCTCCGGCGGCACGTCAAGACCAAGCTTGACCTGCTTGCCCTGAATGCCCAAAACGGTTATGCGGATGTTTTCTCCCAGGAAGAGGCTTTCTCCCGGGCGTCTAGTCAGTATCAGCATGGCCTTCATCCATTGCTTGTTTCCAGAAATCCTTTCAAACCATATTTATGAGGTTTCTGTCAAGCCAATACTTGCGGTTCCTGTCAAATTTGCCGCAAGGCCCCCGTCAGGAGGCGCTTCTTGCGCCTTTGTGAATTTTACCTGTGTAATTTGCATGATTGCATATTATGCTGCAAAAACAATACCGTTCGCAGGCGGCGCAAGGCAGTGAAAATTTGCGTCCGGATATCTATTTTTTTGACGGGGCCGCTTTCATTTCGGGCTGAACGTCGCGCACCGGGATGGATTCCCGCGCGGCTATCTGATCCGAGCCAATAAGCTGCCTTGCCTGCTCAATGCCGCGCGAAATATCAAGAATGCGCTGATCGGCCGCAAGCGGCGAAAGCTGGCCGGCTTTCTGCCGGGCTTCAACCTGGGCAAGCTTTTTCTGGTAGCACTGCAATGCCACTGTTCCCGCCGCCTGGCGAACCGTAAGGC
>VSMX01000168.1 GCA_009773975.1 Desulfovibrio sp. | reverse complement strand
CTTTCAACCATGGCCACCGGGGTTGGATGCCCATATTTTGCCAAGATATTTTTTTTTATAGAGCCGGAATTGACACCTATACGGATCACACAGTTATTGGATTTGGCAGCATCAATCACTCTCTTTATATTACTTTCAGAACCAATATTTCCTGGCTTAATTCGAACTCCCCCTGCCCCGCTTTCCATGGAAGCAACTGCCAGTCGCCAATCAAAATGAATATCGGCAACAAGAGGGACTGGAGAAAGCCCTGTAATTTGCTTAAAAGAGGAACAGGCGGCCATATCAGGCACAGCTACTCGCACAACCTCACAACCTTTTGCAGCAAGACGCCCTATTTGGGCTGCGGTAGCTTCAATATTGCGGGTGTCCGTATTGGTCATGCTTTGCACCATTATCGGAGAGCCTCCTCCAACCGGCACACCACCTACATATATTTTACGAGTTGAAGATTTAGCCATTTTTTATAAGCAAGAATTTCATTATATAGTTTTCAATTGACAAAAGGTTGGATTACTATATTTATCTTTATTAGCCAAGTCGTTATCTGGAATATATCTTGCATGTTATAAATTGTGTAAAATTTGTGGTAAATTTTTCCTTTTCCAGTTTATTAATGACAGCAACACCCATTAAAAGTTGCAGAGGGCATCATGCGACGCTTATTTTTTCTTGTTGGGCTCCTGGCCTTGTTAATTCCCCTTGGCGCATGCGGAGCAAAGAACTCCACTCCACCCGAGCAGCCGGGCTATGTAGATGCGGTAGAACTAAAACTTAAATGCAGGGAACTGGCTGACCAAATGCTTGCTACAGTTCCGAATGATGCGTTGAGAGGATTTGTGGCAATGCCCACTTCATTTGTTAACGAAAACAATACCAATCAATCTTCCCCGCTTGGTCGGCTGATGGCAGAATCCATGTTTTACGAATTCAATCAGCGAGGCTTTCCCACCAGAGAATACAGGCTAACCGGAAATATTGCAGTTGTCGGTGGCAAAAATGACCTGGCTTTGGCCGCCAACCAAATTGTGCCCACAAAGGGACAAAAATGGGCTGCTCTTCTTGTAGGCACCTATTATGTGGACAAGGATGCAACTTTTGTTAATGTTCGTCTTGTAAGGGCTTCGGACGGTCTTGTTCTCAGAACAGGGCAACTGGTTTTGGCCAATACTCCTGTAGTGGCCAGGATGGGCAGCGATGACGGCGCTGGCGCTGGTTTCGGATTGTCGCCTATCTCGTCAGCGCTCTATCCTTCAGCTTGTCCTTATACTCAAAGTGGACCAGGCTACTCCATCCGCATTGTGCAGGGGAAATAAAATTTTAATTTGAGGTAAAGAATATGCGTTCAGTTCTTGTGCCAACTCTGTTTCTTGTTCTCGCAATTTCCCTTGGTATGCCATGTTTTGCCGAAGCGGCAGGCAACTATGAACGCCCCACTGTCAGGAGTGGAACTGATATCAGCGTGCAATACCTTAATCTGGCACGTATGTATCGGGAACAGGGGCGATACGAGCTTGCCCGCCAGGCATATGCCCAGGCTATTTCCACATGCCGCAACTATGGTAATCTTGAAATTATAAAACGTGAAATGGCTGGTGTGCTTTTATTAATTCGCACCATGCGGTGAGGTTAGCAATGAATCGCATTGTAATAATAATTCTTGTGCTGGCGGCTCTTCTTTTTCCGCTTACGGCGGCCGCCCGTACAGTGCCCAGGGCAGCTGATTGCATTGGCGAACAATTGGATGATCAGTTGATGGCTCGCTATGCCAGCGATGATGACAGTTTTTTTGGCAGAAGTGATCGCGAAGCCGCAGTGCGCGCAAAGATTATGATAATGGGCACTACTCCGGCCAATCTCAATAATTTACAGCAAGCGTCGCCACTTGCACGTCAAATGACCGAGGAAATTTCACGTTGGCTAATCAACAAGGGATACAGATATGATGAGCTGCGCAAGGGCGCAAATATCCGTTTTGATGTAAGGGATGGAGAATTTATCCTGACCAGGCGTGTGCCCGAACTTGCCACAACCACAGGAGTTGGACAGGCAATTCTTGCAGGAACCTATGTTGTGAGTAGTGATCAGGTCAGATTCAACATGAGCCTCATCAATGCCTGCAACAACGAGGTGCTTGCAAAAGCGACAGCAACAGTACCGATAACGCCGGATCTTATTCCCCTCCTAAGAACTGCAACTCCAGGAAATGGTATGGTGCCCAGCGTATATACACGCTTGCAATAATTTCCCTGTCGGTAGCAAGTCAAAATGACCGATGCAGGTAGCACATGAATTGACCGATTTGCCTGGCGTCCTTAAGCTATCGATTATTGCCGATGTATTTTTTGCTGTCCGGAGGATAGGGCAAGGCTGGAGAGCGACCTGAGCATCGGATGAACGTCCTAAACCTGAGATTGGGGAAGTGATCGCTTCCCCATCTTTGTCATCTACCGGGATCGGACCAAATGCGATAAACTCATCTGAATCGTCCACTTCCTTCATATGTGGATTGCAATCCGGCCCAAATATTCAGCCTCTTTGAAGGCTCACAATTCAAGCCACCGGCAAAGCCGGGGGCTTATGACATGCGTCACTCCTGGAACGCATCTTAAGCAGGCTTGCATTTTAGCCATTTGAATATTAAAATGAGAGTTTACACCTTCAAATATTACGAAAAGGAATAGTGGGCATGCATCACAAGGGACCACACATTTCCATTTCTCCCGATTATGTCGTCAATCGTATTTTAAAAATCAATATAGATGATTTTGCGGAATGGCCACAATCTGTTCACAATCTGGCCATTGCGATCGCGGAAGAACTTTTTCTGGTCGCGTACAATCCCTTCATTAACGCAGGGCTCGTGCGCGACAGCGTGCGTGAAAGCTTTGAGCGGGAAGCTGTAAGCCTGGCCCATTATTATGCCACTGCCATTTCAGAAGGCATTACAATGTTCTGGTCGGCTTATGAGGCTGAAGCGGAATTCAAAAAAAATCTCCTGGAAGCGCTTGGACGTATTTTGCCAGCTGAATGTATACGTACCGACCCGGCAGCGCTGGTGGAAACTGCAACCGACGCCACAGACTTGCGGATGGAACTGCCGCTTCTGGTAGTAGAGCCGGAAGACGAGGAGCAGCTTGCGAATCTTGTGCGTCTGGCCAATGGAATGAAGTTTGCCCTCATCCCGCGTGGCGGAGGCTCTGGCATGACGGGCGGAGCTGTCCCGGCGAGGAGGCGCGCGGTTGTTGTGGGTCTGACGCGCCTGACCAATATTGGTCCAGTTGATCTTGAGAACATGACCGTTACTGCCGAGGCTGGCGCAATCACCCAACAGGTAATAGACGCTGTCACGGAAGCTGGCGCTCTTTTCAGTGTTGACCCAGCATCAAAGCAGGCATCTTCAATTGGCGGCAATGTTTCTGAAAATGCCGGTGGCCCCATGGCTTTTGAATATGGAACGACGCTTGACAATTTGCTGTGGTGGAAAATGGTGACACCCACAGGTGAATTGATCACCATCGAAAGGGAAAACCATCCGCGTCACAAGATCATGCCCGATGAAACAGCTGTTTTTGCCGTAAAGGACATTAGCGGCGGCGTTCGAAATGTTGTGCATCTGCGCGGCGATGAAATCCGTCTGCCGGGGCTGGGCAAGGATGTTACAAACAAGGCCCTGGGTGGTTTGCCCGGCATGCAGAAGGAAGGGGTGGACGGCATCATTACGGAGGCATGCTTCATAATCCACCAGAAACCGCTGCATTCAAGGGTTATGGTGCTTGAATTTTATGGGCGTTCCATGCATCCCGCGGCCACGGTTGTTCGTGAGTTGGTTGATTTGCGCAACCGCATTCGCCTCGATGGTGATTATGCCCACCTTTCGGCTCTTGAGGAATTCAATGCCAAATATGTTCAGGCCATAGAATACAATCCCAATAGCGGAAAATTTGAAGGCTTTCCGATTTCGGTCATTATTTTGCAGGTTGATGGGGACGACCCCTATCTTCTGGACAAGGTTGTTGGAGAAATTGTCCAGGTGGCCGAAAAACAGGAAAATGTCGATATCATCTTGGCCAGAAACGAGAAAGAAGCGGAAGTTTTCTGGGAGGATCGGCACAAGCTTTCCGCTATTGCCAAAAGGACAAGCGGCTTCAAGCTGAATGAGGATGTGGTGATTCCCACTTCCAGGATACCGGATTTTGCGCTTTTTATGGAACGCCTGAATCTTGAATGTGTGGCCGGATCCTATCGCCATGCCCTGCAGGAAGTTGGGCGTCTGCCAGGTTTTCCCATGGAAGCCAAAGAGGTT
>VSMX01000167.1 GCA_009773975.1 Desulfovibrio sp. | reverse complement strand
GGATTGTGTGGGCATATTGGCCCCAGGCAAAGCCGTTGAACACAACGTCGTAAAAGTTGCTCAAAACCGCCCTGCCCTGGGCTTCGTCAATGACATAGCCCACGGGATGCTGCATGAAACCGTTGGCGATGATGATCCACAAGGCGGAAATGTTGCCGGCAATGGCCACCAGCCAGATGCAGAGGCAATGCAGCTTTGGGCCAACCCTGTGCCAGCCGAAATGCCAGACCGCGATAAATGTAGATTCCAGAAAAAACGCGACCGTGGCTTCGATGGCCAGCAATGAACCGAAAATATCGCCCACGTATTCGGAATATTTCGACCAGTTTGTGCCGAACTGGAATTCCTGGGTGATGCCGGTAACCACGCCAAGGGTAAAGTTTATAATAAAAAGCTTACCCCAGAATTGCGCCTGCCTTTTCCAGAATTCGTCGCCGCTCATGACATAGCGCGTTTCCATCCAGGCAATGATGATGGAAAGGCCCAACGTCAGCGGCACAAAAATGAAGTGAAAGAAAATGGTCACGGCAAATTGCAACCGTGAAAGCATCACGACATCCATATTCCCTCCTCTTGGGAATGCCGGGCAAAAATGCCCTTTGCTCCTGCCGTCAAGTCTTGACGCAAATTCATGCGGAAAATCCTTTATCTACCTGTCTTGCAACCGTTGCCAAAAAATTAAAAAAAATGTCAAGACCCATAACGATTTTTAACAAAAAGCAATAGGCAAGGCAATATATGCCTTGCCGGCTTGACGATAAACGCATCTGACTTAACTTCCTGATAAAATGGCACAAACCCGGCTTGTACCATGTAAAATATACCGGAGGACAAAATGTCTGAAGAAGGCAATGAAAAACGTGAATTTCGCGCCGAAGTATGCAAGGTATTGCATATTCTCACCCATTCCCTCTATACAAACCGCGAAATTTTTCTGCGTGAGCTGATTTCCAACGCATCCGATGCCCTTGACAAGGTGCGCTTCCGTGTAAACCGCGGCGAATTGCCCAGATTGCCAGATCTTGATCTTGAAATACGCATAACATTGGACAAGGACGCCAAAACCCTTACAATTTCCGATACCGGTCTTGGCATGAACGCCGAAGAACTGGCTGAAAACCTTGGAACCATAGCCAAATCCGGTTCCGAGGATTTTCTTGCAAGCCTTGCGGCCGAAAACGACAGGAAGGCCGAAAATCCGGAAGAGACCGCGGCGGCGGACGCAGCCAATATCATCGGCCGCTTCGGAATAGGCTGCTATTCCGTCTTCATGGTCGCGGACAAGGTCGAGGTAATTTCGCGGCCGGCCTTTGGCGAGGGCGAACCCAAAGCCCATGTCTGGACAAGCGACGGCCTTGGAACCTTTACGGTTGAAACCACAGACAGCGAAGAGCCAGAACGCGGCACGGTCATCAAGGTCCATCTCAAGGATGACGCGCTGGAATTTGCCGAAAAATACCGCGTGGAATCCATCATCCGCAAGCATTCGGCATATGTGCCCTTCCCCGTCTTTGTGGATGGCGAGCAGGCCAATACCCAGCCGGCCCTCTGGCGTGAGCCCCGCGCATCCATCAAAAAAGAACAGTACGACAGTTTTTACACCCACCTTACATACGACAACAAACCGCCGCTGGACGTGGAGCATATTTCCGTGGATGTGCCGGTGCAGTTCACGGCCCTGCTCTACATCCCCGACACGGAAAGGGATTTTTTCGGCTCCGAGCGCGATTACTGGGGCCTGGATCTCTATGCCCGGCGTGTGCTCATCCAGCACAACAACAAGGAACTGCTGCCGGAATACCTCGCCTTTTTGCGCGGCCTGGTCGATACGGAAGACCTGCCCCTGAATATCTCCCGTGAAACGCTGCAGGAAAACGTAATCTTGCGGCGCATCAACCAGGTGGTTACAAAACAGACCCTTGGCCATCTTGAAAAAATGGCCAGGGATGAAAAGGAAAAGTACAACAGTTTCTGGCGTTTGCACGGCAAAATTTTCAAGCTTGGCTATCATGATTTTGTCAACCGCGACAGGATTGCCTCGCTCCTGCGCTTCAATTCCTCCGCGCTTGCGGAAGCGGACGATCTGACCAGCCTGGAAGACTATATGGGCCGCGCCCCGGAAGCCCAGAAAACATTCTGGTTTGTGACTGGCCCCAACCGCGAGGCCTGCCGCCTCAATCCGCACATGGAGCTTTTCCGCAAGAAAGGCGTGGAAGTTCTCTACCTGTTCGAGCCCATCGACGAATTTGTGATGGATGGGCTTGGCAAATACAAGGAATGGGAATTCAGGGCAGTCGAAAACGCCGGCCCGGAAGCGCTGAAAGATTTTGAAGACAAGGAAAAGCCGGAAGCCGCGCCGCCGCTTTCCGACGAGGACAGCACGTCCTTTGACGCGCTCATGGCCAGGATGAAGGAAATCCTGGGAGACAAGGTGACTTCTGTCGCGCTTTCCCACCGCCTGGCGGACAGCCCGGCCGTGCTTGTTTCCCCTGATGGCGGCATGACAGCCTCCATGGAAAAACTGCTCAAGGTCATGCAGAAGGACGATTCCATTCCGGTCAAGATACTTGAAGTCAACCGCGATCACCCGCTGCTGCGCAGCATGCTCAAGATCTACAAGGCCGACAACAAGAGCCGGGTGCTGGACGAAATGACCAGGAGTCTTTTTGATTCCTGCCTGCTTGTCGATGGCTACCTGAAGGATCCGCAGGCCCTGGCGGCCCGCCAGAATGAAATCCTGACCCAGGCGGCAGCCTGGTACACGGAAGTCTGCAAGATATAAGGCATAATTTAAATATATGCGGGGCTCCGCGCCCCGTCGGGGGCCGAAGGCCCCCGCACCTCCATTAACGCTGCGCTTGCTGTGCAAACTTGCTAAAGAATTAATATTTTTTTAAGGAGAAAGGGATGACAGTCAGAAATATGCCCTTTCTTGCGCCAGCCGCCTTCACCATGGTCATGGGCACAGGCGCGCTTGCCATGGCCACGCTGGAAATGTCCCAGATCTTCCCGCCTCTTTACTGGTTTGCCCAGTTTCTCAATATTCTGAATTACGCGCTATTTTTCCTTCTTGCGCTCTGGGCGGCCCTGAGCTGGCCCAAAAACGTGCCCACACTGCTGGAAAATTTCGACCAGCCGGATAATTGCGCGCTGTATTCGGCCCTGGGCATAGCCCTGCTTGTACTGGGAACCCAGGCCCTGCGCTTTGGCTTTGGCGAAATCATCGCTGTCTGCGTCTGGGGTCCTGGCGCCCTGATTACCCTTGTTTTCAATTACGGGATCTTGCTGCGCTTTTTTCTGCATCCAGGCATTGAAATGTCGCACATTACGCCAGTTCTTTTTGTGCCCGTGGCCAGCATGGTCGTGCTGCCCGTGGCGGGCGCGCCAATCAGCGTCATGCTGGACAGCGGGGTAATCCGGAATATTGTTATCCTGGTATCCATTCTGGCGCTGGGCGGGGGACTTGCGCTTTATGTGGGCCTCTTCAGCATGATGCTGCAGCGCCATCTGCTTATCCGGCCCCTGCCGGACCAGCTGGCGCCAACCCTCTGGATTCACCTTGCGCCAATCGGATGGGCGGCCGTGGCCCTGCTTGCCCTGGCCCAGAATGTTTTTCCGGAAGCATACCTTGGCGGCGTGGAAGTGATAGCCATCCTGCTTTTCGGGGCGGCAATCTGGTGGTTGATCATGGCCGCGATTATCTGCATCAGGGCTTTGACCAGCCACAATTTGACATTCAGCATGGCCTGGTGGAGCTTTATCTTTCCCATAGGGTCTGTAACAATACTTTCCAACCACCTTGCCTTCGCGCCGGCCAATATGCTTTTTCCCTGGCTCTGGGCCCTGCTTGCCGGCCTGTGGACATATTGCGCGGTGAAGACTGTTGTCTTTTTGAAGAGAAGGTAGGGCTTTCCCCACGTTCGTGGGGGTGTTTCCATAGTGTATGTAGTTATTGAAACTGCCAATGCGCTATCCCCCTAACGGGGGATTTTAACTTTTTACTTGAAACATAGTATATGTTGTTATAGAAAAATACATCTTATCAAATACGGAGGCGCTTATGGATTTCTCGGGAGGCAAAAAAAAACAATGCGGCGCTATCCCCCTTGATTCCTGCCTGGCCAAGACGAGGCATGGAAAGAACGGCAAGATTGCCGGGCGCACAGTGGAAGAGCATTGCCGCATTGCCGGGGAAGTAGCAAGGCAGCTTCTTGAAGGCTACTATTCCAGAATAGCCAATTTATTCCCCGAATACGCATGGATAATGGCGTTAGTGCATGACATTGGCAAGGTTTCCCCAACATTCCAGAAAAAAATACGCCAGGCCATCAACGTCCTGAATGATGAAGTGGCCAATGCCAAAGTAGAAAACGAGCGTATCAGCGCGGGACAACCGCCTGGTGGCTATGCCACAATCCGCGCATTAACCAAAAA
>VSMX01000166.1 GCA_009773975.1 Desulfovibrio sp. | reverse complement strand
GAACAAGATAGGAGATAAAAGCGCCCGAGATAGTGCCAAATATGCGCTGGAGAAGGCGTTTCACTCCAAGGGTATTGTCCAGCGTGGCGACAAAAATAACGGTAAGACCGACCCAGGCCGGATTGGAATATGAAAACATTTTGGCAAGCAGGGAGGATGCCACGACCGTAACAGGTATGATGAGGCTGCGCCAGGGATTGTTTATTCCGCCATGCAGCAGAAGGCGCAGCTCATCCAGGGGGCTTTGCTGATTCTCCTTTTCAAAAGCCGTGTTTGTCAGGCTCAAAAGAATGCCCAGCAGGATTCCGCCACAAAAATAAAGGCCCATGGCCAGAGAAGGCTTGAAGTCAAAATAGCTCAGCAATACTGCCGTGGCTGCGCATTTGGCGACAAAGCCAAGATAGGCGAGCTGTTTTTTTGGGCAGCGCCGTCAGCCAGCTTAGAATGAAAAGCAGGAACAGGGCAAACAGTGGATAGCCGGCCAGGGCTTCGCTCATGGAAGCGGCAAGCAGCAAAAAAATGCATCCTGCCATGGCTCCGATAATCCTGGCACTTGCGCCATGCCTGGGAGTGATGTGCATGGCGATCATCGCGCCAAAGCCCGCAAAGGGGGACAAGGCAGGCAAACCAATGCCACGCCGAAAATCACGGCGCCGCTCATGCCCACTGCGGTCAAAATGCCTTCGCAGGCAGTGGGCGCGTTTTTGGCGACAAACGCGTCAAGATTCATGATCAGTCCAGCTCAATACCGAAATTTTTGGCAATTTCCGACAAATCCCCCATGTATTCCCTGTTCAGGGATCGGAACTTCCAGCCTTTTCCGGATCTGAAAAATTCGCAGATAATAACGGCCGCCTCGTCCCTGAAAGCCTCTCCCAGATTGTAGGCCGCAAGCAGTTTGCTGTTCTTCCGGTTTATGACCTCGACCCTGCTGTCGCTTACAAAGCCGAAAACCTGATTGCGTTTGTCCGCCTCGTGGATTGTGGCCACAATGACCGCGCGCTCCACTTCGTCTTTCAATTTTGGCAGGTCGATATTTATGGTTTCGGAATCAAGCTCATGCCATTCGCCGACACGGTTGTCGCCGGAATAAACCGACGAGCCGCACGCGGAAGCGGGATTGTTGTAGAAAACAAAATCTGTTTCCGCGCCTACCTTGCCGTCCCCGTTCAAAAGAAAGCATGAAAGATCCAGATCAAATTCAGTGCCGAATCTGCTTCTGGCGCCCCAGCTCAAATTTATGGAGACAAATTCCAGCTTTTCAACCGGCGCATGGCTTTCCGCATGGGATTTTTTCTCAAGGCTTACGCTCATGTTTTCTCCTGGTGATGACGAGAATATCTTGCCAGGAATTTTTGTATCAGGGGACTTATGGCCAATGCAAGCCCGGACAGCCGGATTCTCCGGCAGGGCAATCGCATGAACTGGTTTGGTGCGATTGCCCTGGATTCTCCGGGCCGCGGCATGGACAGCAAGTTTTTTTCGATGTAAGGTTTTGGCGCGATGTGCAGAAAGCCGGAAAAACATCCTCTCTGGGCGCTGGCCCTGCTGCTTTTGCTGCTTGCCTCGTTTTGCGCGCCCTATACCATGTTTGACGAGGCCAATGCCTATCTGGCCGATACGGAAAGCGAGCTTGTGCATTATTATCTTTCGCCGCTTCCGGACAATGGCGAAGCCTGCGTCGATATTCCGGAAATGATTTCTCCCTTGCTGGAATCAAAGGCTCCGGAACCCCATATTTCCTTGAATCTTTTCTCCCTGCCCCGCTTCTTTTTTCATCCGCCAGAATAGCTGCTGTCATTAATCACCTTTTGCGGCTCATTTTCGCATAATTGCGAAAATATTCCATATTCGCCCATATTGCACAGGAGCTTTCATGTTTTCTTTAATGGAAAACCTCTGGCCCCGACTATGCCCTCCGGCCTATACGCTCAAAATCGAAGCGCTTGAATCATATATCAACATGTCGAAAGCGGAGGAATGGCATCTTTACGCAATACGCTGCAGGCACCAGCGCCCGCATGTTTGCGTGGCCTGCGCCTGGCTTGCCAAAAGCCTGGGGCGCGGGGCCAGGATTTTTGAAGCTGGCTGCGGCAGCGGCATCAACCTGCTCTGGCTGGGAAGCAAAGGCTTTCACAATCTCTACGGGGCGGATCTTTCGCAGGAGGCCGTCTGCCTTGGCAAATACCTCGCCCGTCACCTGGACCTTCCCCTGAGCATCTGGCAAGACAACAGCCTGGAGCCCAAAAAAGTTCCCCATGACCTGGACGGACTGATATCCCTGAACTGGCTTTACCATTTGCCCAATGTAAGCCTGGGAAATTTTCTGGAAACCTATAAAAGATACCTGGCGCCAGACGCCAGAATGGTTTTCGACATGGTGGATGCATCATATAACAACTGCAAGAACAACGAATACCATACCGACGACTTTGGCCTGCCCAAAGCCCGGCGCCGGGCCAGCGAATATCCCTTGCGGCTTTCGCGGGACGAAGTCATTGCCATTGTCGAAAGCCATGGCCTGCGGGTGGCGCGTTCCGCCAATGTCTGGGGGCCTGTGCCGAGAACGGTCTGGCTTGTGGAAAACAAAACGAATTAATATCGGCAGGTGCGGGACTCCGATCCTGAAAGAGCCCGGAGCGCCTTGCTCCGGGCTCCTTATAGTATTTTACGCATGAGAATATCTCTTGGGTGCAAAGCAAGTTTGCCTTGGGATATTCTCTCGCGCGCCTTTGCAAGCAAAGTCGCGTTAGAGCATTTACGCAAATTCATTGCATAAATTCTCTACAGGCTGTCCCGAATCAATTGATCCCAAGTTTTTCAAGTATGGGCAGCCGCGAGCCTGCGAATTCATCGGCCATGGCGTTCAGTTCGGCCAGATTTTCTTCCGGGGATTCAAGGGTCTTGCCTTCCTTGATGATTTTCTGGTTTACGGCCAAAAGTTGAACCCTGGCGAATTGGGCCCATTCCCTGGGTAGCCTCAGGCCAGATTTTCTGGCCAGCAGAAAAAGCTGCCTGAAGCGGTCAATCTGGATGCCGCCGCCTGTAACGGGACTGGCAAGAAAACTGATTTCGGATGAGGAGCGGGCCCTGTTTTCAAGCACACTGTCCAGGCGCTTGCAATGTTCCATAATATTGCGGTTGGACTCGCCCACGGGCGCAAGCGCGCCTTTTCCGCAAAGAATGGTAATAGCTTCGAGCAATTGCGGCAATGAAATGTTCGCTTCATGCATTGTGTGGGAAAATTCCGTAAGTCTATGCGCCTTGTGATCCGCAAAGGCATCCAGCACGGGATTGTAAATATTGGCGTCGAGATTGGCCTCCGCCCTTGCGCCCCTGGCTTTCAATTCAACAGCGTCCCTTGGCGTCTGCATGATGAATTTAAGGGAAAGGATGGTTTCGCGCAGTTCGAACGCGGGCAGGGCCGCCTTGCCCTTGACCCAGTAATCCCGCCTGAATTGCGTATTCAGGATAAAATCGCGCGTTGTTTCCCTTAATGGAATGTCCTCGATGCCGTTCAGCAGTTCCTGCTGTTCATTGCTCAAATTCAGGATATTCACATTGTCGAGATAATTGGCCTGGCAGACATAATCAAGCATGGCGGGAGCCAGCCATTCCGCCATTTTGGCAAAGCTCATCACGTCCCAGCTCTTGTTGAAATATTCATGGGCCAGGTATGAGCGGTTCTGGCCCTTTATTGCCTCAAGGCGCTTCTGGACCACTGGCTGGGATTTCATGTACAAGGCGTCAAGCTCGACGAGCTTCATCGCGTAAGTGATGGCTTCCTCAATGCCGTTTCTCAGGCCCTTTCCATTTCTGGCCTCGTATAGTTCCATCAATTCACGCACGGGAACCATCGGCGCCCAGCCCGGATAACAATTGTAACTGATATAGAGTATTCCGCCAACGGCCAGTTTGTTTTTCAGAAGTTCGACCATGGCGGCCTTGTTTGCGTCATTTATCCAGCTCCAGATGCCGTGAATGCCGATAAAGTCGAACATCGGCAAGTCGTCGCGCAGGCAAAATTCCGCAAAAGGCTCGTTGCACAGATGGATATTGGCGCCGGACGCGCGTCCCAGCGACCTGGCAAACGATACCTGGGAGGAGTTGAAATCCGTGCCCCACCATTCGGTTTCGGAAGCGGCGGCATGAATATTTATCGACAGGCCCTGGCCAAAGCCGAGCTCGCAGGCCGTATGGATTTGCGGCACGGCCAGGCCCTGCCGAAGGATGGGCAACATGGCCCGCAATGGATTGAGTTCGGCATAATATCCGTATGTATAAGGAAAAGCCGTTACATAGCCTTCTGTAAAATTTTGCATGGTCGTTCCTCGCATAAGTGGTGTCAGGGAATTGGCGCAATAAGGAGCAAATTTGAATTGCGATTTTATTACTGATCTTCCAAATTTTTACTAAACAATATTTAGCAAAGCTGCTACACTGCATGGCATGGAACTACCAAGCA
>VSMX01000165.1 GCA_009773975.1 Desulfovibrio sp. | reverse complement strand
CAGGCGAAAGATCAGGATGAAAACCGAAGCAACATTGAGAATCGTCGCAAGTTGGCAGTGGAATTGAAACAAAACGAGGAGGCAAAAGCGCTGCGTGGCCAAAAGATGATTTTGCTTGGGCAAATGAAGAATGATTATGAAAACTACAAGGCGCTTGACGATCTGATAGGATCAGCCAATGGAAATCGTTTCAGGCAATTTGCCCAGGGGCTGACCTTTGAAATCCTGATTGCCCATGCCAATCGCCAACTCGAAAAAATGAATGACCGCTATCTTTTGATTATGGATAAAAACTCGCCCCTGGTGTTGAATGTGGTGGATAATTATCAAGGTGGTGAAATCCGTTCGACAAAAAATCTTTCCGGAGGAGAGAGCTTTATTGTAAGCCTGGCGCTGGCCCTTGGCCTTGCCAGCATGACAAGCAGGAAGACCAGTGTTGACTCCCTGTTTCTGGACGAGGGATTCGGCACATTGGATGAATGCACACTCGAAACAGCTCTTAACACCTTGGAAACGCTCAAGAACGATGGCAAGCTTATTGGCATCATTTCTCATGTGCCGCTCTTGCGGGAGAGGATTGGAGTCAAGATTGAAGTAACTGGAATCAGCGGTGGAAAAAGCCGTATCGACGGACCTGGCTGCATGCGGCTTGACTGAAAATGAAAAATGGCTGCAAAAACATTCTTGCCAGCGCTGCAAACATATATTAGCTTGCCTTTCATGAGTGTATTCTGTTTTTTTACACCTTCTTTCTTCAATACCTGACGGACGAAGCCAGGCTCCACGGCGTGGAGTCTTTGCGGCTGGCGTCTTGAGGGTATAGTATTCTGACACGCCTATCCTGAGGATGTCCTCCGCACGGCCTGACCTGAAGGCGGCCTGGCAACGAACGGCAAAGCGTTCAAAACTGTGGAGGACGAATGAAATTCCGCTTCAATTTTTTTGCCACACCAGGTGGCGTAATCATTGTTGGCTTGCTTTTTGGCGCGCTGGCAGTGTGGTTGCAGCATTCAGGAAATCCCGGCAACATGGGCATTTGCGTTGTCTGCTTCAATCGCGACATAGCCGGCGCTATCGGCCTTCAAAATGCCCCTATTGTGCAATATTTGCGACCGGAAATTATGGGCATGGTGCTTGGAGCCTTCATGGCTGCGCTTATCTTTGGCGAATATAAGCCCAGGGGCGGTTCTGCGCCATTTACGCGTTTTGTGCTTGGTTTCATTGCCTCTGTCGGCGCGCTCGTTTTTCTGGGCTGTCCCTGGCGCACAATACTGCGCCTGGCTGGCGGCGATGCCCATGCCCTGTTTGGTCTTGCCGGATTAATCGTGGGGGTTGGCGTTGGTGTAATCTTTTTCCGCAATGGTTTTTCCCTTGGCCGCAGCCAGCATCTGAATCGCTTTTCCGGGTTGCTTATGCCAGCATTAATGCTGGGTCTTGTTTGTCTCTACCTGATTGACCCCCCAATTCCGGGCCAACCCAAAAACGGTGTGCTTTTCTATTCTCTCAAGGGCCCGGGCTCAATGCACGCACCCTTTATCTTGTCGCTTGCTGCCGGTTTGATAGTAGGCTTCTTTGCCCAGCGCAGCCGTTTTTGTACCATGGGCGCCCTGCGTGATGTGATGCTTTTCAGGCAATTCCACCTGGCCATGGGCTTTGCGGCCATGTTTGTAGCGGCCCTTGTGCTGAATATTTTTTTTGGCTCTTTCCATTGGGGTTTTGAAAATCAGCCCGTTGCGCAGCCAAACGATCTCTGGAATTTCCTGGGCATGGTGACCTGCGGACTGGCTTTTGCGCTTGCTGGAGGCTGCCCCGGGCGTCAGCTTTTCCTTTCCGGGGAAGGAGATAACGATGCTGCAGTATTCATCATGGGTCTGATTGTCGGGGCGGCCATGTGCCACAACTTTGGTCTTGCATCAAGCACGGCCGGCATAGGTATTCACGGCGCTCTGGCCACCATCGCCGGCTTTGTGGTCTGTCTTTTCATTGGATTTTTCAACTGTAAGAGAGCATAAAATGGCAACCAAAATAGATACCTGCGGACTTTCCTGCCCCCAGCCCGTCCTGATGTTCATGAATGAGGTGAAAAAAGACGCCGATGGCGAATTTGACGTCCTTGTCGATACTGACGCCAGTAAGGAAAATGTCACAAGGGCGGCCAGGAATCATGGTTTCAAAGTTGAGCCTGTGGATGAAGGCAATGATGTGGTGCGCCTTGAAATCAGAAGGAACTGAAAATGGCTGGCGCTTCATGGCTGCGAAAACTTGCCAATGGTGCAGCCAGTCTCGTTGGGCTGAAAAGCATTGACAGTTCCGGCACCAATCCTGTTAGTGACAGGGGCATTCTGGTTTTTGCCAATACAAGCGAGGTCATTGCGGCCGAAAGAGCGCTCCAGGATGCCGGTTTTGAAGTTAAAGTAAAGGGGCCTCCACCGGATTTGCAGACTGGCTGCGATATGGTTGTCGTTTTCCCTGTTCTCAAGCAGGCCGCTGTCGAAAAAGTTCTCAAAGAGGCCCGTCTTGAACCGGAAAAGATAATTACCGAGGCCGATGCGCTTCTCGACCCTGTATCACTTTACCAGGTGAAAGATTTGGGACGCTGGCTGATGATTCGCGCAGCCAACATGAAGATAACAATTGACAAGGAAACAGGCATAATTGTCAATATTTCCGGCGGTGGTTGCCCTGATGTGCCCTGGCTTGCCCAGCAGATGGTCGGCAAAAAGTTTTGCGAAGCCCCACGGCCAATCAGCATTGGGCATACCTTGTGCTGTTACAGCCTGCAAAAAGCTTATGACGAGCTGAAAAGGATCAGACCATGTGGTTAATTGCAGGAACTGTTCCTGAAAATGGTTTCCCATTTTATACAGGAGGAATATGGGAAGACAGCAAGGTTGAAGGCGATATGCTGGTCTTGCCGAACGGCAAAAAGTTGCCTGTTGCAAGAGGCGCAACAGCATTGGCGGCAACAGCCATAATGGCCAGCCAGGCCATTGGCAAACCTGTGCCGAGACTTTTGCTTGTTGGCGATTGTGGAACAGGCAAGGGCAGCGATGAGGCATATACCTGGCTTTCGGAAAATCTTCCATCAATCGCGGAAAAAGCTGGACTGGAAGGATTAACTTTCCATTATTTTTATCCTGACCTTGATGGCCACAACAGGGTATTCATGGCACTTGAGGATCTGAAGCCAAAACCAATGCTTGTCGCGGATGCTGGCTTCATGTATGTGGCCAAGATGAGCGGCTATGCGACAAGTTATGACCTGTTTACACCAGACATTGGCGAACTGGCTTTTCTGGCGGACGAAATGGCACCGCATCCTTTCTACACTCGCGGCTTCTTGCTTGCCGAGGAAGAAGATGTTCCGGAACTTCTCAAACGCGCCAGAAGCCATGACAATTGTCCCCTCAACATGATTGTCAAGGGCAAGACGGATTATATTCTCTGCAATGGCGAATTATACGCCAAGGTATCCGAACCGTCGGTCGAGGCCATGGAATGTATTGGAGGAACCGGGGATATTGTAACCGGTTTTGCAACGGCTTTCCTGGCCGCTGGCTATCCCATTTGCAAAAGCGCCCTGCAGGCAGCCCGCGCCGCCCGCTATCTGGCGCTGTTTTGCAATCCCAATCCGGAAACTCAGGCTGCGGAACTGATTGACAATATCGGAAAAATGCTCAGACAGAATATGGAATTGATTCAAAAAGAATAAGTATCAAGGTTGTAATTCATTGGGGGCCTGTTTTGGCCCCCTTGCTAATTTATGCATGAATTTGATAAAGAAAATGCCAGTTAAAGCCAGTTTAAAATGTAAATGTCTCCCCGGCAGTCCTCAAGAATGAGTCTTTCCTTGCAGCTTTAAAGTTTTGTTTGCGTCAGCCCTGATTATACCTGGCAATAACATTGAAAAAATTGCCCAAATGTTGTACTGATAAATTGTTTGGGTAAATATTATCGCGAATAATTGCGGAGACGTTTCGTCACCGGTGTGGCGCCCGGTCTTCAAAACCGCGTGGCAGGCTTAACGGTCTGCGGTAGGTTCGACCCCTATACGTCTCCGCCATTTTTCAGGATCAAACGCGCCCATGGTGCAGGATACCGTGGCTTTAATTCTGGTGTCCTGAACTGCGGAATTTACGTATATAGCGCCAAAACCGCAGATGCCGAGAATGCCGATGCTCTCTTTCTCCACTTCCGACAGCAACAACAGGTAATCCACAGCCGCGCTATTGTCTTCTGTATAAATTTCGTCGTAGGAAAGATACCTCGGCTGTCCACCGCTTTCGCTGCTGAAAAATGGGTCAAAGGCCAGGGGGATGAAGCCCCGTTCAGCCGGAGTTTGCGCGTAAAGGCCGGAGCATTGTTCTTTCACGGCTTCGTATGGGCCGCATACCGCAATCGCGGGCAACTTGTCCTTCATCTTTTCAGGTGTGTAAAGATCGCCACACAGGCGTATGCCATAGCGTTGATAACGTACTATATTTTT
>VSMX01000164.1 GCA_009773975.1 Desulfovibrio sp. | reverse complement strand
CTGAACCTGGCCGCAGTCGCCCTGACCGACCACGACACCATGGACGGCCACGAGGCCGCCCTCACGGCCGGGCGCGACATTGGCATGAAGGTCATTCCCGGTTGCGAGCTTTCATCCACCTTCGGCAATTTGCGTTTTCACATCGTCGGACTCTGGGTGCCCCGGGACAACGGCCCATTCAACAAAATGCTGGCCGATTTGCGCGAAAAGCGCCAGGATCGCAACACGCGCATTATCGAAAAACTGCGCGCCCTCGGTTTTGACATCAGCCTGGAAGAAGTTGTGGCGGAAAGCGCAAGGTCAAAAACCGACGGCAAGGTCGGCAGCGTCGGGCGTCCGCATATCGCCAGCGTGCTGACCCGAAAAGGCTATGTGAGGGATAACAGGGAGGCCTTTGACAAATACCTGAAGCAGGGCAAAAAGGCCTGGCTGCCAAAGGAAGTCCTGCCCACGGACGAAGCCTGCCACCGCCTTGCGGAAATTGGCGCCACAGTTGTTCTGGCTCATCCATTCCTCGAACAGAAAGATGGCAGGCCAAGGCCGGCGGAAATTGACGAAGCCGTGGCCAGGCTTGTTCCCCACGGGCTCAACGCCATTGAAGTCTGGCATCCCGCCCATACGCCGGAAGACGAAAAAGCGGCGCTCGAAATTGCCGCCCGCCACGGGCTTTTGCCCTCCGGCGGCTCCGACTACCATGCCGCCAAGAAACCGGATATCAGCCTTGGCACAGGCAAGGGCACACTGGCCATCCCGGAAGATGTGCTGCTGAAAATGGAAGAATTGCGCCGCTCGATGGGTTTGCCATGCTGAACAAAATGTCGAAAATAATCCCTGTTGCCGTTATCCTCATGCTTTGCCTGCTTGCGCCCGCCCTGGCGGACCAGGCCAATCCCCTGCAATACAATCCTGACGACACACCGCCCATGGAACAGATGATCGGCAGCATGCTGATGCTTGGTTTTCGCGGCACCAGCCTTGCCCCCGGCGATCCCTTTCTGCAGGCCATATCCGATGGTAAAATCGGCAATGTGATTCTTTTTGACAGGGATGTAAGCGCGAGCGGCGAACGCAACATAAGCTCGCCCGAACAGCTTTCCGCGCTCACGGCCAGCATCAGGTCCGCAGCCGGGCGCCCTGTTTTTATCGCAGTGGACCAGGAAGGCGGCCAGGTGCGGCGCCTCAAGCCAGCGAAGGGATTTATGGATCTGCCCAGCGCACAGCGCATGGGCCAGCAATCTGTCCAGGAAGTGCGTAAAATTGCGGAAAACCTTGGCGAGGAACTCTTCAATCTGGGCATTAACCTTGATCTGGCCCCTGTTGCGGATGTGGATACAAACCCGTTCAATCCCGGAATTGGGCGCCTCGGCCGCGCTTTTTCATCCGATGCCACAACAGTGGCAGCCCATGCCCTGGCCTTTGGCCAGGGGCTTGCCAAAAAGGGCGTCGCGCCTGCCCTGAAGCATTTTCCCGGCCAGGGCTGCGCAAAAACCGATACCCATGAAGGACTGGCCGATATTTCGCAATGCTGGAAACCGGATGTGGATTTGCTGCCCTACGCCGAAATATTTCGCGCCGGCTGGCCGGGCATGGTCATGGTCGGTCACCTGTTCTGCTCTGGCCTGGATGGCGATATGCCGGCCACCCTTTCGCCGCTTGTGATCAATGGGCTTTTGCGGGAGGGGCTTGGCTGGCAGGGCGTGGTTATCAGCGACGATATGCAGATGCAGCCCATTGCCCGGAAATATGACATCAAGGAAGCCATCATGCTGGCGGTGCTTGCCGGCAACGACATCCTGCTTTTCGGCAACAATATCAATTGGGATGCGGCCCTGCCCCAAAAAGCCCATGACGCCCTGAAGTCCCTCGTTGATGAAGGCATCATCGAGCCGGAGCGCATCAGGGAATCCTGGCGCAGGATCAATGCTCTCCATCAGGCATACGGCGCCGCGCCAGAGCAATAGGCCCACCATAAAATCTGGTTTGGCGCCAGGTGAAAAATGCCTTGTTACTTGCCCAAAAGCCGTGTAATGATTGTTTTCAGGCAGTTGCGAAAAATCCCCATGCGCGCTGCCTGGCTGTACCCCCAGGTAATGAGGTTTTATTTAATATGAGCAACGCAAAAATTATTTACATTGCGGACGTATATTGCCCCTGGTGCTATGGCTTTGGGCCGCTTATGCACAGGCTTTCGCAGGAGCATCCCGAATTTCCCGTAACCGTTTACGGCGGCAATTTGATGAGCCAGCCAGTCGATCTGGCCAACCTGGCCGTCATGGAACCAGGGGAGGAAAAATTCTGGACCGAGGTGGAAAAAACCACGGGCCGCTCCCTCCAGGGCGCGATAGACGCCCTGGAAAACAGGAAACACATGCGCCTTTATTCACCCGGCGCGGATGCAATCCTGATCGCGCTGAAAGAACTGGCGCCCGGAAACGAGCTTGAACAGGTGCTGATGCTTGAAGACATGTTCTACGGCCAGGGCATGGATCTTTTCGGCGACGAGGCCCTGGAGCAGATGGCGCGGCGCTGGAATGTTTCCGCGCAGGCCATCGCGGACAAGACCAACGCGCCCGAAATGCAGCGCAAAGTCGAGGAAAACCTCGCCACAGCCGCGGCCCTGATGGGTGAAATCGGGGCTTATCCCAGCATCTTCCTTGTTCGCGGCAATCGCCGCGACGCGGTTTCCCGCGGCTTTGTGCGCTATGCCACGGTTGACCAGCGCATGCAGGACGCCATGCAGGACCTGGCCCTTGAGGACATCAATCCCCAGGGCAGCTGCACCTGGCACGACAACTGCAATTTCAGCCGGAAAAGAAAAGGTTAGTTAATGAATCAGTAAAATGTAAACGGGGGCAACCATTTTCAGGGATGGTTGCCCTTTTTTGTATGCGCCGAACACGGTCAAGGCCGCGTGATGTCAAAACACGGCAGTCACTTTTTGCGGCCATTGTCCTGACCATCCACATAAAGCCACAAGATCGAGCCGAATTCCATGGGCTTCATTTCGCCGTCCGGCCCTTTCAGGGGATCGCCGGGGATGATGGCCTCGCAATACCACCAGCCTGGCTGGCTGACGACAAAGGAAAATTCTCCGGCCTGGTTTGTTCTTGCCGCAAGTTCCTCATGCCAGGGTGTGGGAACGCTTTTTTTCTCGATGTTTATGCGCCCCATGCGCACCGGGATATTGACCTGCGGCTTGCCGGAAAGCAGGGCGCGCCCGGAAAAGATGGCCGGCGCATAAAACCCGAAAGGCCGCGTAAGGGGCACGATTTCAAAACCCAGGCCAGCCGGGACGCTCCAGCCCTCCCCCTGGCCCAGGACAGGCAGGACTACCTTGCACACCTGCTGCAAATAATGATTTTTCGCCTCATTCCACCATGGGCGGGATTCCATGATGAATTGATAAAGCCCGGCTTTTTCAAGGGCTATGTTCGCGCCCCAGGCTTTTTGTCCGAGATAGCGAATTTCTTCCACGTCGCCGAGCAAATCCTGGCGCTCGGGCTGCTCCGCGCCATTTTCAAAGCGCAGGGAAGCGAACATCTGCGGCATATCCATGGCAATAGCCTGATTTTTAAATGGCTTCATCAGGGTCATGAGCATGTCCACTTCCTGGGGGCTGGCCTTTTTCTCGAGGCTCGGCGCGCTGGGTACAAGCACGGTAATCTGGGCAACAGCCTGGCCTGTCCACATCAGCAGTAAAAGCAAAAAAAATATGCCCGCAATGGGCCTTGTCTGAAATCGCATGCCATTTCTCCCGAATCGGCTTTTATCCGAAAAATGAATATGCGCATTATAACAAAAATCATTTTGGCTGTCATGGAACGGGCAGCCGCAATTTTCAGTCGTGCCAGAGCGGCGTGCGGGCCACGAACAATATTGAAACACTGGCGCAGCCGGCGGCCTTCAGGGCGCCGCAGGCTGCCTCGAAGGTGCTTCCTGTTGTCATGACATCGTCCACAAGCCAGACGCTTTTTCCGGCAGCATTGCCATCAGCCTCGAAATTGCCGGCAGCATTGCGCATCCTCTCTTTCCTGTCCAGGCTGGCCTGGACGCGGTTATGGCGAATGCGCCGCAAAAGCCCGGCCTCAAGCCGTATTCCGCTCTCCCTTGCAAGATGGCGGGCAATTTCATGGGCCTGGTTAAAACCGCGTCTGGAAAGATGGGGAAGATATTGGGGCAACGGCACAAGCGCGTCGGCCCGCGGCAGGCAGCAGGCCGCCTCAAGCAGCAGCCCGGCCAGATACGGGGCCAGGGTGATTTCGCCATCATACTTGAAGCGCCGGATCATGTCCCGCAAATGCCCATCATAAAGGCCATGAAAGGCATGCGCGTCCCAGGAGCGGCCATTGGCGCAGCCTTCACATAAAATGGGGATTGAGGGATCGCCGCAGCAAGGACAGACCGGCCCCCTGTATGGCGCAAATGATTTTTGACAATCCGGGCAGATTTCATCAAACTGGTCTGCTGGCACAAAAGGCGACAGGCAGTTGCGGCAGCGGCGCTGGTTAAAGCCGGC
>VSMX01000163.1 GCA_009773975.1 Desulfovibrio sp. | reverse complement strand
ATATAAAACCATCAATTCCCAATCTGTCCAGACAAATTCTAAAACTTACCCATTTTGATTATGGGATGACCTCTAAGGTGGTTTGACAGAAATGGATAATTTGCGAAAGCCGGAGCATTTTTGACTGCGTATCCAGGCGGCCGCCGTGCAGGCGCACGGCAAGTTTTAAGCGCCGGAACGAGCGCTTTGACTTTGTAAAAAATCAAAGTGAAATTGTTCTATTGTTTAAGCAGGCACCGGGAAAAATGGTGGCCATGATACAATCTTTTAAATTTTCAGCCTCCAGCTATGAGCTGGAGGCCAGAAGTGACTAGCGGGAAATTTTTGTTGTCTGGGACCTCAGCCGTCAGGCCGAATAAACCCGGCACCCCGCCTGAAGGGCTTTGCTACCAATTTTAGGAGTGTGAAAGGGCCCAACACATTTGTCTGCCCAGATCGCCAGCAAGAAAAACGCCTTCGGGATCACATTTTTCGAAACTCTCTTTTGCCTCGCTATCTTTCCAGGTGAATGGCCAATATGCTGGCCAAACCAGGATAGCGTTTGAATGCTGGAAAAAGCTTACGATATCGAAAACAGCCTTCATACCTCCATCTCTTGTCCCAATTACACCAAGACCACCAATTTTGCCCGTTAAAAAGTCTGGCGTCGCTCTGCCCATCTGGGCAAATCTCTCCAGTAATCCGTACATCATGGAGCAAAGACCTGAATCTCTGATTTCTCCTGTTATTATGAATCCATCCGCTTCTTCCAGTTTCTTTTTCCATTCATTGACGGAATCATTTTCAACACAGATGCCGTTTTTCAGACATTTATCGCAACCTGTGCAGTGGAGAGGCGGGTTTTTGCCAACAAATACCATTTCGGTAATATGATTCTCCTTGTTCAGTTCATTGAATGCAAGTTTGGCAAACAAGGCTGATTCTCCTGATTCTGAACAGGAATCAACAAAAGCGATTATATTCATTGCTTCCTCGCGCTCATATTATCAGTATGAGTAGATATAAAATTTTAACACGGAAAAATATTTATAAATTTAGCGAACTGGGACCCCCCCACCGGCTCTGCCGGGGGACTGGTAGAGTTTGACTGAACTGGGCCCACCCCGCCTTGCCAGAGATGCATGACTCATACTCATTTGGATAAATATTGTTCGTTATTGTTGCCATGGAATCTGACCAAAGCTTTAACAAAGTTTTCAGCAAGTTTATCAATAATGGCAACGCCGTTAATATCTTTCAGGAAAGCATCGGTATCCATTGAGCCAAAAGAAGCAATTGGCCATTGACCCCCGCAGGGCATGATCATCTGGGTATGCGCGAACATCGAGATTAGGCTCTGTAAAGTCTGTATGCCGCCGCTTCTGCGCGTTGAACATACGGCAATGCCAATTTTGTTGCGCAAGACTGTATATTTTTCACCTCTCTTGATGGGCGCGCGAGCTATATATACAGATTTTTCAATAAATCCTTTCATAACAGGCGTCAGCCAGCCGCCATATACTGGAGAGCCCAGAATAATGCCATTGGCAGAGACCATTTTCGCAAACCACTCATTTATAAACGGATCACTTTTTTGGTAGCACCATTCGCGCATATTTTTGCGGCATAGTCCACAGTCTTTGCAAGCGTGAGGATCGGAGCCCATGTGGATCAGTTCTGTGGTGAAGCCGTTTTCTTCACAGCGCTCCAGAATACGTGCTAACATTTTATGGGTATTACCCTTATTTCTGGGACTACCATTAAATGCTACAATATGCATATTACCCTCCATTTATTTGTGTCAAGCCTTGAATTTATAAAGTTTCATTGCATTTTTATACATTACTTTATCATACACATCTGGCCTAAATCCCGCATTTTCATATGCCTGGACCATTGATGAGAAGGATGCGACGGGATAAGTTGATCCGAATAGCACCTGATCGCTTATATAATTATTGGCTGATTCAATATAAATTTTTCCATTAACCGCGTGCGGCAGATAAATGCCGGGACAGAGATAAAGATTTTTTCTATAATACGCTATTCCGCATATTTCAGCAGCTCTTGGATGAGAAGCATGTCCTACTACGATCTTCAGATCTGGAAAATCCGCAGCCACCTGATCAATGTTGGCAGGGTCACTCCACAGGGCGTTTGGCGCCGAGTAAATGTTTGAAGTTAGATGAAGAATGAGGCCATTATCCTGGCAAGCGGCATACAACGGGTAAAGAATCGCCGCGGAACATAATTCGGGTGGATTGAGCTGGCCCGGGTCAATGGCAATGCCAATTAATCCAAGATCCATGCATTCCTTTACTTGATCCGCGAGGCAAGTTGTTGGGCGAACCGACACTGAACCCACGCCAATGAAACGGCCCTTGCCAAGCGCAACGACTTCGGCGATTTCCGAATTGGGCACATCGCCCCAGTTGGGGCTTTTTCTGCCCCATAACACAGCATGCGTAATACCGGCCTCATCCATTTCAGCGACCATTGCATAATAGTCTTTTTTGCCAGACAAGACACAAGGGGGTGCTTCAAGACATAAATGTTCCGCCATACATGCGGCATTTTCTATGTTGAACGGCACTTTTGTCTCAAGATACGATTTATAAGGCGGTCGAACGCGGCAATCAATAATCATCTTCTACCTGCTTAATATTTGATTGTTATTATATTTTAAAAACTTATTTTACGAAGCCAATTAACTTCCAGTAGGGCAAAAGAAGGAATGGAACCAGGAAAAGCATGACTGCCATTCTTACAAGCAGGGCTGGCGCAATGTGCCGCAAAGTCACTGCTCCTGTCATGAAGGCATACAACAGGTAGCCAATTTCATATGGAAACACATATTGATCAAGCCCATAAAGGAAAGGATAAATTATGACATAGGGATCGAAGCCAAGCTGGATAGCTATGTTGCCAAGCGAGCTGCCTATGGAGCTTACCGCCGCCATTGGAGTCATAAGGAAGTTGATTAATACCCCGAAAACATACGACAAGGTTACTGTTCCGGTAATTCCTGTTCCGTCAAGCATTGGCAATATTATGCTGGAGGCCCAGGCAGGCACATTCATGTCATTTGCCACAAAGCCAATTGACATGCAGCCGGAAAGGAAAATTAGAAAGGATACATTTATTCTTCGCAAAGTTTGCTGATCAGATAGACCAATACCGGGGAAAAAGCACAGCATGCCAACCAATGCGAAAGTAAAAGCGCCAGGCAGGCCGTGCCATGTTTCTGTGACAAAACCGACAATGCCTATAAGCAGAATAACAAGGATTTTTATTTCATCTTTACTTAAAGGACCCATTTCGCTTAAACGCATTTGCAAGACAGAGCGGAGATGACTTTCACCTTCAAACTGTTCTTTGCCTTTTATCAGTAATACCAGCGCCATGGAGCCAAAAACATAAAGCACGTTGAATGGAGCCATTATCAGGAAAAAGTTAAACCAGGTTTCAGATACGCCCGTGCTTTCGCTCACAACAGCCAGGGCTTGAAGTGTGGTTTCTCCGGCCGAAAGACAAAACAGGTTGGGAGCGATTGCAGCGAAAAATCCAGCCATGATAATGGCTGAAGACATGCGGGATTTGGGATCAAGATTCAGGGCAAAACACAGGCCCTGGGCGATAGCGATGAATATTACATCGCGGGCCTGGCCAGAAGGTACCAGAATGGCCATAATCAGACCAACAAAACCTAAAGCGAAAAGCGTTTTATTCAAGGATCCGCCCATCGCCAGCATTCCATTAAGAGCGATTCGCTTGCCAAGTCCAGTGCGTTCCATGACGTCGGCTATGATCAAGCCCGCTAAAACGAACCATGGCATGAATGTAGTCCAGGGGCCGAATGCTATTCCTGGTTTTGTTATGAATAGCGTATAGATAAGGGTAAGGACGCATGCGACAACAGTCGTAGGCAAAGTTTCCATTATCCATGCTGTCACGGCCCAGGCTGTAAATGCAAAGAATAGCGGTGCCTTGGGAGCCAGATCCGTACCTTCATAGTCAGGGATCGCATAAATAGCCAATGGGATCAGAAGCGTAATCAGCCATTTGAAAATGCTTTTTGTATTTGTCATGGCAACCTCCAAAATATGGGGCAAAAGAGCTAAAAATATGCCAATTGGCTTTAGATCATGACGGCAATGCCATGAAAGGCCTGCAGCAGCGGCCATGTCTGTTGTTTTGGCTATTGAGAATGATCGCTGGTTCTGAAAATGAAGGGCCATGAAGCTTCATGGTGTTCGAACATGTTCAATCAAAAATTCGAATATCTGCTTGTTGATTCTACTGTGACGGACAAATTAAACAGTTAGTTTCTCCCCATTTACTGGACAGCCAGGCGAAATTTCCTCAAGGCGGATTTATCCGCCATCAAGCGGAAATTCATACTGGCTATGACTCTATGTTCTGAGGGAAATCAGCCAAAAGGACTGGCTTTATTACTGGCGAGAGGAAAAGTTTGATCTTTAACTTAAGAACCTGTGTTCACAGTCTTTTCAACAAGGTATGAATATGAGAAAGCATAACCATGTTTTCAGCTGAAGATGTCGT
>VSMX01000162.1 GCA_009773975.1 Desulfovibrio sp. | reverse complement strand
ATGACCAGGAGCTTGGCGAAAAAATATGTATTGATCACATCGCCAATCGGTTGTGGAGCCATCTTGGCTTTGTCCTCAGCCCTTATGCGTATACTGACTCCCGTACTGACGCCGCCTACATTTCCGCCGCCTCCCCTGATGTGGTGCTGGCGCTTATTGAAAAGATCGAAAACTATAGAGAGACCTGATATGACAGACGAACTCGAACTGGATAGCGCTAACATTTTTGACCGGTTGATAGCCCTGATAGCTATCTCCTCACCGGAAGTCGCCCTGACCATGAAAGATGGCAGCATAAAAAGAGTGTCCCTGGACGTTGATAAAATCTTGGCAGAACTCCAGAAAGCGAAAAGCCTTGTGGAGAGAGCCAGAAGGTTGGAGCGGGAAGCCGACTGGCTGGCGGCCAAACTTGTCTGTGCATCAACAAGAGGAAGAAGTTGTGTTTTTGGCAATGGGCACATCTGCGTGGATTGTGATAAGTGTCGTTTCCCATCTGACTGGCGCGAAGCCGCCCGCCGCGCCGTGGAGTCAAAACCCGATCTTTTCGACCACCTTGCCGAACATCCGGACACAAAGTTTGCGCCGGAGGAACCATGCTGATTCAACTTACCCCCTGCCCGTTTTGCGGCAGTAAAGACATAGGCGTAAACCCGCTTTTGCCGCCGTTTCGCGCCTACTGCAAGGACTGCGGGGCCGAAGGCCCCAATTCTACGGTTTCGCCCGAAATGGCGCTGCTCTACTGGAACACGACTGGCTGCACGAACCAGCTAACCTGGACGAAATCCCGGCCCACAAAGCCGGGATTTTATTTTTACAAAGCCAGAAATATCCAGGTTGTCAAAATCGACTGGCAGGGGCCTGAGGACGAGCCAACTTTGTGGTGCGTGTCCATCGGCCAGCCTGTGTCAGCCCTGAAAGGCAAATGGGCCGGGCCAATCACAGAGCCGGAGGAGGTGGAAGATGCTGACAGCCGATGACGTAGCCGCCCGCTTGCAAAGAAGCAGGGCGTGGGTCTATAGGCATAAGGACGCGCTGTCGGGCTATCAGCCCGGCAAGGGGTGCGCCCTCTCTTTCCCGGAAGCGGTCATAAAAAGGATAGAGGAGGGCAACCATGCCTTACCAGATGAAAGACGGCAGATGGAGAGCCGTCAAGATGATAGACGGCCAAAGGAAGACAAAAACCTGCAAAACCAAATCGGAAGCAAAAAAGTGGGAAGCCGAGCAAGACGCCGCGATCTGGAAGCAAGAGACATCCACGGTCTGCTTGCTTGACGTGGCGACGGCGTATCTCGACTACTCGAAGGCGCGGCACCATCCGGCGACTTACAAGGCAAAGAAGCTGTCCATCAAAAGACTCTTCTCGTATGTGAAGCCGGATGCCGCGCCGGAAGATGTGACGCCAAAAATCGCGCTTGCCTACATGATGGACAGGCAAAAAGAAAAGGGCGCGGCCGCAGCCAACAAGGACAGGAAGCACATGTCTGCTTTTTGGGAGTGGGCGCGGGAGTACTACAACTTCCCGGACAATCCTTTCCAGAAGACAAAAAAGCTGCCGGAAGACAGCACGCCGCACTATGTGCCGCCGATAGAAGACTTCTGGAAGGTCTATGCCATAGCCGACGTAGCAGACCGTACCATGCTGCTTGCCCTGCTCTACACCGCAGGCCGCAGGAGCGAACCCATGCGCTGGACGTGGGAAGATGACATAGACCTGAAAGAAAAAAGGATCCGGCTGTCCACCTGCAAGACAGCGGATGGCAGCCGGAAATATGAGTGGCTGTCGATGCCGCAAAGACTACACGATGCCCTTGCCATGCACAAGCTGAAAACCGGCCCCACGGGCCACGTCTTCAAGAGCCGCTCCACGGGCGAAGCCTACAAGGATAGGCGGCACTTTGTCACCAGGCTATGCGACAGGGCCCGGGTGAAGCCTTTCAACTTCCACGGCATAAGAGGTTTGTGCGCTTCCCTGCTTGCGCAGGGAGGCGTCCCGATGAAAGAGATCCAGCACGTCCTCATGCACTCGAGCATGACCACGACAGACAGGTATATCAGAAGGCTTGGCCAGACAAGCGACGTGCTTGCGGCCGCTTTCGACAGCTTTGAAGATACAAAAATGGCCGCGAAGGTGGTACCCTTCACGGCCACGAGATAGCGGTTTGACACACAATTTAGCACATGACCAAACCGGAAGTCCTGAAAGTGGTGGGCAGTACAGGACTTGAACCTGTGGCCCCCGCCTTGTAAGGGCGATGCTCCACCAGCTGAGCTAACTGCCCGAAAGAAACTGAATAGAACAAATTTTACGAGTTTGTCAAATAGATTTTTTACTCCCCGGTGTGCCTGGCAGATGCGGACAGCAAGTCCGGGCCTCAAATCACGCCCAGGCACAAAGTTCGGAAATGCTCTGCTGTCATTTGGCTCTTCAGGTGTTATTGCAATTATCTAAAAAACTTCTTAAATATTTCTTGAAAAATAACCCCGGTCGTTGCATTCTGCGCCTTGCATTTTATCGCAAATACCCTTGCGGTTTGCAGGCTCGGCCGTCAGGCAGGGCAAGGCCGTCCCGGAGAGCTTTTCTGGTGAAACTGGGCAAACGCTCCGGCGGCTGCGAAGCAGCCGGATGATGCCGCCTTTATGCGGCTGAAATGACGACAGCGCAATGTCATGGAGAGCGCTTTCGGGATGAAAATGTTCCGCAAAAAATTTGATACTTTTTAATTAACAATGTCCCTTGCGTCCTGACAAAAAGTACCGGGGCAAACCACTTTTGTTGTCCAGCTGGCGAGCATATCGGGAGATGCCATGGAATTCAGTTTTTGGGGAATGATTAGTCATGCAAGTCTTGTGGCGCAAATTGTGCTCGGGCTGCTCGTATTCATGTCAATTGGAAGCTGGGCCCTGATGATTCAGAAATTTTTCTCGCTTTCATCGGCAAATCGCAAGGCATTGCGCGGCATCGACCGGTTCGACAAGGCGCCAAACCTGCGCGATTCCGTCCAGTCCCTTGGGGCTGATCCGTCTTCTCCATTATATTATATTGCGCATCAGGGAGTAATGGAATTTAACCGCTCCAAGGAGCTTGGCAATTCCAGCGAAGTGGTTGTGGACAATGTTCGGCGCGCCTTGCGGCAAGGCGCGGCCACGGAGATGGCCAGGCTGCAGCGTTCTCTTTCCCTCCTGGCCACAACGGCCAATACCGCCCCTTTTATCGGCCTTTTCGGCACAGTCTGGGGCATCATGAACTCCTTTCATTCCATCGGCATGCTGAAATCGGCTTCCCTGGCAACTGTCGCCCCCGGTATTTCAGAAGCTCTCGTGGCAACGGCCATAGGCCTTGCCGTGGCAATTCCCGCCACATGCGGCTACAATCTTTTCATCGGGAAACTATCGCAGATAGATACCTTGCTTGTAAACTTCGCGGGCTTTTTTCTGAATCGCGTGCAGCGCGAAATCAACGCCCAGCGTCCAGTCCAGCGCACAGGAGCGACGGAGCTTTGATATGGCAATGAATCTCGGACAAAACGGGCAATTTGTTTCCGAAATCAACGTTACGCCCTTTGTGGACGTGATGCTTGTGCTGCTCATAATATTCATGGTGGCAACGCCCATGATGACGGAAGGGCTGGAAGTCGATTTGCCGGTGACGAAGCAGGTCGAGGTGCTTCCCAGCGATTCCGAGCACATGATTCTCACTGTGCGGCGGGACGGAAAGATTTTTCTGGATGAATACAGCATAGAGAGCATGGCCGATCTTGGGGGCTATCTTCTGCGCCTGGTAAAGGAAAAAAATCGCAGCCTTTTCCTGCAGGCGGATCGTGAAGTGCCGTACGGCCTGGTTGTTGAGGTAATGGGCGAAATCAAAGCCGCTGGCATCGAGAACCTTGGGGTAATGGCCGAGCCCACCTCTGCCGATACGACAAAAAAACCGGATAATACCGTACCCGCGCAGCGTGGCGCTGCCACAAAGTAATCGAATGCACTTTGCTTCCTTTTTGCTTTCCCTTTGCCTTCATGCGGGGATTTTTCTGGCGATTGTCTTTTGGCCTGTTTCCGAGCCGCCAAAGGTGGATTCCGCGCCAATCATGATCAGCCTGGTGGAAGGCGACCCCGGCGGCAACAAGACCCCATCGCCCATTTTAGGGCACATGGGCGAGGAAGCCGAAGGGCCGCTCGCCCCTACTCCGCCAGCGCCCCAGAGCGAAATCGCGGCCCCTGCGCGGGAGGAATCCAAAACCGGGGAAATGATGCCGAAACCGGTGAGCGAGCCTGAACAGGCCCAGCCTGCGCCCCAAAAGCCCGAGGCCATTCCTGTCGCGCCCAAAAAACTCGAGGAAGCCAAACCGGAAGAAAAAGTGATTCCCAAACCCAAAGAACAGGAAAAGCCCGAGCCAAAGAAGCAGGAAACAAAACCCGAGCCAAAACCGGAACCAAAGCCGGAACCCAAAAAGGAACCGCCCAAAAAAACTCCGCCCAAAAAGCCGGCGCCCAAAAAACCCGCCAAGGCGGACCCGGTTGCGGCTGCCCTGGCGCAGGCCAGAAA
>VSMX01000161.1 GCA_009773975.1 Desulfovibrio sp. | reverse complement strand
ATTTCAGACTTATTATTAGGGCTAAATTATTTATAGAGAACGGCATCGTTCTCTAAACAAAATCCGTCAGGATTTTGCGCCGCGCAGCGGCGTAAGTCAGCTAAAAAACACGCTTTTGGGCTGGCGATCTTCGACATTGAAATGTAACCATTTCAATGTCGGCATCTATAAAGACAGCGTCTGTTTTCCCTGCGGATGATTCCCCTTCGATTTTGGGGAAAGTCCGGGATAAACAGACGCTATCTTTTTGCGGGCTCTGTGGATTACTGGCGCCCCGCTTTGCCAGTTTATTTCCAGAACTTGTCAATATAGCCGGTAACAAAGAGAATCAGGATGAGAAACGGGAGCACATAGGTAAGATAACCGCGCAAAAAGCGCGGAAATTTTAGGCCCGCCCCCATATCGACTTCCTGAATAAAGCTATTCCACCCCCAGCCACGCCGAGAACAGCAGAAAAGTAGAAATAACAATCCGCCAAGCGGAAGAATATTGTTTGAGACAAGAAAATCTTCAAAATCAAGAATGCTGCTTCCGCTCCCAAGAGGAGTAACGAAAGCCAGGGTTGAAAACCCAAGGGCGCAAGGCAGGGATAACAGCCATACGCCAAGCATATGCAATGCGACTGCGCGTTTTCTGGGCATCCTCCAGCAATCCACGCTGTAGGAAATTATGTTTTCAAAAACGGCAATAACTGATGAAAGGGAGGCGAAGGCCATGAATATGAAAAACAAGGCACCCCAAAATTTACCAAAATTCATGGAATTGAAGATATTGGGCAAAGTAACAAAAATTAATCCCGGCCCTGCGCCCGGTTCCACACCAAAGGAAAAACAGGCAGGAAAAATTATCAGGCCCGCCATCAGGCCAACAAAGGTATCCAGCCCGGCAATCCAGACAGCTTCGCCTGTAAGGGATCTTTCCTTTGGTTGATAGCTTCCAAAAATGCACATTGCGCCAATGCCTACAGAAAGCGTGAAGAAAGCCTGGTTCATTGCCGCATTGCATACGTTCAAAAAACCAAAATCACTGAATTTTTTCCAGTCCGGCATAAGGTAGAAGCTTGCGCCTGACCCTGCGTTGGGGAGCATGAGAGACCTTGCAACAAGCGCGACCAGAAGCAGCAAAAGCCCCATCATCATGAACTTGACAATTCGTTCAACGCCTCGTCTCACGCCCATGGCGCAAACAGCAAAACCAATTGCCACAGTAATGGTCATCCCGATAATTTGCACCATTGGGTCGGCAAGTGTCTGGTTGAAAAAATTTCCAACCCCTGCCGGGTTCAGCCCCTCCAGACTTCCGAAGCCCATGTACCAGCAATAAATCAGCATCCAGCCAGTGACCGTGGTATAAAACATCATGAGGAGATAACTGCCAGCAAGCGCGACCCAACCCAAACTGTCCCAGCGCGTTCCATGAGGTTCAAGCTTTTCAAGAGCGAGTCCCATATTGAGGCGGGATGCTCGCCCAACGGCAAATTCCATAATCATGATTGGCAGAATGGCAAAGAGAAAAACCAGATAGACGAGGACAAAAATCGCTCCTCCATATGCCCCGGTTATGAATGGAAAACGCCATACATTGCCGAGCCCTATGGCACAGCCTGCAGAAAGAAGCAGGAAGCCAAGCCGGCTGCCAAGCATTTCACGGCCGGCTTTACTGCCTGGAATGAGATCATTTGCCATTGGAAAATTCCTTTATTAATGCAATCTCAATGCGAAATTAATTCCAAAACAGAATGCGATGGCGCACATGAACGGGCTTACCTCCCGGAAGCGGCCTGTAAGAGCCTTGATCAAAACAAAACTGATGAAACCAAAGCCGAAACCGGTTGCAATATTGAAAGTCAGCGGCATGCTGATAATTGTCAGAAAAGCCGGAATTGCTATGGTAAGATCGTTAAATCTGATATGCACGACTTCCTGCATCATTAATGCCCCGACCACAATCAATACAGGCGCAGTCGCAAAAGAGGGAACCAGCGCAACAAGAGGAGCAAGGAAGAGCGCAAAAAAGAAAAGTATGGCAATCACCACTGCTGTAAGGCCGGTACGGCCGCCTTCTGCCACGCCCACGGCACATTCAAGATAGCTTGTGGCGGTTGTGGAGCCAAGCACTGCGCTGGCCATGGTTGAAACGGAATCGGTTATGAGGGCGCGGTCAAGATTCTCGATTTTTCCATCTTCTTTCATGAAACCGGCTTTTTGCGAAAGTCCGATAAGAACTCCCATATTATCAAAAAGATCGACCATGGTCAGCGTGAAAATAATTGAGAAAAGACCATGTGAAAGGGCGCCTTGCAAATCCATTTGCATGAACAGGCCAGTCGGCAAGGGAATTGAGGCAGAAAAAAATTGGCCGTCAGGCAGGCTGCTTTCTCCCGTAAGCATTCCTGCAATCGTTATGATTATTATGCCAACAATCATTGCGCCCCTGATTTTCAGGGCCATCAGGGTTCCTATTACGAAAAAACCCGCGCAGGCCAACAATGTTTTGGGATCGTTGAGCTTTCCCAGAGCCACGAATGTCGAAGGATCGGCTGCGATGATACCGCAGTTTTTCATGCCGATAAAGGCGATAAATGTGCCTATGCCCACGACAATCGCATATTTGAGATCCATGGGAACGGCATCTATTATCATTTTCCGGATGTTGGTTACCGTAAGGAGAAGGAAGATTACGCCAGATATAAAAACTGCGCCTAGACGAGTTTGCCAATCATAACCGGCCGGACCGCAAATGTAGTAGGCAAAAAAAGCCGAGATGCCCAGTCCCGGGGCTACTCCAACTGGAAACCTGGCCCAAAGCCCCATAAGCAGGGTTGCGAAAATGGTGACCCAGATTACGGCTGCAATGCTTGATTCCTTTGGCATGCCTGCATCCGCAAGCATCCCTGGAACAACAAAGACAAGATAGCTCATGGCCATGAAACTGGTCAGGCCTGCTATGCATTCAGTTTTTATAGAAGTGCCCCTTGCTTGCAGGTTAAATAATTTGTCCAGCAAGCTTTTGTCGGGAGGCAAATTGCCGGTACCTTCAGCTTTGTTTGTCATCTTCTTCAGCCCTGTAGAATGCGCAGCCACAGCGCCCGGCTTCTTTAACCCGATATAGGGCCTTGTCTGCATGTGAATACAAATCGTCCGTGAAGCCGCCATTTGAAAAAGCCACGCCAACGCTCAAGGATGTGGGCGGCAGACCTTCGGCAGGGTTTTTCAGATTTTCGTTTATTGAGGTTATCTTGGCCATGATTATTTCTTCAAGACCGGGGGGATTGCCCTTGACTATAACCGCAAATTCATCTCCACCCAGGCGAATGCAAAAATCATCTGTTCTAAAAGCATGCTGTAACAGCCATGCAACTCTGCAAAGCGTTTTATCGCCCATTATATGCCCGTAGCTATCGTTTATATCCTTGAACTTGTCCACATCAACAAGCAAGAGGCCAACCGGGTTAGGTTCGTTGGCAAGCAGCTGCTTGAGAGAATCAAAAGCCGCACGGTTCAAAAGCCCTGTTAGCGGGTCATGTTCCGCTTTGTGGCGCAGCATACGGTCATGATGTTCCTTGACCGCGAATATATCGTTATAGGTAAGGGCAAGATGTTTAAACTCGTAAGCGCCAACAAGCTCGAACATTTTATCGTCTTTTATGCATTTTGCATATATCTGTAACGGTCTGACAATCAGAACAATGATCATCATGAACGTAACGGCGTTAAGCAGGAAAAGGCCAATCAGGGCAATGCGCTGGGCGGAAAGCATATTTCCAAGTTGTTGTGTCTGGGCAATTTGTTCCTGCCGCGTTTCAGTCAGGGTTTGAGATAAAAACCGTGAGAGGGCATCTACAATTTTCTTTTTTGCTTTTGCATAATCAGAATTGAACATCAGATCCCGGGCGTGTTTGAACTTGTCTTCCGGCGAAAGAGCCTGATCCGCGGCGGAAAGACTTGTCGTTTGCACAACGCCAGGCATTGCTGCCATATCCTGTCCCAGACCCTCGGCAACGAGCCTGATTGCGTAAATCTCCTTGTGGGTCAAGGCATTTGAATATTCAATAGCTTTCTCAAGGTTTGCCCTGAACTCGGGTTTTATGTCGCGGCTGGAAATAAATTCCAGGGCTTTTTCCCTTGATTGGCTGGCAAAAAGTTCATCAAGATAATTCAGGGCATGTTCAATATTCAATGTTTGCGTATAAAGACGGGCTTCTTCTGTAAGATAGTCGGATGCCACATGGATCTGGTGAGCTGATTTTTCCCATGCAATATAATTTTCCGTAGCCTGGACAGTCTCATTATAATCCTGGGCAACCCGCAAGGTAGTCCAAAATACTGCAATAAAAAGAATCAGGGAGAGAACGAACATTGTTATGTTCAATGATCGTATTCGCACACCCTTTACATGCTTCTGTCCCGTGTTGTTCATTGGCGATTTCCCCCCCTCGGCAATAAACGAAAAATATTACAGCAGTTTCACCTGCGAAGAAGCAGTGTTAAAAAATCCTCAGCGAATGCTTCATTTGAGCTGTGAATGTTAAAAGAATCATTAATATATTTTATCTTTACAAAAAATTAAAAAAGAAAGCCTTTTAT
>VSMX01000160.1:3551-4619 GCA_009773975.1 Desulfovibrio sp. | reverse complement strand
CATATAAAACCATCAATTCCCAATCTGTCCAGACAAATTCTAAAACTTACCCATTTTGATTATGGGATGACCTCTATAGCATTTTACGCATGGGTATATCCCTTAACGGCAAAGCAAGTTTGCCTTGAGATATTCTCGCACGCTCCTTTACAGGCAAAGTCGCGCTAGAGCATTTACGCAATTCCATTGCATAAATGCTCTAAATTGCCACAAGGCGGATTTTCTCCGCCGACATGTGGCAATTTTTGGCATATAATAGATGGTATAATATTTTTGTTAGTCAATATTATACAATGTCATCCAGCCTACCATCTTTAATTGATTTATTCATTAACCGCGTAAAACGGCTAGCAAAAACAATCTGTGAAGTGCTTAATCAAGCAAGCCCAGCAATCTCGCCACTCTCTGCTCATTCAGACCTGAATGGATCTGGATCAACTCCTCGCTCTGCTGGGCCGCTTCTGCCTCAACTTGAGCAAGCGTCTGGCTAACTTCCTCGTTGGTAAGGAAATGAGGGGCCTCGGGTTTTACGCTTTCGATTGCTTCGGCGGCCACTTCTGAAGAAGATTGGGCCGGAAGCATAGAGTTTACACGTTCCTGAAAAGTAGGGAAGTAGCTGCCAAGGTCATGATTGCGGCTGCGGAATTGCAGTTCCATATTTGCTCCTTTTCCGGCCACGTCCAGACGCAGCCCAATAGCGGTAAATTTTTCACTCGCCATGAATAATGCAATCTATATGCCTAAAATCAGAGCAAATGCCTTTTTTGAAAATAAAAGCCAAACAACATTCATTTTCAAGGGATTAGGGCGTTTTTTCGATGATAATTTACAAATGCCCGGACGAGTGCGATAGCAGACCCCCAGGCTGAAATGATAGCAGCGAAAATAATGTGTACTGCTTTTAACTTGATCTGACAATGGCTCGATTTACAATCCCGGGTCCGCCGCATTTTGAGAAATTGTTGGAAAATAATTCATATTTGGAAAAAGCATTCTCCATATAAATTATTTTCGATGCGGCTTCAATTCTTCCAAAAATTTTTCTGATGGCACAAAACCCAGTTCAAC
>VSMX01000160.1:0-3541 GCA_009773975.1 Desulfovibrio sp. | reverse complement strand
CAATTGCTTCTTCAACCTTGTTTTGTTCCATCAATGCAAGAGCCAGATTATTCCAGGCCGGGGCAAAATTGGGTTCGGAGGAAATAATTTCCCTGCTTATTTTTTCCGAATCGGCAAAATTTTCCTTCATGAAAAGCGCAGTGGCCATAGCATTCCTGGCCTGGATAAAATTGGGATTCCATGACAAAGCCTTATTCAGTGCTGCAATTGCCTTGTCTGGCTCTCCACGTTGTAAATGCACAAATGCAATATTGCTTTGTGCAATGGAAAATTTTGGACGGCATGAGGCGGCTTGTTCATTATAGCCAAGACAACCATCCAGATCTCCTCTCTCAAGACAAATTCCTCCCAGCTGCACATAAGCTTCCGCAAGATGAGGTGAATTTCTCAAGGCGTCCAGGAAGGCCTCTTCCGCTGCAACAAAATCCCTTTTATGTAAAAATGCCATGCCCAAATTATAATAATGATTGGCGCATTTATCATTTGCAGCAATTTCTTTTTTCAAATCAGATATATATTCATCTATATTATCATAATGTTGTTTCATGACAAATGCCCTTCCTTTTCAAGAAGCTTGTAATACCAATGGCAAAAATCGAATATTGCCTGATACTTTTCATCACGCAGGATGATTCCCAATGCGCATTCTCTGACACCATTATTCCATGCTGAACTTTTGCCTTTTCCTGGATGATCTTTCATAAAGGCAGCGAGGAGTTCCGGAAGAGTCCTGTTTGTCAAATCCCTGCGAATATCCAGGGGATCTTTTGGAGCCTGAAAAGGATCCCATTGTTCAAACCCCAATTTATCAACAAATTTTCTCCTTCCGGGCTTCATTTGCTCATAAATTTGCCGCTTCAGAATTTTCTGCTCTTCTGAAAGCTTTGCTGGCTGTTCATCCGGAAAAATATCAATTTCGGGATTTTTAAAAACTTTTTCTCCAGGGGGTGAATCCACATTTTCGAGCCTGGATTCATTCATCGTTTTTTTCCTTGCCAAAATACTTGTCGTCATAACGTGTCAACAATGCCATGGATAAAGGCACATAGACATCCTCAAGATCATATGGAGAATCGATAGCCAAAGAAATTTGGCTACTCAGCTCTTCCAGCATTTTTTGAAGTTTTCCCAGCTTTACAGTAGGGTAAGAAGAACCTTTATCGAAATTGGATAATCCGCAAACACGCGATTTTCCATCAATTTCTGTTGGTATTCCATACAATCTGCAAGTTATTGGCCTTGCTTCATAAAGATAACATTCATTATTTTCATCAAGCAAAGGGCATGGCATACGCATTGATGCCACTTTTTGCATTATGGCATCCGCTTTTTCTCCATCTTTCTCCGCCCGATAAAAATCGCGTTTGATTCTGGTCAGGGCACGGTCAATTTCAGATGCTCTTTCAAGGATATTGGATCGTTTGCGGCCATAATCAAACGTATCAGCAAACGCCTGGTTAATATACATGGCTTCGACCAATGACAAATCAAATAACGCACTGCAACAATCACTACAGCCTTTTCTGCAAGTCACGCAATTTGAAAACTGGTTATCCATATATGTAAATATTGCATCTGCTTCCGCGCGTATATCTTCATATTTTTTGAAAATTGGTTCAAGTTGAGGATACATTGTTTTTTTGGGAAAAAGGGTTAAACATACAAATCAGGTTCGTTCTATAGCATATCCGCATTGAGAATATCTCTTAACGGCAAAATAAATTTGCCTTGAGAAATTCCCATGCGCGCCTTTGCAAGCAAAGCCACGAAACTGTGGACAGGAAATTTCCTGCCCACAATATACAAAAATAGGCCGCCAGCATACGCTGGCGGCTTGAAACAACAATAACTTATGTACTATTATTCATCTATATTTTGCAAACCGATACGAAATATTTTTTCTTGCCCTGCAAAATGCAAGAAGCCGCCAGCCCTACTGCTCTTCAACAGTAATACAATGGCCTTCACACACTTCGATACAGGATTCGCAGCCTACGCATTCATCGGCATTGACTGGGTCGGATTTGCCATCTTTCATTTCGTAAACGCCCACGGGGCAAATATCGACACATTCGCCACAGCCAACGCACTTGTCAACATCTACAGTTACATTATAGCCCATTTTTTCCTCCAATAAATAATTTTCAATTGCGGATAATCCGCAATGCAAGGCATATCTTTCCAGCAATTCCATGTCAAGATGGCCGGCATACTTCTTGAGATGCCGACCATCCAAAACTATAAAAATTGCAGAGGTGTTGATGATCGCTATTTCATTGCCGATCCATCAGCAGCGCGCTGCATTTTTATTTCTACCTTGTCTTTCAGGCCTTCATAATATTTGCGCAGAATAGCCAAAACTTCTTCACGACCAAAATGATCCGGAACTTCCGCGCCTTCCGAAAGCATCTTGCGAAGTTTGGTGCCGGAAAGAATTACCCTGTCTTCCTTTCCGTGCGGGCAGGTGCGCATGCTGGCCATTCCATCACACTTTTTGCAATAGAATGTCCAATCTATATTGATGGGCTGGCAAAGAAGACGTTTGCCCTCATCTTCTATTTGCGGCATTTTACGGAATATCTCCTGGGCTTCGAACATTCCATAAAAGTCTCCCACACCTGCGTGATCACGTCCAACAAGAAGATTATTGATACCGTAATTCTGACGGAAAGTCGCATGCAGCAATGCCTCCCTGGGACCTGCATAGCGCATGTCCAGAGGATAGCCGGATTGGATGACAAAATCCTTGACAAAATAGTTGTCAACAAGAGTATCAATACATTTTACACGGACATCAGCCGGAATATCACCGGGTTTCAAGGCGCCTACCAAAGAATGAATTACCACGCCATCGCAAGTTTCAATGCCAATCTTGGCAAGGTATTCATGCGAACGGTGCATAGGATTGCGCAGCTGCAAAGCCGCGACTTTTTGCCAACCGCGCTCATCAAGTTTTTCACGAAGCTGCGCAGGCGTCATATACACGCCCGGGAATTTTTCTGGGAATTCACCCTGGGAAAGAACTTTTACAGGTCCAGCTATATTAAATTCTTTCTGGTTCAAAACCATTTTCACGCCAGGATGATCAGAAGGAGCGACTTCCCAGAATTTTTCCGAATCCGGGCCTTCCCCCTTGAAAACCATTTCACATTCCCACTTTTTGTCCGCTTCGGTCATCTCATAGATTTCCTCAACGCGCATGGTGGCCATAATTTCACCATTGCGCACAAGCGCGACTTCTTCACCGGGTTTTATTTTGTGGGCTTCTTCTGCCGAAACATCAAGAGTTACAGGCACAGGCCAAAAAGTTCCATCTGCCAGGGTCATTTTTTCGCAAACACTTTTCCAGTCCGCCTTTCCCATGAAACCATCCAGCGGCGAAAAACCGCCTATGCCCATCATAATAAGGTCGCCCTTGGCTCGAGAAGAAATATCAATTTTGGGCAATTTTTCGGCTTTCTTCTTTTCCTCTTCAAGAGCCTTGCCTTCCAGAAGGCAGCAGACCAGACCCTTGCCGCCATGTGGGGGTACCAATTTGGAC
>VSMX01000016.1:17710-23490 GCA_009773975.1 Desulfovibrio sp. | reverse complement strand
GTATTTTTGCTTTGTTATGAGAATATGCTTGCGGTTTTTCATAAAAGAGCATAAGAAAAAATCAGTTGCAGCCGTTATGCGTTGGATGAGGCGAATTGGCATGACGGCAAGAACGCTTATATTGGCGGGCAATAAAATACGACACACAAACGTTTTTTGGGAGGCATCATGAAATCTCTGCGTACACTCGCCCTTACGGCGGCCCTGGTTCTGGGTCTCGCGGTGGCAGCCACAGCGGCAACCGCCCCGAACTGCAGCAAGAAGGTAAACAGCTTTGACTTCGTCGTGGACTATTCCGGTTCCATGATGATGCAAAATAAACAGCTCAAGATGGACAAGGTCATTGTAGCCAAGAACGTGCTGCATCGCATCAACTCGGCTATTCCGGCCCTGGATTACAACGGCGGCCTGCATACAATCACCCCGAACGGCGTGATTATTCCCCAGGGCCCCTGGGATCGCGCGGCCATGAGCGCCGGTATTGACAAACTGAAGAGCGGCTTCCAGATTTTCGGCCGCATGACCGGCATGGGCACCGGCTTCCAGGAATATGAACCTTTCATTTCCAGCATGGCCGCTCCTGCCGCCATTATCCTGGTAACCGACGGCGACAACAACCGTGGCGCCAATGTGGTTGACGTTGTTCGCAGTATGTATGCGAACCAGCGCGACCTGACCGTCCACATCATTTCCCTGGCCGACAACCCCAAGGGTGAAGCCACAATCAAGGAACTTGCGGCACTCAATCCCAACAGCATCGTGGTGCGCGGCGAAGAACTGGCCACCAGTGATGCCGCCGTTGAGCGTTTTGTGCTTGCCGTGTTCTGCCAGGAAGAAGACGTTATCGTCCTGCGCGGCGTACACTTTGCCTTTGACTCCTATGCTCTTGACAACAAGGCCCAGGGCATCCTGAACGAAGCCGCCGTGCTGATCAAGGCCAACCCGAACAAGCGCGTTATCCTGAAGGGCTGGACTGACTACATTGGCTCCGATGCCTACAACAAGGTCCTTTCGCAGAACCGCGCAAATTCCGTGAAGAATTACCTTGAGAAGCAGGGCATCCCGGGCAGCCGGATGACCGCCATCGGTTGCGGCAAGTCCTTCAAGTATGACAACCATACAGAAGAAGGCCGCTACATGAACCGCCGCGTCGAAATCTCTTTTGACTAGGCTCCAAATCTGAACTAAAAACAAAGCCGGACGGCGAAAGCCGCCCGGCTTTGTTTTTCATGGATATCGTAACAAGGCAATTTTCAGCACAAACTTTAAGAGGAGGCACAATGCGCAAAATTCTTGCCATTACCGCAATGCTGGGCCTGCTTTCGGGCTGCGCCTGGTTTGGCTCAAGCGATGAAAGCGGCGCGACTGGTGTTCCCGCTGCAGGTTCGGAACCCATAGTCCAGGGCGACCCGCAGCCAGCACCTGAACCGACTCCCGCGCCTGCCAAAAAGGAAAAGGCAAAGGAAACGAAGAAAGAAACAAAAAAAGAGGCAAAAGCCAAAAAGGAAAAAGCGACCAAAACCTCACAAAAGGGTCATAAATCGGAAGCCCAGATAAAGGCCGAACTTGACCAGATGGGCAAAAAGCTGGTGGGCCAGTCCTCCCGCACCTTGCTGCCCAACAAGGCCAACAAGGAGGTCCGCCAGGCTGGCGGCCAGTTTATTGCCACCTACAATCAGGTCGATACAAATAATGTCAGTACGGAAATGAAGCCAGGCGCCACAGCCGGCCAGTATGTAGGCATTATCCGTTATAACGAGCAGATTTTCGAATGCCGCGGCGCTACCAGGAAGGCCGCCCTTGCCGCCCCTTGCGAACAGACCCGCACACGCAGAATGACCGAACTGATTCATTATGACGGTCGCAAATGGAATGATTAGTTGAAATTCAATCCGGGGATATGTTCATATCTCCGGATTTTCCATAACCAGCAACCTGTCTTCATGAAGACAGATTCTTGCCAAACTCACAGATAAAGCAAATGACTACCTTATGTCCAGGTCTTGGCGGACCAATCATTGATTATATCAGCAATCCCCCAGCAAACTTGCCCAAAACGCGTAAAATTGTTGTTCTGGGTTCCACTGGTTCAATCGGCAGAAGTGTTCTCGACATTGCGCGGCAAAAGAAAAGCGCTCTTCAGATAATCGGCCTGGCTGGCGGCCGAAATATGCGCGAAATGTCCAAACAGGCCGAAGAATTCAAACCGGGCCACATTGCCATGCAGAGCGCGGAAATTGCCAACGAGCTTGCCGCCAGGCTGTCCTGGAAGCTCCAAATCGGCTCTGGCCAGAGGGCATACGCGGAAATGGCCGCCATGCCGGAAGCCGATATGGTTGTTTCCGCGCAAAGCGGAGGCATGGGCCTTTGCGCCACCCTTGCAGGCGTGCTGGCGGGAAAGACAGTGTGTCTCGCCAACAAGGAATCTCTTGTTCTGGCCGGCCCTCTTGTCAGGGAAATTTGCGCGACAAGCCACGCCTCAATCCTGCCGATTGATTCCGAACATAATGCGATTTTTCAATGTCTTGCAGGACGCGGTCAAAATATCAAAAAAATTATCATCACGGCGTCCGGCGGTCCTTTTTACAAAAAAAAGATGGAAGATCTGGCCAAAATCACGCCAAAAGACGCCCTCGCCCACCCAACATGGAAAATGGGGCAAAAGATCAGCATTGATTCTTCCACAATGATGAACAAGGCCCTGGAACTAATCGAGGCTGTGCAATTGTTTGGGGTTGACAAGGAGAGGATTGAAATCCTGATTCAGCCTCAATCCATAGTGCATTCCATGGTGGAGTTTGTGGACGGCTCGATTCTGGCCCAGCTTGGCATGCCGGATATGCGCCTGCCCATAGCTTTTTGCCTGCTTTGGCCAAATGCGGAGCCCCACGATATTGGCGCGCTGGACCTGGCAAAAGTTGGCAGGCTGGAATTTGCCAGGCCGGATGCGAAAGTTTTCCCCGCGCTTTCGCTGGGGCGGCAGGCCTTGCGGGCCCCGGAAAGCGAAGGTTTGCCATCCGCCTGCGTAATCCTGAATGCCGCCAATGAAATTTGCGTGGAGTTATTTCTTGACGGGCGGATTTCGTGGACAGAAATTGCCATGTATGTGCGCAAGGCCATGGAGGAATTGGGCGGCGTCAAGCTTGAGTCCGCAAAGCTGCCTGCTGTTTTGCCAACCACACCGCAGGATATAGCCGCGCTTGCGCTTGAGATGGGCAAACCCATTATGGAGCTTGATCATCAGGTACGCAATTTTGTCCTGAAGGCCGCGACGCAGCAGGCGTTGGGCAAATAACCCTGCAAAAACGGAGTTCACCATGCATTTTTCATTTCTGGGACTGGGCAACATGGGCGCCCCTCTGGCCATGAACCTGCTCAAGGCTGGCGAAAAGCTGAACATCTACACGCGCCGCGATGCCTGCGCGGAAGATTTCACCTCCCACGGCGCCACGGCTGCGGCAAAAATCGCAGACCTCGCGGATTGCGACGTGCTCTGCACCTGCCTCCCCATGCCCCAACACGTCATGGACACGGTTCTGGGCAGCGATGGCCTCTACGCCAAAATGCGGCCCGGCTCAATCCATCTGGAGTTCAGCACCCTGGATCCGGCCACGGCCGAAAAACTCGCCCAGGCAGCAGCGGCGCGCGGCATTGGCTATGTCCAGGCAACTGTCAGCAAAACTCCTGCCATTGCGGCAGAGGGTAACGCGCCCTTCTTTGTTGGAGGCGACAGGCCGTCAGTAGAGAAATTGATGCCCATCCTGAAGAAAATCGGCAAGCCCCATGACCTCAGGACAGTTGATGCGGCCTGCGCTGTAAAACTGATCAGCAACCTGATCGGCATGTCAAATGTTGCGCTTGTGGCGGAAGGCCTGCGCGTTGGCCAGCTGGCCGGCATGGATGGCAATGAGCTGCTGGATTTGCTGCTTGATACAGGCTGCGCCAGCTTCCAGATGAAAACGCGCGGCCCCTGGATGGAGGCCGGCGACTACAAGGCCAGGTTCAGCATCGACATAGCGGCCAAGGACTTGCGGCTTGGCTGCGCTATGGCCGCCGCCTGGGGCTACAAGCCAAAACTTTTTGCCCAGACCCTGCAATATCTGCAGCAAGGCCACGAAGAAGGCATCGGCGATGAGGATGTTAGCGCCCTGTTCAAGATAACCAAATAGCAAAAAAACAGTGAACTTTGATGAAATCCGCGAAAAGGGCGTGATTGCCACTGCCGCTATCCTTTCCGCCTGTGCGCAGGCCTGGAAACTGATTGACAGAAATGGCAGACGTATGCAGGATTAAAACCGAATTAACGCCCAGAATTCAAAAGGAGAACAAAATGCGCGCATTAACCCTGATTATTTTCGCCCTTTTATTTGCCATGCCTGTCCAGGCCGGATTTACAGGCGCAACTTCCGCGCCCGCGGCTGATGGCAGGGGCGGCTTTACCGGCCCCGGCGCCACCAACAATACAACTGTCCAGGCAGCAAAAGGAATGAGGGACGACACCCATGTTACCCTGACAGGCAACATCGTCTCCCGCGTCAGCGGCGACAAATATCTTTTCCGCGATGCAACCGGTGAAATCACCATCGAGATTGATGACGATGATTTTCGCGGCCAGAATGTAACCCCGGACAATACCGTGCGGATTTTCGGAGAAGTGGAAAAGGATTTTGGCGTGCCGACAGAAATTGATGTGGACAGGCTTGATGTATTGAAATGAAAAGTACACCTGAAAAAAACATCAAAGAATATTCCTGTCCGGTCGCAAGATCGATTGAGCGCAAATATGCGGAAGCATTTCGCTTGCCTGGCAAAATCCATTAAGCACGGCAAATACCGTGTGGGAGGCAAAGAAATTTTGAAAACGGGAAAAGTGGGCAACTGGTTCAGGCCCATACACCGCAGCATGTATCCATCCCCCAAAAAACTTCCCCCGCAATCTGGCGGATTTGCGCATCCTTGAAACGGGACCTGGACGGCGCACGAAAAAAGCCCGGTCAGTTGGAAAACTGGGCCGGGCTTTGGAAGCAAAATCGCAGCGGTATCTATTACCGGCGTATTGTAAAGGGGTTACTGTCGCTCTTTACGTTTGCGGAGTAATTATTGCTGCTCGCGCCAGCTGGCGCAGAGGCGACAGCGTTAGCGATGGGGCCCCCCGAAAATACTCCACGGCAAATATCATTTGCATTTTGGCCGGCATCAAATTAATAATGGCCTCATGGCGAAAATACTCTACGCAGTGCATGGCACGGGGCATGGCCATGCCATGCGGGGCCTGACAATAGCCCGCGGAATGCCCGAACATGAATTTCTTTTTGTGGGCGGCGATGACGCGCCGGAGGTGCTTGAGCCGGAATTCCGTCTTGAACGCATCCCCAATCTTGGGACTGTCTTCAAAAACTACAAGGTCGATTTCGGGGCCACAATCTCGCGCGCGCTTCCGCTTCTGCTTCAGCGGGAAAAGCACATTGCCCATGTTCAGGGTCTGATTGACAGTTTCAAGCCCGATATCTGCATTACAGATCTTGAATATTTCACGCCACGGGCAGCCGAAAGGGCCGGCATTCCCTGCCTGACCCTCGATCACCAGCATGTCATAACCCTCTGCGAGCACGACTTGCTGCCCGATATGCGCGCGGATTTTTTCATCCAGGGGCTGACGCCAAAGTATCTTTTCCGGCCTACCGACCACAATTTGCTGATTTCCTTTTACCAGCCGCCGCTTCTGCCAAAATGGCGGGACAAGGCCATCATCATGCCGCCAATCCTGCGCAGGAAAGTGC
>VSMX01000016.1:0-17700 GCA_009773975.1 Desulfovibrio sp. | reverse complement strand
ATGACGAGGGGCATATCGTGGTTTACCAGAGCAATTCCACCCATTCGGCGCTGATTGATTTTTTGCGCGCCGCGACAAGCAGGATCTGCCATGTTTTCGGCTACAGGGACGAGGAAGGCCGGACAGGAAATGTCTTTTTCCACAAAAAGGACGAGGAAGGCTTTTTGCGCCTGCTCGAGGGCTGCAGCTATGTGATCCAGGGCGGCAGCCATACGCTGATGGGCGAGGCCCTGTACCTTGGCAAACCCGTTCTGGCCCTGCCGCTTTATTCGATGATCGAACAGCGCGTCAATGCCATGTATCTTGAGCGCCTGGGCTACGGCATGCAGGCCAGGATAACCGGACTTGAGCCGGCCATGCTGGAACGTTTTGAGGAAAATCTGCCCCAATACAGAAAGAACATCTTTTGCCGGGAATTTTGCAGCAATAAAACCGTTTTCGCCCTGGTAAGCGAATTCGCGACCAGCGGCTGCCTGGGGAATTTAAAACGCCCAGATTAAAAAAGTCTTGAATGACGCGTAGCACTGGCTTAAACTGTGAACCAAATTCTGGGAGAAACCAGCATTTTAAACAAACGGGAGAGTTATCAGAGATGATTCGCGGAATTCTTATGTCGCTTTGCGCCCTCGTATTGGGCGCGTCCGTGGCCATGGCCGCCCCTGTCACCCTCAAGCTGGGGCACATTGCCGAACCGGACAATGTTTACGGACAGGGCGCCGACCATTTTGCCAAACTTGTGAAAGAACGCAGCAAGGGCGATATCAATATCCAGGTTTATCCATCCAGCCAGCTTGGCAACCAGCGCGACCTGGTGGAAGGCCTTGGCCTTGGCACAGTGGACATGACCCTGACCGGCACGGCCGTCATGGGCAACTTTGTGCCCGAAATGGCCGTTTTTGACCTGCCCTTCATTTTCCGTGACGTCAACCACGCCTACAAGGCCCTGGACACCGTAGGCATGGATCTGGCCCAAAAAGGCGAAAAGCAGGGCATGATCACCCTGGCCATCTGGGAAAACGGCGTCCGCCACATGACCAACAACGCCCATCCCATCAAGAAGCCGGAAGACATGAAGGGCCTCAAGTTCCGCGTCATGGAACAGCCTGTCTATATTGAAATGATGAAGTCCCTTGGCGCCAGCCCCACGCCCATGGCCATGAGCGAGCTTTACACGGCCCTGCAGAAGGGCGTGGTCGATGGCCAGGAAAACCCCCTCGGCCATATTGCCACCAAGCGATTCAACGAAGTCCAGAAGTACCTTTCCCTCACCGGCCATACCTACGCTTCCGAGCCGCTGCTGATTTCCGCCCAGGCCTGGAAAAAGCTGACCCCCGAGCAGCAGGAAATCATCCGCCAGGCCGCCGTCGACACCCGCGACTGGGAACGCCAGCTTTGCCGCGATCTTGAAGGCAAGTTCCTGCAGCAGATCAAGGACGCCGGCACAACCCAGGTCAACGATGATGTTGACAAGGAAGCCTTTGCAAAGGCTACCAAAAAATCCTGGGATATTTATGAAAAGCGCTTCGGCGACAAGAACATCAAGGCCATCCAGGCTGTGCAATAGTCCTGCCTGAATAATTTGAGGCCGGAGGGCTTTTCCTTCCGGCCCTCATGGGTGAATTTTACCCTCTCGCTGCGTCAGATTTCGTAAATTATTCCTGTCGGGTACCGTGGCTCTGCTGTCGGTATCCGTTAGCCGCTTTGCGGCTATGGCCCTGCGGCAACCATCCACATTTCCTGTAAAATCCCGGAGAAAGGCATGGCCAAATTGTTTAACTGGCTGGACAATATCCTCAAATGTCTTGTTGTCATCGGCAACGGCCTGATGCTGCTGCTCGTTTTCGGGCAGGTCATCACGCGCTATTGCTTTGGCTGGACGCCGTATTTCGGCGAAGAGCTGGCCCGCTATCTTTTCGTTTGGGTCGTTTTTCTTTCCCTGCCGCTGGTGGCGCGTTATGGCGGCCACATGGCCATCGAAACCCTGACCAGCCGCGTGCATGGCGCGACCCTCAAATTTCTGAATATCCTGGCCGATATCTTTTCAATAGTCTTTCTGGGCATCATGGTCGTCTGCGGCATCCAGATGGTCATCCGCACAAGCTACCAGACATCCCCGGCCATGATGATTCCCATGTCCTGGGTCTATGTTGTCATTCCCTTTGGCTGTGCCGTGATGCTGATTTATGTCGCGGCCAATCTGGTTGACGTCCTTAAAACGCCCGCTGGCGAAATCAGGTAGGCTGCCATGACACTCTGGGTTATTCTGATATCGTTTATCGTCATCCTCTCGACCGGCGCGTCTATCGGCGTCGGTCTTGGCCTTTCATCGGCCATTGTGCTTTACTGCGTTCTGGATATGCCGCTGGTTGTCGTTGTGCAGCGCATGTTCACCAGCGTGGATTCCTTCTCTTTCATGGCCGTGCCTTTCTTCATGCTGGCCGGCGCCTTCATGAGCGAAGGCGGCGTTACAAAGCGCATTGTGGACTTTTCCATGGCCATGGTCGGCGCCCTTGCGGGCGGTCTCGCGCTGGTGGTTGCCGTGGCCGGCATGTTCTTTGCCGCCCTTTCGGGCTCTTCTGCGGCCACAACCGCGGCCATCGGATCCTCGATGATCGATGAAATGGAAAGGCGGGGCTATCCGCGCTCCTTCGCCGCTGCCGTTGTGGCCAGCGGCGGCACTGTGGGCATAGTCATTCCGCCATCAATCACCATGGTGGTTTACGGCTCGATTGCCAATACGTCGATTGCGGATCTTTTCATGGCCGGTTTTGTGCCCGGCATACTCATGGGCGTTACCATGTGCGTTGTGAGCTGGGTGATATCGAAGAAAAACGGCTATCAGGGCGAAGGCAAATTTTCGCTGGGGCGGCTTTTGCGTTCGGTCAGGGAATGTTTCTGGGCGCTGATGATGCCCGTAATCATTCTGGGCGGCATTTATTCCGGCATCTTCACGCCGACTGAAGCAGCCGCGGTTGCCGCTGTTTACGGCGCGCTGGTCGGACTTTTCATCTATCGCGAACTCAAGATAAAGGATTTGCCGCGCACCCTGCTCAATGCCGCCTACAACACGACCATGATCATGTTTGTGGTTGGCGCGGCCAATCTTTTTGGCTGGATTCTAACCAATGCCCAGGTTCCGCACATGCTGGCCGAGAGTTTCGCGCACATCACGACAAATCCCCTCGTCTTCCTGATGCTTGTCAACGTTCTGCTGCTCTTTATCGGAACCCTGATCAACGCCTCGGCCGCTGTCGTCATTCTCACGCCGATTCTTTTGCCTGTGGCGCTGGGCATGGGCATTGACCCGATGTTCTTTGGCGTGCTCATGGTCATCAACCTGGCCATTGGCTGCATCACCCCGCCGGTCGGCCTCGACCTCTTTGTGGTCTCCTCTATCACCGGCATTTCGATTGACAAGGTTACAGCCAAGGTCATGCCCTATCTGCTCATGCTCCTGGTTGACCTTGTAATCTTTACCTGGTTCCCCTCCATCATCACCTTCCTGCCGGAAATGATGAGATAACGCTTCCATTCCGGTTGCCCGCGGGGCTCCGCGCCCCGCGGCCATATCCATGCCGGGAAAACACAAGGGAACTTGCCGCTGCTTTCCATAGCATTTACTCCTGGGAATTTTAACGGCAAAGCAAGTTTGCCTTGAGATATTCTCGCGCGCACCTTTGCAGGCAAAGTCGCATTAGGGCATTTACGCAACTTCATTGCGTAAATGCCCTACAGGACGTCCGCAAAGCCCTTGCGCGTTTTCTGGAACCAGACAATTCCAAGGGCGTAGATGCAGCCGCAGGCAAGCCAGAGCAAGGCAAGCCTTGTCCAGTCAGGAACCTGGCAGTAAAGCAGCACGGCGCGGCTTTGTTCCACGATGGGCGTGATGGGATTGAAATAAAGCAGAAAACGGTACTTTTCGGGCACCAGGGTGATGGGATAAAAAATCGGCGTCATGAAAAACAGCACCTGGGTGACCACGGCCACAAGATGCGGCGTATCGCGCAGATAAACAGTGGCGGAAGCGGCAAAACAGGTCAGCCCAAGCGAGAGCAGCATCATGGGCACAAGGATCAGGGGCAGGAGCAGTATTGTCCAGGAAAGGGAAAAACCCACCCAGAGAGCGCCGCACAAAAGCAGGACAAACCAGGCCAGGCTCAGGATGGTTGTCGAAAGCAGCTGGGCCAGGGGCAAAATCTGCAAGGGGAAAATGACTTTCTTGACCAGATTGGCGTTGTCCACCACGCATCTTGCGCCGGCATTGACGCTTTCGGAAAAAATGTTGAAAACTGTCATGCCGCAAAACATGATCACGGCAAAGGAACCGGTATTGTCCACGGGCAGCATGTCACCCCAGCGGGCCTTGAATACTATGCCGAATACAAAGGTATAGACCGCCAGCATGAGCAGCGGATTGGCAAAGGTCCAGAAATAGCCCAGAAACGAGCCCCGGTAGCGGGCCGCCAGGAGGCGGATTGTCCACTGCCGCAAAAGGGGCCATTGCTCCGAATTATATGGAAACAGATACCATCTGGCGCGATTCATTTCCCCTTCACAATATTATCTGGCAATATTCTTTGCAAGCACATATTTTTGCCATAAACTTTTGTTGCCAGAGGTCGATAAGCTGTATAGAATTATTATCACAAGGAGGGTGTTTATGCAGGATATCAAAATTGAGCCCACCAGCGCCAATGAAAATGTTCTCACCAGCCTGGGCCGCAAGATAGGGGCCGGTTCCGAGCTCACCTTGCCCGAAAGGCTGATGGCCATGACGGCGACAGCCAGGTCCACCAAGAATTATTATGGCCCGGGCCCGGCCGACATGGTGCTGCAAAAGCCGGAATTGCCGGAAACCGTAAAGGGCGTGCTTGCCCAGTACATAAGCTAGTCCTTGTCCTTCATCCGGGGCCGCCAGGGCGGCCCCGCATCCTTTTTCCCACCTGTTTTTCATCACGAGGCACAAGTGAACGAATCCATAGATGATCTTACAGTGGAATACGAGGAAAATGGCCAGATCCTTGTCAAACAGATTGACAAGGAAATCCTCTCCAAGGGCGGATGGACCACCATAATTTTCCGTTTTCAGGAATTTCAGCCCGAAACCGGGGATTATGGCCCGGACCGCTATGTTATTCAACGTTACCAAAAAAGGGGGGGCGAATACAAGCGTCAAAGCAAGTTCAAGATATCAAGCGCCGACCAGGCCCGCAAAATTATTGATGCGCTTGGCCGCTGGGTCGCGGAAACCGGACAGGAACAATCATGCAAATAAAAAATATTCCGGGCTGGGTCAAAACCCATCTCATTCTCAAAACCCTGCTCATCCAGTTTGGCATCCTCTTCTGCGTGCTGTTTGCGCTCTGGGGCGCGCAGGCCCTGTATGGGAAATTCGACCAGACCGAATTCCCCGACGTCATGCCGCTGCCGGAAAACGCGGCCAAACTTTCCGAAAATGAAAAAGGCAAACTGCTGCTGGATTCCATAACCTGGGAGATGCGGCGCGAATTATCCTCGCCGCTGGGCTGGACATTCAACGACATCATCTTCAACCGCTTTTTCTTTGATAACCGCGCCTATCGCGAATATGGCGTTTACCACGCCACCAAGTTCCTGCTGGATCTTTACTCCAGCCAGATAGCCAAGCTGGGCCAGAGCGACAGGGAAAGCGAATTTCTGTACAAGGCGCGCATCAACAGCTTCGCCATTGACCCCAGGAGCTTCATGTTTCCCTCCGCCGAAGGCTCCTACAAAAAGGGCCTGAAGCTGCTTGAGCAGTACAAGGAAGCCCTGGACAAGGGCAGCGGCGTTTACAATATGCGCAGCGACGACATCTATGCCGCCTTTGGGCTTGTAACCGGCGAAAACATGCTGGGCTACGCGCTGGGTCTGCTTGAAAATTCCAAGGGAATGCCCTTTTACGAGCTGGACAACAGAATTTACGAAGTTCAGGGCATGGCCCTGGTGATTCGCGATTTCATCCATACCCTCTACGCGCTTTATCCCGACATCAGGGCCAAAAACAACGAGGAAAACATGGCCGCCGCCATGCAGTACCTCGACCGGATCTGCACCTACGATCCCCTTTTGATCACTTCCTTCTTCAATTCCGGCGAACTGGTCGTCTCCTGGCTGCTTTTCGCGCGCGCCAGGCTTGAGGACATCCGGGACAGCCTGAGAATATAGGGCATTGCCGCTTCAATCTGCAAAAGGGGCTTTTTGCGAAGCCCCTTTTGCATGCCCGGACTTTTATGGCTGGAGGCATTGAAAGACGCCGAAACTGGCGGCAAGGCCCATCAGGGCCTTACGCCCTGAGCCGGGAGATTTGCGGATGGAAAATAAAAGGTGAATAATGCCTGGGCTGTCGAGCGGCAGGATACCGGGAATATCGAACATTAAACCTTGCCAAATAATCCGCAAGCCAGCTGAATTCCCGCCAGATGTTCCATTTCCTCGCTCAATGCAAGGGCAGTATCCAGATTGTCTCCCAGGGCGCAGAGGCCATGATTTGTCAGCCACACCGCCCTTGTGGCCGGATCGCGGGCAGCCCTGGCCGCCCCGTCCGCAAGCTCCCGCGAGCCGGGTTCGGCCGCGGGCGCGACAGCCAGAGCCTTTCCGAACACGGCCGCCTCATGGAGCGGCAAATCCAGGAAGCTTTTTTGCAGATCATTTTTCAGGCCAAGAGCCAGCAATTTGGGGGGATGGGTGTGCAAAATGGCCCGGCAATCTTCCCTGATCGCATAGATGGCCAAATGCATTTTGGCTTCCGATGACGGGTTTTGCCCAGCCAAAAGCCTGCCGCCTTTGTCCATGACGCAAAGGTTTTGCGCCATAAGCCGCCCCTTGGCGGCGCCGGAGCCGGTAATCAGAATGTTGCCGCCAGGCATGACCAGGCTGGCATTGCCCGAAAAACCGGCCACAAGGTCCTTTTGCCAGGCCTGATGCAGAATGGCCCGCATTTGTTCAAAACCGTCATGAAATTGCGCCGGGTCAAATCCTGCCACCTTTAACTCCCCAAAATTGCTTTAATGTTCAAAATGATCAAAGCCGCCGCAAGTTTCAAGGCTTTCGCCATTGCAGAAAATGCCGCTGTCCGGCAGGACGCGGCCAATTGCCCACAGGCCCGGGATGGCGGCCTTGAGCGCGGGCAGCATATCGGGCGCGCAGGAGCCAAGCAAAATGTAATCCTCTCCGCCCTGCAAGGCTTCCCGAACAACGTCCCTGCCGAACATTTCGGCATGGCGCACAACTTCTGGATGGAGGTTTCCCGGTTTTACCCAGATGCTGGCCCCGAGCGCCGCGCCCTGGCTGCCGTTTTCGCCCGTAAGCCCAAGCAGGCGCGGCAAATCGCGCATGATGCCGTCCGAAACATCCATCAGGGCCGGCAGGCGGGCATTGAGCCCGGCCCGCGCCAGCATCAGGCCGGCGCCAGTCCGGGGCACGGGACGCAAATGGGCGCTGCAGGCATCCGGCCAGTCCTCAAGGGCATCGCGGCCGCGCTTTTCCAGCTCTTCCAGGCCAACCCGCGCCAGGCCCGGGCACCCCACAACAAATAGCTGATCGCCGGGCATAGAGCCGCCCCGCGCCAAAAAGGCGCCTTCCGCAAAGCAGGTGCCATAAACAGAGATGCAGGCGCAAAGACTGGGGCCGGAGGAAAGATCGCCGCCAAGCAGGGCGATACGGTTTTCCTCAGCCAGTTCGGCCATGCCCGCGAAAAATCTGTCCAGAAAATCCATGTCCACCCAGGAGGGCAGAACCAGGTTGAGACTAAAGGCAAGAGGCCGCGCGCCGCAGCCCGCAATGTCGCTTATATTGACGGCCAGCGCCTTGTAGCCAATCTCTTCCGGCAAAAAATAATTCCGCCTGAAATGAATGTCCTCCAGAAAAAGATCGGAAGAAACGCAAATATGGTCATCGGTCTTGAGAACAGCGCAGTCGTCGCCGCGCCCCAGCAGAAGCGAGGAATGCCTGTTGGGAAAATGCCTGGCCAGGCATTTTAGCACCTCATCTTCCGAAGCCGGTTTTTTGGCCACTTCAATCCTCCATTACCAGATAATCCGTAAGAATGACTTTTAATCCGAAACCCGGGAATTTTACCTGAACCTTGCCAGGCTCCAGGAATTTGACAATCCTGCCGCGCCCGAATATCCGATGGTTGCAATAGCCGCCAGTCTTGCCTGGGCCCTCATCTCCTTCCGTCTCCGCGACTTCCTGGGAATCGTCGCAATAATCCGCTTCCTGGCAGTCATCGTCAGGAAATTCGCTTTCCGGAAAAACATCTTCATTTTCAGCCGGCTTTTGGCGCTGGCAAAGCACCAGACCGCCGCCCGGGACTTCCTTCCAGAGCTGATAAAGATCCGGCTTGAGGTCGCGCACAAAAGGACTGGGATTTACCGGGCTCATCCCGTATTCCAGGCGGCTGTAAAGGGTTGCCGGCGAATAAAGCTCAAGCGTCTTGCGCGCGCGGGTCAGGGCCACATACAAAAGGCGCCTCTCCTCCTCGAAGTCCTCGGGCCTTGCGGAAGCGTGGCGGCCGGGAAAGCGATCCTCGACAAGATCGAGAATCAATACTGCGTTCCATTCCAGGCCCTTGGCCGAATGAATGGTGGAAAGGGTGACGCAGTCCTGCTGATCGGGATTATCGTCGGGATTTTCAAGGGCGATGTCGGCCACAAAAAGATCCAGTTCCCGATAGTTCTGGGCAATTTGCAGGATTTCGCCCAGCGCTTCGCTGCGGCGCGGCCAGTCTTCCGGATAAAGCAGTTCAAGACGCGGCTGGTACCAGTCGATAATTTTTTCAAAAAAGGCGCGGGGCGCTGGCATCTCCTTTCGCAAATCGGAGATCAGCAAAAGGTCTTCGGCCAGTTGCGGAAAACGCCTGAAAGCCTTCTCTTCGGCCGGATTTTTGCCTTCTGCCAGCATTTTGTAGAGCTTGTCGGCCGTTTTTGCGCCTATGCCGCGGCATTGTTCGGCCAGGCGCGTGAAAGCCGGCAGATCCAGCGGATTGATCGCGAGCCGCGCAAAGGCCAGGACATCCTTGATGTGGGCGGCCTCGACAAAACGCATTCCGCCGTATTTGCGGAAACCTATGCCAAGTTTGCGCAATTCGGCTTCGAGCGCGTAGGAATGGAATCCGGCGCGGAACAGCACAGCTATTTCGTCCGGCTCATAGACGGCGAGCAATTCCCTTACGCGCCCGGCCACAAGGCCGGCCTCGCTTGTATCGGAAAGCGGCTTCAGCAGGCGCACCGGCTCGCCGCCTTCCCTTTTGGTGAACAGATGCTTGTCAAAGGACTGCACGGCATGGGAGAGCAGGTCATTGGCCACATCGAGCACGGGTTTTGTGGAGCGGTAATTTTCCTCAAGGCGGATTATGCGGCAATCCGGAAACTGGTATGGAAATTCCAGGATATTGCGCACATTGGCGCCCCTGAAGGCATAGATTGACTGGGCCTCGTCGCCGACGACCATGATATTGCCGCATTTGCCGTCCGGCGTCATGGCAAGCTGGCGCACAATCCTGGCCTGCACCAGATTGGTGTCCTGGTATTCATCGACAAGGATATGGCCGAAACGGCCGCGCAGCCTTGCGGCGCGATCCTCGTCATTTTTGAGCATCTCCTCAAGCTCGAAAAGCAGGTCGTCATAATCCAGCAGGGCATTCTGGCGGCGAAAACAGCGGTAGGCAAAAGCCATTTCCTCAAGCGCCCCGGCATGGGGCAAAAGATGCCAGGCGCTGTGCTGCAAGACCTGGTCAATGGGCAGTTCCTTGTTGCGGGCCTTGCCCAGAATTGAGGCTATGGTCTGGATTTTGGGGAAGGAACTGTCTTTCTTGCCCAGATTTAGCTGTTCCTTGATGCGCTTGAGGGCGTGATTGACATCCTCTGGATCCATCAGCGTAAAGGGACGCCCCTCAAGCCAGTCCGGCTGCCAGCGTCTCAAGATGCCGAAAGCGAACGAATGGAAGGTGCCGCCATTGATTCCCGAAAGATCCTCGCATGTATGCATCAAGGCCGCCCGCTGAAGCATATTTGCCGCAGCCTTGCGCGTGAAGGTCAGCAGGGCTATTTCGGAAGGATTGACTCCGTTTTCGCAAAGCCAGGCCAGGCGATAGACAATTGTCCTGGTCTTGCCGCTGCCCGCGCCGGCCACAACAAGAGTTGCGCCGGGGCCGCTGGTTACGGCTTCGTACTGGGCCTGATTTAATTCCTTGGCATAATTGGGCATGGCTGTTTGTAACAGATTGCCTGGCGTTCGTACAGTGGCCCGGAAGCCGCTTTCCCGTGCGGGGGCCGTTTCAGCCCTGGCGCCGTTTTCCGTATTCCGAGCGAATGCGGTCCAGCAGATTCGGCAGCACTATCCTTTGGTCGAAGCCCTCCAGCGCTGCCTGGCCAGTTTGCCCGCAGGCGAAAAATTTTGCCCTCTCGTTGCGTCAGATTTCGTAAATTATTCCGGTAGAGTACCGTAAGAGTACACTCCCTTCATAATTTGCCATCTTCCTTGCGAGAGAACAAAATTCACTATGTGAAGACAGCTTCTGATTTTTGGAGGTCTCAAACTATTGTCGCTTGACGCGATACCAGAGGGGAACTTCGGATCAATCAACGTCAAAATCCCGGCGCAAGGCCGGGATTTTGCTTTTGCCCGTCTGCCGGGACGGGCTTTCTTGCGAGGTGTGTCAGAAATTTTGCGGGGGAGCCGAAAACTTGCGTTTTCAGCCCAATCCCCGATTTTTTAGTCCGAATTCACTGTTCCAACCGACTGCAGGCGGATATCCGACGGAATTTCGGCCTGGGAGATAACCGGAATGCTCGGAAGGAAGCGGGTTATCAGCTGGGCCAGGTGCGGCCGCACTACCGGGCTGGTCAGGATGACAGGCTGGCCATCGGTGTTGACCGCGTTTTCAACCGCAGTGTTGATGTTCTGCATCAGTTTCTGGGCCGTGGCCGGGTTCAGCGAAAGGAATGTCGCGCCGTTGTCGGTCTGTCGAATGCCTTCCTGGACCAGTCTCTCGGCATTGCCGTTGAGGGTCAGCACCGGCAGCACGCCCTGGCTGTCCAGATAGGGCCGCACAATGGACCGGGACAGTTTTTCACGCACATATTCGGCCAGGATTTCCGGATTTTTCACGCCCCCGGCATAGTCGTCAAGGGTTTCAACTATGGTCAGCATATCGCGGATGCTGACATTTTCACGAACCAGAAGCTGCAGAACCTTCTGCACGCCGCCCAGATTAATGGTATTGGGGACAAGATCCTCAACAGCCTTGGGCGAATGTTTGGCAACGGTATCGAGCAGCCCCTGCACAGCCTGGCGATCCAGGAAGTCGGCAAGATGGCGTTTGAACACTTCTGTAAGGTGCGTGGCGATAACGGTTGCGGGATCGACCACGGTGTAGCCTGCAAGCATGGCTTCCTCGCGCTGGGAGTCCGGTATCCAGAGAGCGGGCAGGTTGAAGGCCGGCTCGCGGGTTTCGATGCCGTTGATGCGCGTGGTAACATTGCCGGGATCCATGGCCAGGAAGTGATCGACCAGAATTTCCGCGCTGGCCACCTGATTGCCCTTGATAAGCAGGGAATACTGGCCGGGCTTGAGCTGCAGGTTGTCGCGCAGGTGCAGGCTCGGGATGACCACGCCCATATCCAGGGCGAATTGCCGGCGAATGGAGCGGATGCGGGCAAGTATGTTGCCGGACTGTTCCTCGTCAACCAGCGGGATAAGACCGTAGCCAACTTCAAGTTCAAGCGTATCCAGGGGCAGCAGGGCCTGCACTTCCTCGGGCGTGTCCGCGGATGCGGGAGCCTTGCCCTGGGCGGCCTTGCCTTTCTTCTTGTCCATCGCGCCTTCTTCCGCTTCCCTGTCCGCAGATAGCCTGGCAACGACAAAGAGCAGGGCCGCCAGCACAAGGAAAGGAACGGCAGGCAGGCCGGGAACGATTGCAAAGATCACGAGCACGCCGGAAACCATCTTCAGAGCCTGGCTGTTGAAGGTGAGCTGGGCCAGGAATTCCTCGCCCATCTTGGCTTCCGAGGCAGCGCGGGAAACAAGCAGGCCGGTGGCTGTGGAAACAATGATCGATGGAATGGTCGAAACCAGACCGTCGCCAATGGTCAGCAGGGAATAGGTGGTGAGGGCGCTGTTCCAGTCCATGTCTTTCTGGACCATGCCGATGATGATGCCGCCGATGATATTGACCATCGTAATCATCATGCCCGCGTTCACGTCGCCGGATACGAATTTGCACGCGCCGTCCATGGCTCCGTAAAAGTCGGCTTCCTTGCGGATGGCCTGGCGGCGGTCGTTGGCTTCGTTCTCGTCGATAAGGCCGGCATTGAGGTCGGCTTCGATGGCCATCTGCTTGCCGGGCATGGCGTCAAGGGTGAAGCGGGCCGCGACTTCCGCTATACGCGTGGTGCCGGCCGTGATAACAACCTTGTTCAGGATGAACATGATCATGAAGATGACGCCGCCAACCACAAAGCTGCCGCCAACCACGAATTCGCCAAACGAGCGGATGATCGATCCCGCCGCTTCAACGCCCTGATCGCCATTGAGCAGAATCAGACGGGTCGAGGCCACGTTGAGGGCCAGACGCAAAAGGGTTGTGATCAGCAAAAGGGACGGGAAGATCGTGAACTCGAGCGGCGAGCTCATGAACATCGTCATCACCAGCACCAGCAGGGAAATGGATATGCTCACGCAAAGCATGATATCCATGAAAAATGTTGGCAGCGGCACAAGCATGACGAAGAGAATAACGACCACGCCGGCAGCGAGGCCCAGTTCGCCATGCTTCGAGAAGCGGGAGTAATCAAATTGTGGAAGTCCAGTTGTTGCCATTTTTCCGACACCTCGCAAATATAACTTGGAAAACTGTCTCTATATCTAATTCTTCGCGCGTGGCTTGAGTTTCCAGATGCTGGCCAGCAATGTGGCCACCGCCTTGTAAAGCTCCTCGGGAATCATGTCGCCTATTTCCACTGCTTTATACAAAGCCCGTGCCAAAGGCACGTTTTCGCGCACGGGAACATTGTTTTGACGGGCGATTTCCTTGATTTTCTCGGCCAGATGGTCCGCGCCCTTGGCAATGACTATCGGGGCCGGCGATTCCTGGGCATTGTAGCGCAGGGCAACCGCAAGATGGGTCGGGTTTGTGACGACCACGTCGGCCTTGGGCACGGACTGGAGCATGCGGCTGGCCATGACCTGCATCATCTTCTGTTTCTGCTTGTTCTTGATAACGGGGTCGCCTTCGGCGTTCTTGCGCTCGTCCTTGACCTCGTCCTTGGTCATCTTCATGTTTTCCTTGTAGGCGTAACGCGACTGCCAGACATCGAAGGCAGCGATCACCAGTATCGGTCCAAGCGCCCAGATTGCCAGCTTCATGGCCATTTCGAGCATATATCCCGCAATGCCGTCCGGCGTGGCATAATACATGGGCAGGAAGTTTTCATACTCGCTCATGATGACAATGGTCGGGATGATTCCCAGGATGACGCAAAAAAGAAAGCTCTTCAGGGTGCGCAATATCGTCTGCGGGCTGAGCATCATCTGCTTGAGGCCCTTGATGATGTTGAAGCGCTGCCACTTGGGCTTGAAAACCTTGGTTGTCCAGAGCTTGCCAACCTGAATGCGCTGGGAGAGAAAGGCCATGAAGGCCAGAAAAAGCAGCACAGGCAAAAGGATTATGGCCAGATCCCCCATTATGTCGAGAATCAGGGCATACACATTTTGCGGATTTGGATCGAATTTCCAGCTGTGCAGAAGAAAACGCTGGAAAATTTCTCTGATGATCTCGCTCATCGGGCCAATCCAGACAAAAAGAGCGGCCAGGCCGCAGGTCAGGCTTACGGCCTTGCCCAGCTCCTGCGATTTGGGAACATTGCCTTCCTGGCGTTGCTTGTTCTTGCGTTTCGGGGTCGCTTCTTCCGTCTTGCTCGGATCGGGATTCTTGCCAAACATCGCGCATCCTCTCGATTTGGACGCCGCGCTATTTGTATGCGCCGCGCCATAAAATCAGCGGCCCGCGCCGCTTTTTTGGTGTTTGCAATATCTAAGCAAAAAGTGTGCCGAACTTTTGCGCCAGGAATGCTGATTATATCCGGCCCGGCCAGCGAATTTACAGTATAGCGCCAGCCCGCGGGTATTGCGCCAAATCGGTACGAAAGCATTTCAGACAAGGCTGTTTTCTGTGCGCACAAGCCTGCGGCAAGTCCTTCTGCCCTGCCGGCAAGCATCCCTTTCTGGATGACCTCCTGCTCCCATTGCCTGAATTTCGGAGGAGTCTCCGCATGGAAAAAAACTGTTTTTTATTCTTCTCCGGGAAAACTTGAAATGACAGGCCTACGGATAGCTGTTTTCTGTTTTGGCTTGCTGCTGATTGTCTGGGGCTACCTGGCTCAAAAGCTTGGCATGACAGGTAAAAAATAAAATACGGGCGAAAGTTGACGCCCGCAATAGTGAAAAGGCCCGGATTGCATACACAATTCGGGCCTTTCTCCATTTATAAGTTTATGCTCTTATCATATTCATGAATTTATTCTGATGGGGCCGCGACTGACCAATCTCCGTAGGTATCTATGCCGTCGCCAGATTGCACAGCCGAGCCCTGCACTCCCACAAGCACCACGTTTTGACCGGAAACTGCGCCTTCCACATTGCTGCCAACGCTTTCGCCCTTTATTACCGTAAACCAGGCGGTGGTAACACCGTTTGCCGTGGTATAACCTACACCGCCATCCTGGCTAAGGGTAACGGCGCTATCATCTATAGTGCTTCCGGTGAAAGCATTAATCAGACCGGCAAGTTTTCCTTTTTCAGTATACTTGACCCCGAACACATTATCCAAGTCCGCAACCTGACCGGAGATGATGTCGTCCTTAAGAGTGAAGCTGTCACCCGAGTTGAAATTGGTCACCATAAGCAACGCAGGGTTGGAACTGCCCGCAGGATATATCTCCACCTGATCATCGCCATCTCCTGAACCGGAACCAAGGTCAAGGTTAATTACCCCGGGTCTGGCGCCATCGGCTACAGCCATCCAGGAAGAATTGATGGCAATTTTGTCTGCGCCTGCGCCAAGGCTGATCTGGCTTCCGCTGGCGAATGGAGATATCCAGAGCGCATCATCGCCCTGCGAACCGGTGTAGTTGATCGTTTGCGCGGCAACCAGGCCGATATCAAGGGCACCCGTGGCATCGCTGGCATCAACCTGGAGGTTTGCAACATTCTTGCCGCCTAGCTGCGCTTTCAAATTGACATCTGAACCGCCGGTGATGGTCGCTTGCTGAAGATCTTTAAAACGGGTGGTGGCAACCTGAGATGTAGAGAGGCCGGGCACCGTTGTCATGCCGCCCACAGTCGTTGTGGTTCCGGCATTGGCGCTGGTGTTAAGCTCCAGCACGGTATTTGTGAAGTCGGTAACATCAACTGTGCCGCTGCCAACCTTCGTATTATTGGAGTTGTCCGTATTAAGAGTCAGATCACCATCGCCTGTATGATTGATGGTAAGCGTCTGGCTGTTGCCGGCAGTCGGCGCGCCCATATTAACAAAGATTTCGTTGCCCTGAGAACCGGAGGCATTGACGGTCCAGTCCTGCGCCGGAGTCCCCTCTTTGCTTTGGAGTATAACCATGCCTCCATCCGGAGGCAATTCAGCGGTCACTGTGGCGCCAACATTTTCCGCCACAAACGCGCCACCATTATTTATGGTGACATCGCTGAAATCAAGCTCCGAAAGACCGGAGGCATTAGCCTGATAATAGTCCCCTTCAGGAACGGTAACAGGAAAACCTCCTTCCAACACGCTGCTGGGAAGTTGAATCGGATTATCTTTTGTACCCGAATCCTGACCATTTACGATAACATTATCCACGGCGATGCCAAGTTGGCCAGCAATCGCCGCCTGATCGGCCTGAGAAATTCCGGAATCGGGAGTGAACGAAATCCTGCTCACGCCCTTCCAGTCCGAAAAATCCCAGCCATTGGCCACCCTGCCATTTATGATAACGCCGTTGTTGCCGCCCCCAAGGTCAATATCCATCTTGGAGATGTCCAGGGCCACGCCGTCTTCAGCGACAACCTCCACAGTATCGGCGCCCATGCCAGTACTCACGCTGATGGAATCGTAGCTTGTGCCCACTTTGATGTTGTGATCCGCCAGATTGGAACCAACCAGATTGAACACGGCGCCACTAGTGTTATTGTCCACGAAGGCTGCTGTAAACTTGCCGTTGCTCATCTGTGTGGTGTCCACATAAACGTTTTGAGCTTCCGTTCCCAGGGCCGAGGCTGCCGTGAGGTCAATATGCCCGTAACCAGCCGCAGTAAGGCTGGAAACCTGGCTCAAATCACCGCCATTTACCGTCAGGGAAGAATTGCGGCCGGCATTCAGCGAGAGATCAGTCACATTGTCAGCATCCACAGCGCTGTCGAATTTCACCTGATTGGGTTGGCTCACATCCTCGGTAGTAATCGAAAGACTGCTTGCATCGAGTCTAAGGTTTCCGGTAAAATTATCGGAAGTACCGCGTTTGCCATCGCCAACAGTCAAGCTTATGTCGCTGATGTCCGCGATTGTGAGGTCGGCGCTGTTTGAATGTTCAGCGCGGACGTTCAGGGCGCTATTGGCAAATTCGCCAAGAACCACCCCGCCATTATTGAAGTTGGCTGTCCCGCTGAGAGTCAGATTTTCCACTCCGTCCATTTCCGCGCCGATCAGCGTCACTTTGCCGCTGTTGCCGTTTATTCCCACAGTTTCAAGGTTGGTGGTGGAAAGGGCGTAGGGACCGTTTGCGCCAGTCAGATAAACCGCGTCCTCCCCATCGCCGCCGTCAATGACCGCATCCTGGGCCACGTTGTTGTAAACCCTGTCATTGCCGGAGCCAAGCTGGATATTGTCCAGAACAGATCCGGTCGCGGTCACAGCCACATTACCTGTGGCATCTGACGCATTCAGGGCATCAAAAAACTTGCCGCTGGTTGTGACATGCACATTTCCATCGCCTTTGACCGCAAGCGTTTCCATATAGTCAATGTTGCTGATATCCACCCTGTTGTCAGCAAGGGTGCCAGTAGAATTAATTGTCACATCCTCAATGCCCTGGGCCTTGATGCTCACGGGTTTTGCGGACTGGTCATTGCCGGTGGCCGGAATATAGACATTCTCAAGGCCGATAGTCAGCGCGTCTGCGGGTCCGGAGGTGACCCCGCTGGCAAAGCCAATGTTTACTCCATTTGCAATGTGCACATTGGAAAGATTCACATCCACGCCTGTCCGGGACAGCTCGGAAAGATTGATATTGCCGTCCAGATTCCATGTTGTGGCGCCATCAATGCCCTTTGCGTTAAAACTGTAGGCGCGGCTGGCATCGTTCTCCAGATTGACGGTTCCGACGTTGGTCATGCCGCCCTTGGAGCTGAAGCCAGACCAGTTGCCGTTCAGACCCACTGTAAGCATATCATCGCCGCCTGCGCCGTCGATAACGTCGTCGCGCTGCAGGGTGGACTTGCTGGAATTTCCGGTCACATCCCCGATAAAGTTGTCGTTGCCGTCTGTACCGATATATTCATGCTCTCCGGCGACAAGAGGGATGTCGTTGTATTCGGTGGGGGAAGTCGGGCCCCACGGATTGAAGTTGCCGCCGCTGACCTGCTCTTCGGCAGGCACGGCGATGATCAGCGAAGCCGCGTCCGGGTTTT
>VSMX01000159.1 GCA_009773975.1 Desulfovibrio sp. | reverse complement strand
GATGAGCCTCGGGATGGGCGTGGTTTCATTTGCGGCAGACAAGCCGGTTACCTTGCGTATCGGCCATCCAATGGCCTTTGGAAACAACGTTACCATTGGCTATGAGAAATTCAAGGAACTGGTTGAAAAAAACAGCGACGGCAAAATTAAAATCAGAATTTTCGGCAATGCACAGATTGGTTCCGACCGCGTAACCACGGAACAGGCCCAGGCCGGAACGCTTGACATGTCGTCCTCTTCCACGCCCAACCTGGCCAGCTTCTCGCCTGCCTATATGGCCATTGATCTTCCCTACATCACCGATCCCAAAAACCAGGAAAAGCTGTACAAGGCCCTGGACGAAGGCGAACTTGGCAAAGCACTGCGCAAGGTGGCCAATGACATAGGTCTTGAAACCATCATGTTCAGCGAATACGGCTATCGCAACTTTGCGTCCGCCAAAAAGCCCCTGAAGCAGGTGAGCGACCTTCAGAATCTCAAGATCCGCACCACGGATTCCCCTGTTGAAGTCGCGGTTGTTACGGAACTTGGCTCCAACCCCGCGCCTGTGGCCTGGGGAGAAACCTATACGGCCCTGCAGCAGGGCACGGTTGACGCGGAAGGCAACACATTCTCCCTGCTTAATGATGCCAAACACTCCGAAGTGCTCAAGCATGCCATGGATTCCCAGCACAACTATTCCATGCACATTCTGCTGATGAACAAGAAAAAATGGGATAGCCTTTCCCCCGAACAGCAGAAGATCATTCGCGACGCCGCGAAGCAGGCCACCGACTGGCAGCGCAAGGAATCCGTGAAGCTTGAAGAAAAGGCCTGGCAGGCTTTCCGAGACAAAGGCATCGATATTACCCTGCTTACGCCAGAACAGCGCGAAGAACTCAAGAAAAAGACCCAGCCCGTGCGTGACAAGTTCTCCAAAGAAGTTCCCCAGGAAATCATCATGCTGATTGAAGAAACACAGAAGTAAAAATTCATTATCCAAAGGCGGCGCTTTCTACCGTGACAGATAGTGTAACTTAATCTGTGTAAACCGATTTTTATCATCTATGATTTTCAAAAGGCGCGCACGAAATTGTCCCAAGGCGGATTTACTCCGCCCTCAAGAGACAATTTCGGGCGATTCTGGCAGTAGGAGCGCCGTCTTTGTTTATTGATTATTTATGGCGTTTTCACATGAAATGGTCCAGAGGGCGGCTTGTTTCGGGGCGATTATTTTGTGTGCGGGCGCAAATCCGCCGGGGTTTGAACCTGGAAACAGATTGGGGGAACAAATGGAAAGCACGCAGCAGCGCAATGGAGTCCTGCACTGGCTGAATGAAAATTTTGAATGCATTTTCATGGTTTCTGGCCTGTTGATGATTATCTTTTTCATCACCTGGCAAGTTGTGTATCGTTATATCATTACCCAGTTTATCGAGCGCGCCGGCGCCGCTGTCTGGACGGAAGAACTTTCGCGCTACATTTTTATCTGGATATCGTATCTGGCTGTTTCTGTCGCTATCAGGAAGCGTTCATCAATCAGGGTGGATATTTTATATGATCATCTGCCCAAAAGATGGCAGAATATCAGCTGGATTATCGTCGAATCCCTGTTCTTCTGCCTTACTGCGGCAATTGCCTGGTACGGCTGGGGGCAGATCGAACGGCTCCTGACTTTTCCTCAATACACAACAGCGCTGAGAATTCCATTCCTCATTCCCTATTTTATCTTGCCCTTCGGTTTTGGCCTGATGTGCCTGCGCCTGATCCAGAATCTCATAAAGCAGGTCAGGATATGCGGCCCTGTCGATTCTCTTGCAGGCTTTGCCTGCGTTGCGCTTATCATTTCGCCATGCTTTATTTTTGAATACATTGATCCCTTGCAGGCGCTTTTCGGATATTTCGTGGTGCTTTGCGCCATAGGCGTGCCGATTGCCATCAGCCTTGGCCTTTCCACACTGGCCACAATTATCAGCGCCGATACCTTGCCCATTGAATACATGGCCCAGGTCACTTTTACCTCAATCGACAACTTCCCCATCATGGCTATCCCCTTCTTCATTGCCGCAGGCGTCTTCATGGGCGCGGGAGGCCTTTCGCACAGGCTGCTTTCCTTTGCCGATGAAATAGTGGGCGGCCTATATGGCGGCATGGGCCTGACAGCCATCGTCACCTGCATGTTTTTCGGCGCGATTTCCGGTTCCGGCCCTGCAACGGTCGCGGCTATCGGCGCGTTGACCATCCCGGCCATGGTCGAACGCGGCTATGACAAATTTTTCTCATGCGCTCTTGTCGCGGCCGCGGGCTGCGTGGGCGTGATGATCCCGCCGTCCAATCCATTCGTGGTTTACGGCGTGTCGGCCCAGGTATCCATCGGCGACCTTTTCATGGCCGGCATTATTCCAGGCGTGCTTACCGGTCTTGTATTGATGGCTTATTGTTATTTTTATTCCCGCAAACGCGGCTGGCACGGAGAGATCAAGAAGCGTGACGCTGCCACATTTTTCAAGTCTTTCTGGGCGGCCAAATGGGCTCTCTTGGTGCCTGTCATCGTTCTTGGCGGCATTTACGGCGGCATAATGACCCCGACGGAAGCAGCGGCTGTTTCTGCTTTCTACGGCCTTATCGTCGGGCTTTTCCTGTACCGCGAAATGAATTTAAAAGGCCTGTGGCATGCCTGCATCGAAGCCTGCGAAACGTCTTCCGTCATCATTCTGCTGATGGCCATGGCCACGCTTTTCGGCAACATAATGACTCTCGAGGATGTTCCGGGCACAATTGCGCGCGGCATCCTTGGCTTTACAGAAAGCAAGGTCATGGTGCTTCTGCTGATTAACGTGCTCCTGCTCATAGTGGGCACATTCATGGAAGCTTTGGCCGCCATTGTTATCCTGGCGCCCATACTGCTGCCTGTTATAGTCAGCGTAGGCGTTTCGCCGCTGCATTTTGGCGTCATCATGGTCGTAAACCTTGCAATTGGATTCATTACGCCGCCTGTTGGCGTGAATCTCTTTGTGGCCAGCGGTGTAGCCAAGGCCAAGCTTGAACGCATAGCCTCCATGGCCCTGCCAATGATCGGCCTGATGCTGCTTGTGCTGCTGCTTTGCACATATGTGCCCGAAATTCCGCTCTTGCTTGTAAGCAAATAAATCGGCCAACAAATGCCCCCACCGGGGGCAATTTATCATAAATCCACTGGAGAACCCATGAAGATCATTGATTTTCGCTTCAGGCCCAACACAAAGGCCATTATCGACGGCATCAGGAACAGCGCCATGTTCAGGGCTTCCTGCGAAGTAATTGGCTTTGACAAACGCAAGGTGCAGCCTCTGCCCGAAATAGTGGCCGACCTTGACAAACTTGGCGTGGAAATTGGCGTCATTACCGGACGCGATGCGGAAACCACATACGGCTTCCCTTCAAACAATCCAGACGTGCTGGAATTTTGCAAGACCTATCCCGAAAAGTTTGTCGGCTTCTGGGGTATTGATCCCCACAAAAAGATGGCCGCTGTGCGTGAAACAGAACATGCGGTACGCGACCTGAAAATGAAAGGCATTGCAATTGATCCCTATCTTGCCCATTGTCCCGCATCCGATGCCCGCTTCTATCCTCTTTACTCCAAATGTTGTGAACTGAATTGTCCGGTTTTCATTACCATGGCTCCGCCGCCACAGGTGCCTGGCGCGATAATCGAATACGCAGATCCCCGCGACGCAGACAAGGTGGCCAGGGATTTCCCGGAACTTGTCATCATCATGAGCCACGGCGGCTATCCTTTTGTCATGGAAGCAATTTACACCTGCCTGCGTAATGCGAATGTTTACATGGATATTTCGGAATACGAGCGTGCGCCCATGGTCAATCTTTATGTGGAAGCCATGAACAAGATGATCCCCGACAAGGTGGTTTTTGCCAGCGCCCATCCCTTTGTCGAGCTGAAGGACGCGCTTGAAGCCTACAAGGATTTTGATCTTGCCCCTGGCGTGCGCGAAAAAATCATGTACGAAAACGCGGCCCGCATCCTGGGCATCTGACAGGATACTTTTGGAATATATTCTTCGGGCGGCAGGTCGGCCAGGCATCTTGCCTGATCAAAACCAGGATACAGTGACCTGCTTGCCCGAAAAAGAATTTGATAACCCATCATGCTTCAATTTTTCTATTTCAATATTCTCTGGCTCCTGGCCGGCTTTGTGACCGGCATCACAAGTTTTGGCGGAAACTTGCTGGCAATACCGCTCATAGCTCTCGTTCTGCCGCCGCGGGAAGCGATTTTGTACGGCTGCATCTCAGGAGCGGCCGTTTTTCTGGGCGTGACCCTGCCCTATCTGAAGCAAATTATCTGGCGGGAAACCGTTATTCTTTCCCTTGTCACTTTTCCAGGCATTCCCTTTGGAATATGGTTTTTGGCAAATGCGGGGCCGGGGGCCCTTTTGTTGGCCGCGGGCGCCAGTCTTGCCATCTTCCTGATCTGGCAATTCATCGGCATGAGGCTGGACAGACGGCAAAATCCCGTGCCGATCTGGGCAGCCATACCTTTCGGTTTTATCTCGGGCATAATGATGAGCGCGGTGGGAATGGGGGGGGCCGCCCCTGGTGCTTTATGCATTTTTACGGCACTGGCATAAGGAAGAGCCTATT
>VSMX01000158.1 GCA_009773975.1 Desulfovibrio sp. | reverse complement strand
CCCGTTACCGGCGTCTTTGTAAGCATGGTATAAAAATCATCGTCAAAACGCAAAATGTCCTGGGTCGGGCGCCAGGCGCCAATCACCTGCAGGTTTTTTGCAGCAAAGCCTTTGGCGTAGGCCGGGCTTTCGGGAATCAGCCTTTCGATTACGGCCTCCCAGGCCGAAGTCGGCATAAAGACGCGCATATCCCAGCCGTCTTCCCCGCTTCCGCGTTCATGGCGGTAATAATCAACCGCCTTCCAGACATCGGGAACTTTTGCGCTGAAAAAGTTCAGGAACTGGTTGGGTATGGATATTCCGGGACTTTTCATTTTGCCTCCCTTGCCTGCCCGGAGCAGGCTTGCATGCAGATGTCCACATTTAAATGTTTACATTTCAATCTCGAAGGCCGCCAGGCAAAAAGCGTGGTTTCTGGCTGGCTTGCGCCGCCGCGCAGGGTACGGCGCCCTTCCCCCAAATACAAAATTACAATGGATTCGCACCTGTCAGCCAATTTGGCCGGGCGGCAGCCCCTTATTAATCCAGGCAATCGCACAAAGTCCTTTGCCTCATCGAACGCAATGCAATGTTGCCGTTTTCGATTTCGCGCTTCAGTTCGCTTACGCGGCGGCTGATATCGGGATATTTGCCCTTGTCATCAAAGCCGGCCAGGCCGACGCCCTTGTTGGCAAGGTCATAAATTACGATTTCCTTTGCCCTGAACCGGTCTTTGGCGAAATCTTCGCATAGCTGCCAAATCGCGCGGTCAACGGCCTTGGTTATTCCGGCTACTGTCTTGCCGGGGGCAAGATCGGGCTGCCAGGCATCAAGGCAGATGACGAGGGCCTTGCTGTCCCGGATTGCCTTTGCAGCCGCCGGATTGGCCGCCCCGGCCGCCAGGGCGATGACGCTGGCTGTGCCGGCCAGCTGGGCGGCTTTTTCCGCGGCCGCTCCGGAATCGGTGAACGAGCCGGCTATAGCCTGGGCAACCCGAATATCGGGCATAGTCATTTCCGCGCAGGCGGAAAATCCCGAAAACAGGGATCGCATGGCCGGGGTATCCATGCCGGAGAGCCAGCCTATTGCGCCGGCGCCCCGGGCTTTGGCAAGCATTGCCGCTGCAGCGCCCGCCAGGCAGGCGGCCTGCTCGTCGGCAAAAGTTACGCAGCTGACATTTGGGGCGCGGATGCCGGCATCGATTACGCCGAACTTTTTGCGCCGGAAATTGGCTGCATTGTTCCGCAGGATTTCGTGCATATTGTCGGTTGCGACGATCACGAGATCGTTTTCCTGCGCGGCCCTGCGAAAGGCTTCCTCCTGATCGTCGTCGTCCGTGGCCACGACAACGCTGCCTGCCAGGCCAAAATCACGCCCGGCCCGCGCGAGCCCTTCGCGCAGCATATTTGTATATGGCGCGGCCGAATCATGCTCAAGCATCAGGGCAACGCGTTTGCCGGCTTCCGCATGGACAGGGCCGGCCAGGAAGTGCGGAAGAATCAGCGCCAGCCCGGCAATCAGCCAGGCCTTGATCATATATTTGTCCTTCATATTTTCGTCGCGTTTCCGGTCTGGTTCTTTTGGCCGGGCTGATCCGCCGGCTGCTCCCGCGGGGGGCTGGCATAACGCCGGGCAAGATTTTCAAGCGGCGCGCGGCCCACGATTTTCCAGGCATTTCCTTCCTTGCGCAGGGAAAGCCAGCTGGTAATATTGGCCGGCGTGGTAACGCTGGCAATGGCCGCATCCGGTCCGACCTCGATGATTTTCGCCGCTTTCAGCGATTGCGGCACCCAGGGGCAATCCGGCGTGATGGATGTGCGGCACTGCGCCATCATCTGCCCTGTCGCCACGCCCTGGTTCATTTCCTGCTCGACGGTGCCGGTAATATCGACAATGGAGCCGATAATATTGTTGAGGCCGCCAAGGCCCAGGGTATTGCCCAGTTTGTCGAGCGAGTTCAGCACTTCGTCATTTTTGGTCAGGTTTTTTAGCTGGTTTACAGAATAGGCCTGAATGTCGAGACAAGCCATGAATTTTTGGGGATCCTTGTTTTCGAGAGCGTCAGCAGCCGAATCCAGCAAGGTCTGTTGCGGTCCGCGATCCGGCTGACAGCCGGCTATCAGGACAAGAAGCGCGATTGCGCACAGGGCTGTTTTTTTCATCTTGTTATCCCTTGATTGAAATTTGTGGGCCAGCTTTCCTGAAGGCTCAAAAGTAATTTTGCACAAAAGCGTGGGCAGCGTCAAACCTGGCCCATCTGCCAACCCGGGTCACTTGCCCCGGACAAAGTCCAGAAGCTCGCCTGTTTCGGCAATGACATCCCCAATGTCAAAACGTCCGAACTTTCCCTTGTGGAAAAGCACTTCACCCTCAACCATTGTCAATTCACATTCATGACCGCCTGCGGCATATACAAGCTGGGAAACCGGATTGTGCATGGGCAAAAGATTGGGAAAGCGCATATTCATTCCGACAAGGTCTGCCGGGCCTCCTTGCCGAAGCCGGCCAAGTTCGGGCCAATGCAGGCAGGCCGCGCCGTGGATGGTAGCCATGTCGAGGACAGTCTGGGCGGGAAGGGCAGTCGGGTCCGAAATTTTGTGCAGCAGGGCTGCCTGGCGCATTTCGGCAAAAATATTCAATTGATTGTTGCTGGCAGGCCCATCGGTGCCAAGGCCAACGTCAAGGCCGGCAGCAAGCATGTCCGGCACTGGCGCGATGCCGGAAGCCAATTTCATGTTTGATGAGGGATTGTGCGCCACGCAAACATTTTTATCCGCAAGGATGGCGATTTCATCCTTGTTTAAATGTACCCCGTGGGCGATTGTGGCCGGAACGTCGAAAAGCCCCAGGCTTTGGCAATATGCAACCGGGCGCAAGCCTGTTCTTTGTTCGCAAAGCGCGCATTCGTCGGCCGTTTCGGCCAGGTGAATGTGCAGGGGCATATCAAGTTCCAGGGCAAGTCTGCGGCAGGCCGCAAGGATTTCGGAGTCTGTAGTGTAAACTGAATGTGGGTTGAGCGCTGTCCGCAAGCGGGAAGAGCTTCTTTCATGCAGCCGGCGCGTCGCCTCGAGGGCTTCGTGATAATTCCTGCAGGCGGCTGAAGAAAAGGCAAAAACAGCTTCGCCGCCAACAAGGCGCAGTCCCGCAGTTCTTGCGGCATCAAAAACCGCATCCTCAAAAATATACATGTCCATGCAGGCGGTTATGCCGTGGCTCAGCATTTCGGCATGGCCAAGCAGGCTCGCAAGGCGCGTGATGTCTGGCTCCAGCCGCGCCTCGATTGGAAAAATGCGCGTTGTGAGCCAGTCCATGAGCGGCATATCGTCGCCGTAACCGCGGACAAAAGTCATGGCCGCGTGGGCATGCGCATTGACAAGGCCTGGCAGCACAAGGTCAGTTTCCATTTCACGATCAGGAACATACCTGCCAACAATGTCTGTTCTGGGCGCAATTGCGCAAATGAGGCCGTCTTTGATGGCCACGGAATGATCGCGCAGTATGGAGCGGTTTTCATCCTGGGCAAGCAGAATATGGGAATGGACTATGGTATCGCAGGGCATCATGTGAAAGATCCGTTAAAAAAAATCCAGATAAAATAAAACCTCGAATAAGCCGCGTCCGGCATTCCCGCCTTTTTTTAAATTCCTGTCAAGCGTTCTCCAGCCGTCTGGGTGCCTCCCTGCGCGCTTCCAGGCAGCTTTGCGTTTTAACCATGTTAAAATCCGCGAAAATCAAGGAGGAAAAATGTCTGCAAACTTCGATTTTGCCCACAACTTCACTGCCAGCCGGGAAGGCGGCATCTCGGATCATCCAGATGACCCGGGCGGTGTAACGGCATACGGCGCCTCTTGCGAATTTGTGGCCGGTCTTGCCCGCAATGACAGCGATTTTTTGCGCTCCATTGGCGTTGCGCCGCTGCCAGTCTGCCGCGCCACCATCCTCGCCATCACGCCAGCCCAGGTTCGGGCAATGTTTGCCCGCGAGTTCTGGCTCAAGCCTGGCCTGGATGATCTGGCGCGCCCAATCGCGGCCCTGATCTATGATGCCGCCGTCAATTGCGGCCTCTCCCGCGGCATCAAACTTGCCCAGCAGGGCGCGAACAGGGCAAGGGCCGCAAATCTTGCCGTTGACGGCATCCTCGGCCCCAAGAGCAAACAGGCCCTCTCCAGTCCGGATGCCCCTCTCATCAGGGCCATTGCCGGTTGCCGGCGTGATTTTTATCGCTCCCTCGTCCGCAAAAAGCCATCCCGGCAAGTTTTTTTGCGCGGCTGGCTGAATCGGATTGACGCCCTTGAAGCTCTTGTTCTTCCCCTGGCCTGCTGACGGAATCGCCATGTTCGATATTCTGAAAAGCATTTTTGGCATCGGTGAAAAAGCTCTGGAAAAGGTCTTTCCCGATCGCGCCAGGGCTCGCGAGGCCCAGGCCAAAATCAATGAAGCCGAAATTTGCGGCGCGCCGCCATCCCGTCTGCGCCTCTGGCGCTCCTTTCTCGGCTGGGCCCTTAGCCTGGCCTTTGTCTGGGAAGCAATCGCGCGGCCCATAATCGTTACCTACTGGCCGCAAGTCGTCCTTCCGCCCTCGGCAATCAGGGAAATATCCAGCCTGCTGCTGGGTATGCTGTGGCACTGTTTTTAAATTTAAAAACGGAGTCTACATGCAAGACCGCAATCTCGCCGGACCGCTG
>VSMX01000157.1 GCA_009773975.1 Desulfovibrio sp. | reverse complement strand
CAAATAGGGTTTTTGGGGCCCAAATATTATATGTGGCCTGCCTCATGGCAAGGGCCTTTTCTAAAGGGCGCGAAAAAGTGGAAATTCGCGGTCCCTATTTTTGCGTCCAAATTTTCAAAATAATTTTTTGCAATATTTTCAGTGGGATAGATACGATTTTTGTCTGTATCTAGCTGTTTTAATGGGAATTATTTGTTGACGAAGATCGGAGGGGGGTGCATATTAATAGACGTAAAACCTATGGAGGTTATTAATATATGTCTACTGCACCACTTGAAGGAATAAAGATTGTTGATTTCACCGCTGTTCAGTCCGGACCGTCCTGCACCCAGCTTCTAGCCTGGCTTGGCGCCGAAGTAATCAAGATTGAAAGGCCTGGAAGCGGCGATGCCACCCGTCATGAGCTTCAATTTGATCCCGATTGCCCAAGCTATTATTTTCTACAGCTCAATTCCAATAAAAAATCTCTTTCCCTGGATGCCGCAACCCCGGACGGCAAGGAAATCCTTGCCAAACTGATCAAGGAATGTGATATATTCGTTGAAAACCTGCATCCCGGCGCCATGGACAAGCTTGGTTTTTCCTGGGAAGTCGTTCACAAGTTAAATCCAAAATGCATATACGGCTCGCTGAAAGGCTTTCCAGTTTCCAGCAAATACGCGCACCTCAAGGCATATGAGCCTGTTGCCCAGGTAACTGGAGGAGCGGCTTCCACAACAGGCTGGTGGGAAGGCGAATATAATATCCCTACCCAGTCGGGCGCGGCCCTCGGCGATTCAAACACGGGAATGCATCTGGCCATAGGCCTGCTTGCCGCGCTGGCCCAGCGCAGCCGCACAGGCGAGGGCGTGTTTGTCTATCAGTCGATGCACAATGCCTGCCTCAACCTTTGCCGCATCAAGACGCGCGACCAGCTTACCCTGGACCGCATCGGCTATCTTACGCAATTCCCGCAGTATCCCGATCAGAAATTCCCGGATTATGTGCCCCGTTCCGGCAACCAGGAAGGTTCCGGAGTTCTTGGCTGGACCTACAAGTGCAAAAACTTCGCAAACGATGCCAATGACTGCGTCTATATCATTCTGCAGCGTGACCACAAGTCTTTTGAAAAGTTCTGCAAGGCCATCGGTTTCGAAGACTGGCTGACCAACCCGGACTTCAACACGGCCGATGCCCGCGACAAGCACAAGCAGGCCATTTACAAGAGAATCGGCGACTGGGCAGCCCAGCGCGGCAAATATGAAATAACCGATATTCTCGCAAAGGCCGATGTGCCCGTTGCTCCTGTCCTTTCGACAAAAGAAATCATGGACGACGAAACCCTCTATGACGGCAATACCCTGGTCAAGATCAACCAGCCCGGTTATGGCGGCAAGGTAGGCGAATTTGTTACCGTCGGCGTTCCTTTCACTCTCAGCAATTACCAGCCGACATATGGACCGTGCCCGACGCTTGGCGGCAACAACGAGGAAGTTTTGAAGAGCCTTGGCTATAGCCAGGCCGATATCGACAAGTTTGCCAAAAACGGCACAACCGAACCTCTTGCCAACGGCAAGATGTAATTGCCCCCCAGGGCTTGCGAAAGACGCGTGATTTGGCAGGCCCCTGTTGAAACGCCCTGTTTCAACTGATGTATGCAACCAGATTCGCGGCGCAACGCAGAGACGCCGCGGGCCCCTCAAAAAATTTTTATTATTTCCAGAATATTTAACCTGCGGCATATATTATGACTACACAAAAATCTTCGACCGGCAATGCTCCGCACTTTCCGGAGCAGGTAACCGGCATGTACATATTGGCCAAAGCCCTCAAGGATAACGGCCTGGACCACATGTTTGGCTTGTGCGGCATTCCTGTTACAGACCTTGCTTATCTCTGCCAGCAGCAAGGCATAAAATATGTCGGCTTCCGTTTTGAGCAGCAGGCGGGCATGGCGGCCGCGACATATGGATTCCTGACAAAAAAACCGGGCCTTCTGCTGACAGTAAGCTCGCTTGGATTTCTGAATGGACTGACGGCAACGATCAATGCCACGGTCAACTGTTACCCCATGATCCAGATTTCCGGCTCCAGCAGCCGTGAGCATGTGGACATGAATCAGGGCGGCTATGAAGACCTGGACCAGTACAATGTGGCAAAGCCCCTGGTCAAGGCGGCCTTCCGTGTGAACAAGGCCAGCGATCTGCCGATTGCTGTCGCGCGCGCCTTCCGGGCTGCCGTTTCGGGACGCCCTGGTGGCGTTTACCTGGATGTCGTGGAATCCTGCCTTGGTGAAATTGTGGATAATTCGGCCACAAAATCCTGGTATTTCAAGCCTGTTGACCCGTGCCCGGCAATGATTCCCTCGCCGGAATCCGTTGACAGGGCGGTCAGGCTTCTGGCCGGCGCCAAAAGGCCCGCTATACTGCTTGGCAAGGGCGCGGCCTACGCCCAGATTGACGACAAGATAAAACAGCTTGTCGAGACAACAGGCCTGCCTTTCTTCCCCATGTCCATGGCCAAGGGCCTCTTGCCGGACGATCATCCGCAAAGCGCGCTTTCCTGCCGTTCGACCATCATGGAAGAAGCGGACGTGGTCATGCTCATCGGCGCGCGCCTGAACTGGCTGCTTTCCTGCGGGCATGGCAAATGGAATCCGGAAGGCAAGTTTATCCAGCTTGATATCGACCCGGACGAAATGGATTGCAACAGGCCTATTGCCGCGCCGGTTGTCGGCGATCTGGACAGCTCCGTTTCCGCCATTCTTGATAAGCTCAAGGACGTGAAGCTTGGCATGGATCCGGCCTGGATGGAAAAACTGAAAGCCGAGACAAGGGAAAAGAACGCCAGGTTCGCGGATCGTCTTGAAAGCCACAAGAAAGATATGCCCATGACGCACTGGGCGGCGCTTGACGCCATCAAGCCCATTCTCGAGGGCAATCCGGACGTGATTCTGGTAAACGAGGGCGCGAATACGCTTGATGATACCCGCGACACCATCAACATGTTCAAGCCAAGGCACCGCATTGACTGCGCAACCTGGGCCATCATGGGCATGGGCATGGGGTCCGTTGTGGGCGCCGCCTTTGCCACCGGCAAGAGCGTGGTGGCCATTGAAGGCGATTCCGCGTTCGGTTTTTCGGGAATGGATTTCGCCACGATTTGCCGTTTCAACCTGCCTGCGACCGTTGTCGTGTTCAATAATGGCGGCATCTATAACGGCATTGGCGTAAACCTGGCCCATAACGGCGACCCGGCGCCAACAACGCTGGACATCGACGCGCATTATGAAAAGATTGGCGAAGCCTTTGGCGCGAAAAGCTATTATGTGACCAGGCCAGAGGAACTGGCGAAGGCTCTGGCGGAAGCGATTGCTTCCAAAAAGCCAAACTTCATTCATGTGCAGCTTGCTGCGGATTCGGGCAAGGAATCCGGCCATATAGGCTATCTCAATCCGGAAGCCCTGCAGCATCCCATTGCCTGATTTCAAACTGCCACACTAACGGCGCCCCGCGGGGCGCCTTATTAAAGGGTTAATTCATGGGCCTGTCACACATAATTCTTTATGCCATCGTGCCGATAATCGTGGTCATGCTGGCTGGTTTTCTTTCCGGCAAAAAGGGGATTTTTGACGGCAATGATTCCAAAAAATTTAACAAGGTCGTTCTTGATTACGCCTTGCCTGCCGCCCTGTTTGTCTCCATTGCCCAGGCAAGCCGCGAAATGCTTTACAAGGATTTGAAGCTGACCATAGTCTCCACCATCGTGATTATGGGCTGCTTCATGAGCGTCTATTTCATCTATAAATATTGCTTCAAGAAAAATACGGGCGCGGACGCCGCCGTCAGCGCCCTGATCAGCGGTTCGCCGACAATCGGATTTCTGGGTTTCGCCGTCCTGGAGCCAATTTTCGGCACAACCCCAACTGTGGCCCTGGTTGTGGCCATAGTCGGCATCGTGGTCAATGCCATAGGCATACCTGTTGGCCTTTCGCTGCTGAATGCGGATCTGGCCAAAAGGGATCCTTCCAGAAAGCGCAAAAGCGCGCTTGGCCCTGTTATCCATGCCCTTTGCCAGCCTGTGGCCTGGGCCCCGATTGTCGCTGTCATCTGGGTTCTGGTCGGCATTCCGTGGCCGCAGTGGGCCAGCCCGTCATTTGACCTGATAGCCAAGGCAAATGCCTCAATGGCCGTTTTCTCCGCCGGCATCACGCTTTCTTCCATCAAAATCGTCATCAACTGGCAGGCCATTCTCGGTTCCATCCTCAAGCTTGTTGTCATGCCGGCAGCCACATTGATAGTCGGCATGCTCTGCGCGATGGATCCGCTCAACCTCAAGATGCTGGTTGTGGCCAATGCCCTGCCGCCGGCCTTCTCCGGCATCATTATTGCTGACGAATACGATACCTACGTCGCTACAGGCACTTCGTCGCTTACTCTTTCCGTCATTCTCTTCATGGGCTTCTGCCCCTTGTGGATCTGGATAACAGATATTTGCATCAGAATGTTTTATTGACGCGCCGATTTATTGATATCGCAGCTGATATTTTATTGACAGGGCGGGAAAATCCGGACGGATTTTCCCGCCCGTTTTTTTGCCGCGGCGTCAAAAAAGCAATTCGTTTGGGGCAAAAATTTCCTCTTCGCCATGCCCCAAAATGATAACATATTGAAAATTATGATAATTTATAATTTGGT
>VSMX01000156.1:2025-4702 GCA_009773975.1 Desulfovibrio sp. | reverse complement strand
CTTGAAGCATTTGAATCCAGTTTTGACACTTTTTCCGCCAAAGAAGACAGCGACAATCTTGAAGCCAATATCGACGATCTCAAAAACATGGCCAGTTCCCGCTTTGACGAGCTTGAAAGCAAACTTGAAAGCGTTTCAGCGGCCAAAGATCTGGTATTGAAACTGGCCAACAGGCTCGATGGCATCCAGAATGAAGCCATGGGCACCAAATCCGGAATTGAAGCTCTTGAAGCAAAATTCGATACTTTTGCAGCCAAAGAGGACAGCGAAAAGCTCGAAGCCAACATTGACGAGGTCAGGCAGATGGCGAATGCCCGTATTGATGAAATCCAGGACAAATTGAATATCATGGAAGCAAATAGGAGCGAAGACAAGGGTCTTGCTGAAAGGCTGGATGGAATTGAACAGGACGCGCTTGCCGCCAAAAATCGCTTGCAGGCAGTTGAAGGCCAACTTGACAGAATGCCGCAGATTGAAAATGTGGAAACTTCCCTGCTGGCAAAAGTTGGTAGTGTTGAACAGGAAACCAAAACTGCAAAAGAAAGCATTGAGGTGCTTGAAGACAGGCTGGGTGCCCTGGAATCCAGAAAAGATACAGAGGCAAGCATCGAATCAAGACTTGAGGATATCAACGCGGCTTCCCAAAACGCCAGTAATCGCATGGACAAGCTTGAGGAAGCCATTTCAAGGCTTGCGGAAAAAGAACAGGCAGATTCATCCAATCAGTCCAATATTGATATCCTAGAAAAAGCTGTCGGCAATCGCGTAGACGATCTTGAAAATAAACTTGCCGTGCTGGAAGAGATTTCCCAAAAGACCGCAGCCATTATGGAACAACTGCAAACCCTAGAAAAAACATCCAGAAGCATCTGTTTCAGAATAGATGCTGTTGAAAGCAGGCTGGACAATCTTGAGCCCCGCTTCAACAAGGAAGTGGAAAAAGCTGCAACCAGCGCTGTTGCGCGTGTGCTGCGCGAAGAAATTAGCAAACTTGTAGCCGATGAATGAGCAGAACCCTGAAAATGGACAGGATGGAAAGCCGCCGTCATCTTTGAGTTTGCGGCTTTCTTCCGTCATTACTTTTATATTCCTCTCAACTGCTGCCATTGTAATTGCTTATATTTGGGGGGTGATGGTCGGCAGAAGCGGAGGTGTTCCGGAATACGCAAAGAACGAGATTGTGCGGAACGAGACAAAAAAGGAAATTGATACGCCTGCAAAAAATTCCACACAGGCTATTCTGGCGCCGCAGGATCTGGATTATGCCCGGGTTTTGCGCAATGAAAAAGCGCGAGAGCGAATAAAACAAAGTACACCAGGGAAAGCGGAACCGGAAAAGAATCCAACAACGGAAAATGCTATTGCAAGCACCGCGCAAGCCACGGAAAAACCGGCAGAAATACTGGATAAAAAGTCTGGCGATACAGATCTTAAGCCAACTGCTGAAACTACTGCGCAAAACAACACGGCTGGCATGTTTGATTATGTTTTTCAGCTTGGCGCATTCAAGGATGAGGACACGGTTGACGCTCTGAGGCAAAAGCTTGAAGGCCGGGGCTTGCGCACGCGAATGCAAAGGGACGGTAAACTTTTTCTTGTCTTTGTGTTGCTGCGGGGTACTCCCGAAAGGGCGGAGGAAGTGCCGTCCATTGCCAAAGATCTTCGCCTTGGCGAGCCTATTGTGCGTAGCAAAAAAGCTGCGCCAACCCAGGAATGAAGGAATATTTATAATGGCATAAGAATTTTATTTGAGGAGGTGAAACATGTCAATGTTGCTTTGGTTGCAACGCCTTTTTGTGCCCGCACCCAGTGCGGAAGAAGAAGCTGAAAACACCATAATTGAGGAAAAACATTCCTTTTTTGAATGGAACCAGCATATACGCATTTTGCTGGCCATGCTGGTTGTTTTAATTTCCGCAATAGCGCTGTGGTGGATTCTTGTATGAGCGGTATATGGCGGCTCCAGATTCGCGACGAGTTTTCAGCAGCCCATGCGTTGCGGCATTATCAGGGCAAATGTGAAAATATGCACGGGCACAACTTCACTGTCGAAATATGTGTCCAGGGCGCAAGGCTGGAGCCCGATACCGAAATGCTGATTGATTTCAAGGAACTAAAAAATATTCTAAAAAATATCCTGAGAGATCTTGATCATCGCATATTAAATGAAACCAGTCCGTTTGACAAAATAAACCCGGCTTCTGAAAATCTGGCGCGATATATTTTTCGGGATTTTGCCAAAGCTCTCGTCCAGAATTCGCCAGCGAGAATAGTTAGCTCAACTGTTTGGGAAAAACCGGGCCAATACGCTACTTATATGGAAGAGTAATAGTGCTTCTGCAAGTTTTCATTCCGGGGAAGCAACGTTTTTCTTGCTCCCCAGCAGCCTGGCGCTTTCTTCTGTAACTCCTTTCAGACTTTTAATAACATTTTCTGCACCCAGATTTTCGGGATCCTGATATATAATGATCAACATCTTGTCCTTGTTGGCCGTCACCATGGTGGTTGCCCGTCCACTGACAGACTGGGTGCGAGGTTCGCCAGTGAAAACCCAAAAATTGCCCTGCTGACCAATTTCGGATGCTCCACCCTGAGCTTCGGCCATTTTGCCCGCAAAATCCCGGGCATTTTCATTATTGATGTTTGGCAAAAGATAAATGCTTACCTGTGACAAAAA
>VSMX01000156.1:0-2015 GCA_009773975.1 Desulfovibrio sp. | reverse complement strand
ACCAGCATATATTCTCCGGATTTCTTGCCCAGAAAATCCTTGCGCTCATCTCCGCTCCACCCCTCTGGAAGCTCAACCGCAAATTCGCTGAAAACTTTTTCAGAAGCATTTGTATTTTCATCTGCCCGCGCTGGCAGGGAGAATGCTACAACAAGCAAAAAAAATCCAAAAATCTGATAAAGGCATTTAATCATTTATCTGCAACCTCCCAAATTCTATCTATTCAATATAAGCATTGCCCTGGGCGCAACCTGGGCGCAAAAAAACAGAAACAAACCAGCATAAGCAAGATTGGCGGATGTTTTTTTTCTGAAAAGAATGAGCGCAAAGCAGGCAACGCCAGCAAAAAGCAAAGCAAGAGCGAGAATTTGGAAATAAAGACCGAGTTCTGGATTGTCAAATGCGTTGGCCCGCGCACCTGCACCCAGCAAAATTCCCATATTTTGCAGGCAGTATGGCAAATAACCGACAAAGGCCCAAAAAGCGCACCAGCGGGTCGCTGCTTGCAGCACACCGTAATCAGCAACCGGAAGCCTTGTCGCATACCAGCCCGCATAGGCGCAGGCAAAAGCGCCGGCAGGCGCAAAGGCCATAAAATAACCTCTGGCCGCATTGCGCAAAACAGCCATGATCACACGCTGATGTGGCAATTCGGCAGGGAAGCCACCAAATGGCCAGTGGTTGGTTATGAATGTAATAAAAAACAGCCCGCTTGCCAGAATCAGGGGCCAGAAAGCGCCTTTAATTGAACCTAGCTCATATTTCTCAATTTGTGTTGAGGATGCAACGAGCAAAACACAGTTCAGGTTCTTTGCCCCAAAATACAGGCAGGCCATACCCATCAGCCAGATCAAAAGCGTAAGTGAATAATTCATTGCTGGCTTGGTAAAAAAAGGGGCAAAAAAATCGTGCGCATTCAGGGCCGTCATCTGGAGAATATAATTTGCCAGAATACAAACCGGACCGGCAAAAGACAAAACCATACTCAGGACGCCAAGACGGGAGCAGCCCCAAAGACAAAAAATACCGTTACCGCGTCTGCCGAAAACAAGGCCCAGAGCTGTTAAAAGGGGCATCGCCGCGGCAGCCTTCATTATTAAATCCAGTACGGCAATGGACATTTGGGCCAATACAAATCCATGCATCATAATTCGCCTGCTTTATCCGCTAACCAGACAGCGACAAGAGTGGGAAAACCGCAACATGCTATAGCATTTCTTGAATGAAGATATCCATTTCCTATGGATATTTTTATTCATTTGCGTTGCCGTCATTTCAGCCGCAGGCAAGCTGCGGCTTTATTAGCTCTGCTGTCCATTTGCGTAAGCCAGCAAAGCTGGCACGCAAACGTCCTTGCGGGACCGGCCTTCGGCTGGCCGGCGCGGGTGTCTGCTGCCTCAACCACCAGAGCGCTTGCCTAATTTCATTACGCAAACGCTCTAATGCACTATCAGCACGTCTCCACAATCCAGAAAGAGAAGGCAGTTGATATATGCCAAACATTGTCAATGTCACAAATCTATATCACAAAAAAATAAAGCACCTACAAGAAATTCTCGTAAGTGCTTGAAATATATGGCGCGCCTGGAGAGATTCGAACTCCCGACCAACAGGTTCGTAGCCTGGCACTCTATCCAGCTGAGCTACAGGCGCAGTAAAAAGATTTCTATATTATGTTTTGATTTTAGTCAAGTAAAAAGTTATTTGCCAGTACCCATTGCATTAACAGCGCGGGCAGTTCTGGAAACCTTTCTGGCAACCTTTTTCCAATGTACCGCACCTTTGCTTGAGGCCTTGGCCATAACTGAAGTAGCTTTAATCAAAGCTTTTTGTGCCAAATCAACGTTTTCACCAGCAATCGCGGCATGCACATCTTTGATTGCGTTTTTTATACGAGTACGCTGCGCCCGATTTCTGGCTGCCTTTTTCAATTCTTGTTTATGACGTTTTATGGCTGATTTATGATTGGCCACGTTATCCCCCAAATCTTGAGTATTTTAATAGCTACATTAGAT
>VSMX01000155.1 GCA_009773975.1 Desulfovibrio sp. | reverse complement strand
CGCTTTTTCGATGGTTTCGTCATCCCAGGCCGGCCCCCCAAAACGAATAGCGGGATTGCGCATCAGCCTGCCAACCAGCAGGGCCGCCAGAATGGCGAGAACAAGCCAGATGCCGGGGACAATGGCATTCTTGCCGTATGCGCCTGTAATTGCTAGCGCCTGCTCAAAGGCCATGCTGGAAGTGATGCGGAAAATCGAAATTATAATGCCGGAAAAAAACCCGACAAGAAGGCCCAGGAATATCAGCCAAAGCATATCAAGCGGACTTTTGTCCTCTTCCGGAAAAAAATTCACAAGTTCCCGTAAAGTTAGGAAGATGGAGGTCTTTGCCATTTTTTGCTCCGTCTGCCGAAAATTTAGGCGAAAATCGCCGCAGGAAAAAATTAACCGCTTTTTGCCAAAATTCCAACACGACGAAACCGGCCCGAATTCCTTTTCTGTCAAAATGGCTTTTAGATAAATCTTCCTCCTGGCGGGCATTTGCAAGGGATGGCGGTCTGGCATATATTCTGACCAATACAGATATTTTATATTTATGTGTTCATATTAATTGGGATGGCGCCAACCATCTCTTTTCAATATACGGAAACAAAGATGGAGAAAATGATGCAAAAAAAAATTTTGGCTTCCGCGGCTTTTGTCCTGCTGGCCTGCAGTGCCCTGTGCGGCTGCAAGTATGCTCTGCAAAGAGGCATGCTTGACGGCGCATATATTTCCACGGCCAGACCGGCCATATCCATCGCAGCCAGGGACATGCCTCTCATGGCTTCCGGTGAGGGCATGGCCAACCTGGACTGGAGCGATATGCTGGGCGGCCTGAATATCCAGATGTGGCTGGCCGTTTATGGAACAGGCGGTCTCGCGCCACTTGCTGTTGTTGCCCAGGCCGATGTCCCACAGGGCTGGTATTGGGACGGAATCCTGTCGCTGCCTTTCAGCGTGGACCGTGGCAACGAAAATTTCAACGGCGTTGGCTACCAGGCCTGCACGGTGATTGTAGATCCGTCCGGAAGTCCCTTTGGCGGCCTGATAACTGGCGTGCAGCCCGCTGGCCAGCCGCAGCTCTGGGTGGCTCGTTACATGGCGGCGCGCTACAATTTCAACAATTCCAAAATAATTTTGCAGTACATGGAGCCCCTGCCGGAAGGCATTACTTCGCTTACAGCCCTGCCGCTGGGCATGGGCGACTTTTTGCAGCAATTTGCCCAGAGAGCCAGAAACGCCTTTGTGGTGCAGAACGGCCCGGCCAGGCCATCAGGAATCAAAACCGGTTATATCCAGGGCATAAACTGGACCCGGATGGGTACAAACTTCCTGGGCACTGTCTCCAGGTTTGATTACTGGAAGGACTAGCCTTGATTTGCAGCATCGAAGCATTTCGGCTCCCGGCCATTTCCGACCGGGAGCTTTTTGAGGAAGCGGACAGACTGCGCAGGGCAAATTTTGGCAATGTCATTGAATTGTGCGCGATTATCAATATCAAGAGCGGCAATTGCTCGATGGATTGCAAGTTCTGCGCTCAAAGACGCGGCAGCAATGCGCCAGGCCATGGACTGCTGGATGCCGCGACTCTTGAACAGGAAATCCTGAAACTGGCCGCAGGCCCTTATCGGCATATCGGACTTGTGGCCAGTGGGGGCCGGCTTGAAAGAAGTGATCTTGAGCGCCTTGTCGCTGTTGTGGAAAAGCTTCCCCCCGCTATCCGCGCGCGTCTTTGCGCTTCCCTCGGCAGGCTGGATGCCGCAAGCCTTGCCATGCTGAAAAATTGCGGCATAAGACGCTTGCACCACAATCTTGAAACTTCTTCTGACTTTTATCGCCAAGTTTGCACAAGCCAAAGCTGGAAGGCACGCCGGGACACGGTTTTGCGCGCGCTTGAAACAGATCTTGAAGTCTGTTGCGGGGGGCTTTTCGGCATGGGCGAAAGCTGGCAGAATCGCATTGACCTGGCCCTTGAACTTGCCGCCATGGGTGTGCAAAATATTCCGCTCAATTTTTTGCATCCCCAGGCTGATTCACCGCTTGGAAACAGGCAGCCAATGCCTGCAAACGAGGCTCTGCGCACAATAGCAATATTCCGCCACATCCTGCCAAAGGCGACGCTGCGGGTTTGCGGCGGGCGGCCCATTTGTCTTGGCCAGCGCCAGGATGAAATGTTTGGGGCCGGCGCAAATGCCCTGATGAGCGGAAATTACCTGACAACAAAAGGTATTGGGCTTGCCCGGGATCTGGAAATGCTTGAAAATCTTGGCTTTGTGGTGGATCGGGCACGGTAGCGTCCATGCGCAGCGTGCCGTTGCCCCCAATTCTGCTTTGGCAAGTCTGGCCAATTTTTGCCCTTTGCGGCATTTTCGGAGCAATTTGGCCGCTGGAAAGCGCCATTTGCGCCCTGCTTCCCATAATTCTTGACAAGCGACTTCAACATGCATCCAGGATATTTCTGGCCCTTGGCTTTTTTCTGGCAGGATATTGCGTGTGCCACCATTTCATTGGCAGGGAAAAGATCGACACGCCGCCGTGAATGCAAAGCGGCCCAGGCAAAAAAAACGCGCGTTTTTGTGCGCAAATCGAATCCGCGCGCGGGCTGCCTGAAAGGCGGCTGCAAATTGTTCTTTCCGGTATTCACCCGGAAAATTCGCCCACGCCAATAGAGGGCAAGGCCATCTGGACATGGGATTCGCCGCCCGATAATTCAATGCCTTTGGCCAGCCAGAATGTTTGCCTGACCCGCCCTGTTCTGCCACTGCATGGCTTTTATAACGAGCCGGTTTCATTTTATGAACTTTCCCGTCGCGCCCAGGGCATTTTTTGGCGGGTCTGGAGCCGGGAAAGCAAGGGTGAGCCACGGTTTTCAGGAAAAGCCGACACTTTGCAGGCCTGGCGGGCAAGCCTGCGCGACAAGCTGGTTTTTCTGCTCGAAAATTCCGGCCGGCAGGAACCAGGCCACGGACTTTCGGAAGCGCAGGCCCTGTTGCCGGCCCTGCTTTTTGGCGACCGCTTTTATCTGCGCCAGGCCACAACTGAAAACTTTTCCCTGGCCGCCATTGCCCACAGCCTGGCCCTCTCCGGACAGCATCTGGCCATTGCCGGGCTGCTTGGGCTTTTCTGCATTGCAGCAGCGGCCCGCTTCCATCCCGCAATCTATCTCTGGCGGCCGCGCGTAATTCTTGTGGCTGCGGCAAGCTGCCCGGCCGCCCTGCTATATTTATGGATAGGCAATGCCCCGCCATCGCTTTTACGTGCAGCCTGCATGATGTTTGTTCTCTTCTTTCTGGTTGTGCGCTCAAAAGCATTTTCGGGCCAGGATGTAATCTTCCTTGCCCTGATTATCTTTCTTGTCCTTGACCCGCTGGTCTTTCTGGATATCGGCGCCCAGCTCTCGTTTCTCTGCGTATTTACGATAGCTGCCTTTCTGCCGGGGATGAAAAAAATCTGGCCATTTTACACGCACAGGACGCACCGCGCCAATTTTTACAAACGTTTTTTCCAGATTCTGCTCATTTCCCTTTTCATCCAGCTTGCGCTTTTGCCATTGACGCTTAAATATTTTGGCGTGGCCGGGCTTTGGTTTCCAGTCAATGCCTTGTGGCTGCCGGTTCTGAGCCTGGTTGTCCTGCCCTGCGCCGCCGTGGGACTTTTTTTCGCCAATCTGCCCTTTGCCGCAAGCGAATGGATGGCCGGGCAGTTTCTGGATTTGGCAGTCTTTCCTTGCCAGATTCTTTGCGAAAGCCTGGAATATTTACGGCAGTCGCAAATCCTGGCCGAGCCTGTTTTCTTGCGGCCGCATTGGAGCACACTGGCGGCCTTTGCCCTGCTCATAATAGGCATGGCCTGTCTGGCAGGCAAAAGCGACCGAAAATACTTGAAAAAATTTTTTGCGCTCGGGCTCCTTTTTTTGGGTATTGGCCCGTGCCTGCGTCTTTGGGATGTCCTGGACGGAAAGCCCCTTGTCGACATCCTGGATGTGGGCCAGCGCCAAGCCATTTGCCTGAATTTGCATGCTGGAAAAAGACTTTTGCTTGATGGCGGCGGTGGCAATTCCATACGCTTTGATCCCGGAAAGGCCCTGCTTGCGCCAGCCCTGACCGATAACGCAGCGCCGCGGATTTCGGCAGTTTTCAACAGCCATCCTGACATGGATCATCTTGGGGGGCTAATCTATTTGCTGGATCATCTTGATTCGGGCGCCATTTTTCATAATGGCAGGGAAGCGAATGGCAGGCTGAAAGATGAATGGGCTGCAAACATGGCCCGGCCCAATGCCAATGCGCTGGTTCGGGGCGACAAAATAGAGCTTGGCGGCAAGCTTTATCTCGAGGTTTTGCATCCTCCGGCCAACGATGCGACATGGAAAGGCAACAATGCCTCGGTCGTTTTGCGTCTTTGCCGCGATGGCGTTGGACTGGCGCTTTTTCCGGGCGATGCGGAAGTTGAAAGCCTGCGCAATGTCCTGGCCAGCGGCATGGATATTTCAGCCAGGGTATTGCTTGCGCCGCATCATGGATCCAACAGCAGTTATCTGCCGGATTTTCTCAGGGATGTGAACCCGGAAGTTATTGTAGCGGCCTGCGGGTTCCGCAATCGCTATGCCTATCCGGGAAAGAAGCTGCGGACCTGGGCTGCGAAGAATGGCGTGCCGCTTTATAATACTGGCGATCATGGACGCATCCGCATCGGCATTTTGCCAAATGGCGAACTTCGCATCCAGCCCAGTCTGGAAAGATAGGGAACAAGAACTGGAAACTTATTTTTGGCAGGCCCCACAAAATACAGT
>VSMX01000154.1 GCA_009773975.1 Desulfovibrio sp. | reverse complement strand
TCCTTCCTCGCAGGGAATTTCACGCAACTGCATTTGTGTGGCATTGGCGGCATATTCAAAATATCTCAAGGTTTTTGCCGTTCCTTCCTCAATATGCCTTTCCATGGCGTCAAGCGCTTTTTCCGGCTTGTCCCATTCCAGCTCAAAACCCGCCCAGTCATAATTGAACCATTTGAGGCGCATAATCCGCGCAATGATCGGCGCGGGAAAGCGCATCCTGATAATTGTTGCGGATACCCCCCCATAACGGCAAATGGCGGCACATCTTTGGTCACGACCGCGCCTGCGCCGATAATGGCCCCGTCATGGATCTTCACGCCGCATTTTATGGTGACATTGGCGCCAATCCAGACATCCGAGCCGATTTTGGTATATGGATAACGGTCAAATTCCTTCTTGATGCCAAAATCGTGGAAAACATTGTCGATCGCGGGGTCAAAATTCGTAAGAGGGGAAGTTGTCAACCTGTCAACCGGATGAGGATTTGCAAAATCCACCGCGTGGGCTATGCTGCAATAATTGCCGCAAGATGCCAAATTCAATGAGGACAAAGTGTAGCTATAGGAACCGATTGAAGCTTGTGCGAACTGAACATTACGCCACAAGCGGCAATGATAGCCCAAAATTCCATTGCCGTTCAAACCGGAATTTGGATCCAGAAAGATTCCGGAGCGCATTATTTTTTGTGAATTTTGAGGATCAATCAGCATTTTGCAGGCTCAATTCGATATGGATTTATCGCTTTATCACCAGACCTTGCCCTGTCGGCAGAGGAAAGACCTTGTAGCCGCGCTCGGCAAGCCAGGGATCCTGCGCGTCTTTCTGCGCCTTGTAGGCCAAAAATTCATAATCATCGAAAATCACGATTCCGCCGGGCACGATTTTGTCGAACAAGGCTTCCAGCACTGCCATTTCAGCTGGAGTCTGATTGAGGTCAATATGCAGCCAGCAAATCTTTTCCGGCGCGCCTTCTGCAAATATGGCCGGGATTTCGCCCTTGAATATGCGCACATTAGAATAGCCCTTGAAGCGGTTGCAAACCTGGGCGTGAAGATTTGGCCCGTGCGCGGGCATGGCATGATTGAGCGCGCCTTCCGGATGCTCGAACAGGTCATAGAGCCAGAAAGTTTTGTAAGCGGCAATTTCTGGCAAGGTTGCCGCAAGGTAATCAATTACCGTTTTTGAACCCGTGCCCTGGTAGGCGCCGGCTTCGACAAAATCTCCCTCAAGGTGCGCGCAATGATAAGCCGCCATGCACATAATGTAACGCCGCCAGATAATGGCCTGATCGGAACCGCATACGCAATTGCTTGCCCATGCTTTCATAAAGTCCGAATCATGAAGCATGGAGTTACATCTATTTATTGTAAATAGATTATCGGAACAAAATACGCATGTAACTTGTTTGGATGCTATTTTTAATAGATCCATGAAAACTTCGTGATTTTGGGGCCCCCAGAAATATGGGGTTATAAAGCTTGGCGTCTGTGGGTTTTGAGGAACTGAAATCTGGTACGCGGGAATGGATGCAGCCCTTTGCGGATTGCCAGCGGTTGAGGCAGGCTGTGACGGATTTATCGCGCCATTTTGTGGTTTTTGCGCGGATCCATTGTTGCCGGCATTTCCCCAATGTTTGTTGAAAAGTTCCAGCAGGGCTTCAGAAGTTAATTTGGGCTTGCTTGCTATAGCGTAAATGGTATGATCATTCCCCTGTTTTATAGCTAAAGATCCAAAACCGGCATGGGTCAATACCTCCTCGATCTGTTGCGCATCAGGCAAAGTTGCAGCGAGATAGCCGTCGTCTTTCAGGACGCGCAAAAACTCGCCCATCGCGGCCGGCAGTTCGCGCGGCACAAGATGCTCGGGATTGTGGCTGAAAAATATGGCGTCAACGCTATTATCGGCCACATTCGGCATGTCCGTCATCGAGCCGATTATGTCCCGGCGAAACGGCTGGCTCTCGATATCCAGCCGGATTTCCTGCCAGGCATCGGGATTGAAGCCGTGCCGGCCCAGAATGTGTGCGCCGCCGGAAGCGACGTGGAGGAGGCGCTTTTTGTGCATTTCATACTTCGCTTTTTGAATGTTGCTTGAAACATGAGCCATTCTGCGCCATGCTCCTGTCAATCGCCAACTGATGCACAAAAGCCCCGCCCGAATGGGCGGGGCCAATTAATCGAATCGGTTATATTTTACGAGCCGAAAACAGCGGCGTTTATGTCGTCAACGCCAACTCCGGTCAGCGTGCCGATAAGGAACACCTCGGAGGCAGCCACTCCATCTGCAGAAGCGTTGTCAATATACCATAGATTGGTATTCCCCTCACCGTCAGCAATAGCCAGCATGGCCCCTGAGCCAGTATTAAGGAAGAGGTCTGCCATCGTAGCGGAAGGAGCTTCCGCCGTCGCACTGCCAGAGTCGCTTTCGGAGGGCGCGCTATTCGAAATTGTAATTTGTGATGCATCCGCAAACAGAGCCGCAACAGCGTTGACATCGCTAGCACTCACCCCATCCAGAGCGTAAATTTTGTCATCAGCCAATGTATGACCGACAGACATCGTATAAGAGGCTTCGATACTCACATTAGACGCAGTGGCAGTCGCGCCAGAAGCATCGTGGGTATTCGCGCTATTGTAGTCTAAAGAGGCATCCCACGCGGCTGCGCTCAGGAAGCCTGAAGCATCAAAGCTGATCTGATCGGTGCCATCGGAGTTGAAGTTGTCGATCACAACGTTCAGGTCGGCGGCGGATGCATCGAAGCCAAGCACAACTGTCGCATTCTCCGCAACATTATCGCCAGTAGCTGTTCCAAGAACAACCGTGTCGCCAGTGCCGGCATTGATTGTGGCTGTCAGGCTCGTGGCCGTATCCGCTATATAGAGATTGTTGAGATCAATCACTTGCTCAGGTGTATCCTGGCCATTAATCGTAATGTCCGGGGTAGCGCCTGTGAGACCGATTGTCGCCGCGTTATACTCAACGTCCGTACCTGTCCAGGAGGGGCCCGCCGTCCCAAGCGAGGCATTCATTTTTGCGGCGTCATCCGCCGTAATGTTCCAACTTGGGTCAAGCACAAATATCTTGTTGTTGCCCATGCCCAGATCGCCTGTAAGCTCAGCGTTCGTTCCGTTGCCATTAAGGAACAAAACGTCATCGCCCAGGCCGCCAGTCACGGAAACTGTCGAGTAGTTGGAGTCCACGGCACCAGAGCCGGTAACGCTGATGGTATTGGCCTGCAGGGTGGAGCCTTCCACCATAAGGCTGCTGTTTTCTTCGGTTGTGGTGAAGTTGGCCTTGAATTCCGCGTTCAGGTTTGTTGCGTCAACAGCAAGGTTGCCCGCTTCCGAACCGATTTGCGAATCGCCGCGCAAATCCACGTTGCTGAAGCCCTGGACATTTATCTGGGAAACCTTGTCCAGCTCGGTGCCGCTTGCCAGGATGAAGGGCTGGGCGTTATGGCCGTTGTTGATCGTAAGATCGGTGAGTTCCTTCGCGTCAATGGCTCCGGAGAAAGCAGCCGGCGTGTTGGCGCTCGGGCCTTCCACATTCACGGTCAGGTTTGTGGCGTCGGCAAGCGTCAAGGTTCCCTTGAAAGAATCTTTGGTGTCATCGCCGTCGCCCACATTCAGGGTGATTTCCTCAATGTCGCCAATTTCCACCGCGCCGGCGCCCTTATTGTCGCCGACAGCCTGAATGGTCAATGAAGCATTGTCATACTGGCCCATGGTGACCGTCGTATCGAGATCCTTCACCTTGAGGGTTTCGAGGCCGCTGGTGTCGGAGCCGGAAAGTATGATGTCGCCGGTCGCGTTTTCGATGCTCAGAGTTTCAACGTCATTCATCTGCAGACGGAAGTTCTGTTCGGCAAGGCCGCTCAATACAAGCGTGTCATTGCCATCGCCGCCGTCAACAGGAGCGGTTTCCTGAATTTTGGAAACAATAACCGTATCGTTGCCGGAACCGGTAGCTATGCTTTCGACCATCGAGGCATTCGCAAGATCGGCCTTGATATTGCCTGTGGCCCCAGACGCGTCCAGCGTTTCAAGAGTATTGGCGACAGCCGCCCCAGCCTTGGAATCAATCGTCAGGTCTCCCTTGCCGGTTGCAACAAGATTCTCCACATCGCTGACGTTGGCTAGATTCACATAATTGTCGCCGGTAGCGTCAAGCGTGACGTTTTCGATGCCGGCCATCTTGATCTGGGCGTAATTGGCCGCGGTGTTGCCTATCTTTGGAGTGCCTGCATTGTCGAGACCAATGGTCATGGCATCGCTTGTGCCGGCGGCGACGTCCTTGCCGAACCCTATGTTGGTTGTCTTGCCGCCGTCCAGATCAACCACATTTACGGTTACGCCAGTAGTCGGGAGGTTTACAAGATTAATCGGGCCGGTGCCTTCGTTCAAAGTCCAGGTTTCCACGCCGTCAGTGTTCTGGGCATTGAAGGAATGAGCTGATTTCGTAGTGTTATTGAGAACAACGTCTTCCACGTTTGTCAGTGTGTTTTCGTTGGCAAAGCCGCGGAAGTTGGCGCTCATGTTCACGGTCAGCATATCCTGTCCGCCGTCGCCGTCAATGGTGGTGTCTTTAAGCAGGGTTGTCGTTTTGCTGGAAGTAGTAACGTCGGCAATGAAGTTTTCATTGGCTGCCGTGCCCACGTTGGCAAGAGGATCTGTCGTTACCGGAACGTCAACGTAATCGATCACCCCTGTCGGATTCCAGACGTTAAAACCGTTGTCCTGAACCTGCTCATCACCGGGAACGGCGATAACCAGAGAAGCCGCGTTCGGGTTTTCGGGCTGGTTCATGATCGGGTTGATGCCAAGGCTCTGGATTGTGGCGATCACGTCTTCCGGCGTCCAGTCGTTCTTGCCTTCGTAACCTGTCG
>VSMX01000153.1:1103-4944 GCA_009773975.1 Desulfovibrio sp. | reverse complement strand
AATACGGGTAATGCTTCTTTTGACTGGTGGCTTTTTACTCTTGCAATGTTGATAATGGCAATTGGACTTGTAATGGTTTTGTCAGCAAGTGGAATTGTTGCCGAACAGTCCAATGGAGATAAATATTATTTTTTCAAGCGTCAGATAATATATGCTTTTTTAGGTGGAATTGTTTTGTGGGGCGCGGCCTTGATGCCGAGAAACTGGCTTTATAAAGTACAATATCCGGCCCTTTTTTTTGCGCTTTTATTAATTTTAATCACTCTTTCGCCATTTGCGCCTTCAATAAATGGAGCAAAACGCTGGATAAGAATCGGTTCGATTTCAATCCAGCCCATGGAGTTTGTAAAGATAGCCCTTGCCCTTTACCTTGCATATTTCATGAGTGAAAAGAAAGACCTGGTTCAGACTTTCAGCAAAGGTGTGATTCCTCCTTTTGCTGTTACAGGTTTGTTTTGTTTTCTTTTGTTGCTGCAGCCGGACTTCGGGAGCGCTGTGGTTTTGGCCGGACTTCTGTTTTTTATGTGCGTGGCAGGAGGAACGAGGTTTATCTATATATTCCTCTCCCTCGCGCTTGCATGTGGGGGAGCCATGGCTCTGGCAATTGCGGAACCTTACAGGTTAAGACGTTTGCTTGCCTTTCTTGACCCATTTCAGGATGCCCACAACTCTGGTTATCAACTTGTTCAATCGCTTCTTGCGATAGGATCCGGGAGCTTTTTCGGAGTTGGCATTGGAGCAAGCAAACAAAAAATGTTTTATCTTCCAGAAGCCCATAATGACTTTATCATGGCCGTATTGGCCGAAGAAATGGGCTTCGTTGGCATAAGCCTGGTTATGTTGCTGTTTTTCCTTCTCTTTTGGCGCTGTTTCAGGATAATTATAGGGCAGAAAAGTTTGAGAGATCGTTTTACAGCTTTTGGCCTTACTACCATATTGTTGATGGGCGCGGTATTGAATCTCGCTGTGGTAATGGGCGTGGCGCCTCCAAAGGGCGTTCCAATGCCTCTCATGAGTTATGGCGGAAGTAATTTGATGGCCACAATGCTTTGTATTGGTCTGCTCATGAATTTTTCAAGGACTTCCGGACAATGCATAAAATCATCCTGACGACCGGAGGCACAGGAGGCCATATCTTCCCGGCTATCGCTGTTGCCGAACAATTACGAATTTCCTGGCCAAATGTGGAAATATTGTTTATTGGCTCAAATTATGGCCCTGAAAAAGATCTGGCAGAAAAAGCAGGCATCGAATTTGCCGGTTTAAATGTAAGGGGAGTATTGGGACGAGGCTTCCGCGCGCCCATTGCATTATTAAAACTTGCGATGGCAATTCCAATTGCTTGTAAGCTGATAAAAAAATTCAAGCCGGATTGCATTGCCGGCTTTGGAGGCTATGCCTCATTTGCGCCAGTTATAGCAGGTTTTTGGGTTCATGTGCCCATTTTGCTTCATGAGCAGAATGCTATTCCGGGAAGCAGCAACCTGTTTTTGTCCAAATTTGCCCGGACAATTTGCACTTCTTTGCCAAACACGGAAGGCATTGACAAGAAAAAAATCATATTTACCGGTAACCCTGTTCGAAAAGCCATAGGTGTGGCCAGGACAGGGAAAAGAGGCGAATCAAATTCCAGACGATTACTGGTATTGGGGGGGTCGCAAGGCGCCCATGCTCTTAATGTCTATCTTCCAAAAATACTGGATGAATTAAAAAAGAATAATGTGGAAATTATTCATCAGACAGGAAATAAAGATTGGAAAGTAACTGCAAAAGAATATGAAAAGCATGGTTACAATGCCAGTTGTGCAAGACCTTTTATTGAAGATATTGCCACGGCGTATGCATGGGCCGATATAGTTTTATGCAGATCCGGCGCCAGTACTGTGGCAGAATTGTGCATGGCTGGTTTGCCGGCAATTTTTGTGCCTTTTCCCGCGGCAATCCATGATCACCAGACAAAGAACGCAAGAGCTCTGGAAATGGCCGGGGCTGCATGTCTTGTCCCGGAGGACAAGATTGGAGAAGCAGGCAATATTCTTCTTGATCTGATGAACAAGCCTGAAAAGCTTGAAAAGATGTCGGAAAATGCCCTGAAATTGGCAACGCCTGACGCAGCTGCCGGTGTAGTGAAAGCAATACAATCCCTCATTGCCCATAAAAAGACAAATTGGGAAAATAATTAAATTTGTAATTATTTGAAGCTTTGTCTCAAAAATCTGTAAGTGCGTCTGGCCTGCTTTACTTCAGCAGCATGATCAAATCTGTCCCCGGAATACTGTTACTTATATAGGCTGTTTTAAAAAGACAAACGCGACTTTGCCTGCCAGGGCGCGCTGTGCCGTGTCCCGCCAGAGCGGGGAGAATTTCTCAAGGTGAACCTGCTTCACCAACAAGAGATATTTTTTGCGAAAATTGCCAGGAAGGCTCAAGAAGATGAATAGCAAAATTCACAATATTCATATGGTCGGAATTGGCGGTGCCGGAATGTGCGGCATTGCAGAAATATTGTTAAATCAGGGATACAGTATAACAGGATCAGATGTGTCTGATTCTCCCGTAATTAAGCATCTTCGAAAGCTTGGCGCCAAAATCAGTATAGGACACGATAAAAATAATGTTGGTGATGTACAGGTTGTCATAAAATCAACTGCGATTGCGAAAGATAATCCAGAGTTATTGGAAGCAGCCCAAAATGGTATTCCGGTTATTCCCCGGGCTGAAATGCTGGCAGAATTGATGCGCTTGAAACATGGCATAGCAATTGCAGGGACTCATGGCAAAACTACAACGACTTCATTAACAGCCGCAATTTTTGATTCTGCCGGCCTTGACCCTACTGTTGTTATTGGAGGGCGGGTCAATTTATACGGAACCAATGCCCATCTTGGTTATGGAGAATACCTGATTGCCGAAGCGGATGAATCTGATGGTTCCTTTCTTCGCCTTTTTCCATTCATAACTGCTGTAACAAATGTGGATGAAGATCATCTTGATTATTATCAATCAAGAGACAAGTTGGATGCTGCCTTTATAAAATTCATGAATAATGTTCCTTTTTATGGACAGAACATCGTTTGTGGGGATGATCATGGGGTTCAACAACTATTGCCGTATATAAAGCGTCCATATACCACCTACGGTTTTGGAGACAAAAACAGGTTGCGAGCCATGCTTCTCGAAGAAGACAGAAGCAATCATTTTGCTGTTTTCAAAGATGACAAACTGCTGGGTGAAGTAACTTTGCCGCAGCCTGGAACGCATAATATCCTCAATTCATTGGCGGCTATTGGCATAGCCATGTCAGCTGACATTCCGTTCGAAAAATGTATTGCGGGCCTGGAATCTTTCAAGGGCGTATGCAGGCGGTTTGAATTCAAGGGCGAAAAAAGTGGCATAACTGTCATTGATGACTATGGGCACCACCCAACAGAAATAACCGCAACCTTGCAAACTGCGCGAAAGGTTTTTCCTGGACGCAGACTGGTTACCGCATTTCAGCCGCATCGTTTCAGTAGAACGCAGGCTCACTTTGGTGAGTTCTGCAAAATATTCGAACTTGCGGATTTACTATTATTGACAGAAATATACGCATCTTCCGAAAATCCAATTCCAGGAATTTCAGGGCAGAGCCTTGCACAAGGCATTCGCCAGGTTTGTTCAACGCCAATAAAATATTTTGAAACTCTTGATGAACTTCTTGCATCTCTCGATACGATATTGAAGCCTGGTGACGTCCTCCTGACACAAGGTGCAGGTTCCATAACCCGAATTGGCCCGGCATGGTTAAATGGGGCATTTAATGCGTGAAATATCAAGGCCCAATTTATCTCGTTTGACAACT
>VSMX01000153.1:0-1093 GCA_009773975.1 Desulfovibrio sp. | reverse complement strand
CGGCAATGCCGTTGCGGAATTTGTTCTTGAAGAAAATAAAGACTTCGCCGCATTGTTTTCGAAAGTTTCTAGCCTTGGGCTTCCGATGCTTGTCATCGGCAAAGGCAGCAACCTTCTTGCAATGGATGGCGAACTTCCCCTCGTATTGGTTCGGCCGGCCTTTAATGATAAACCGGAAATTATCGGTCAAACCGGAGAAAAAGTTTTTGTTAAAGTCGGAAGCGGATGCAATTTATCGAGTCTTCTTGGATTTTGTTTAAGGAATGGCCTGAGCGGATTGGAAGGGCTATGTGGTATTCCGGCAAGTGTTGGTGGAGCCATAGCAATGAATGCGGGATCTTTTGGAACGGATACATTCCAGAACCTTGAACAAATAACTGTTGCCACAAAAAATGGTTTTTTTGATTTTAAAAAAAGCCAACTAAAACCGTCATATAGACGACTTGAAATCCCGCAAATTGGCTCTGGCTGGATCGTGACAAATTCTATATTTGGCTTGACCAGACGTCCAAAGGATGGCATTTTCAGGGCAATGCATCTCAACTTTTTTGAAAAAAAGTCTAAACAACCAATTACTGCGTATACGGCTGGCTGTGTGTTTAAAAATCCTTCATCTCAAATCCCTGCCGGCAAATTACTGGATATGGCCGGTTTCAGAGGCAAGCGGCATGGAGGTGTTTTATTTTCTGACAGACATGCAAATTTTCTGGTAAACGAAGGCAATGGAAGCGCGGAAGCAGCTTTGGCATTAATTCGGGAAGCCCAAAATGTGGTCTGGCATAAATTTGGTTATCAGTTGGATTTGGAGGTAAAAGTAGTACCGTGCCATTTGCCCTGAGAAAAAGCAGTCGTAAAAGCCGCAATACTTATACTTATAATTCCAAAAAAGAAAAATCTGCTTTAATAACCAGAAAACCCACCTCTAAAAATACGTTCTCGCCAATTTTTAGAGGTAAATTTACAAGTTTTTTTCACTTTATCAGTCTTAAAAGTATTGCGGCCATTTCCCTGGCAATAATTGGAGTGGGCGTTACTGTAGCCGCGATATTTGGAATTTCTTTCTGGCTTTACAGCAAAGCGGTTACAAGCAATT
>VSMX01000152.1:4052-5002 GCA_009773975.1 Desulfovibrio sp. | reverse complement strand
ATTTGGGGGGGCAGCGTGGCCATTCTGGCAGCGCGTTTCCTCCGGCTGGACAGGAGGCAAACCGGCAGTTTTTATTGTTGCGGCACTTTCACGAACATAGGCGCTGTGGGCGGTCTTGTCTGCCTGTTGTTTCTGGGAGAAAACTCGATTGCGCTTGTCGCTCTTTATCGATTGGTTGAGGAAATATACTATTTCAGTGTTTCTTTTCCCCTTGCGCGCTGGTATGGCGAAAAGAAATCCGGTTCCCTCCCCGGATTTCGGGATTTCAGGTTTGACCCAATCCTGGCTGTAATAGTATGCGCTCTCCTGCTGGGCATTTCCCTCAATATCGCAGGAGTGCCAAGGCCGGAAAAATTCGGCTTTTGCGCATCCGCCACCATGCTCGTGGCCACTGTTTTTTTTCTTTTTGCCATTGGCCTTACCTTGCGGCCGTCAAGCGTTGCTTCATATTGGCCGCAAAGCCTCGTCATGTGCGGAATAAAGTTCGCCGGTATTCCCATTGTTGTTACCGCGCTGGCAAAAGGCATTGGCTATGGCGGAATCGAAGGAGGCTTGCCGCTAAAAGTTGTCTGCATACTTTCGGCAATGCCTGTTGCGATGACCGCTCTTGTGCCGCCTTCGCTTTTTAATCTGGATGTTGATCTGGCAAATGCCTGCTGGATTTTCACCACTCTGGGACTGGTGTTGATATTGCCGGTTTTGCTGTTTATATTGCCTGTTCTTTAAATCTTGGAGGTTCTTGTGAATTTGAAAATGATGAAAGTCGTATTTTGTTTTTGTCTTGGAGTTTTGCTTTTATCACATCGAGCCAAAGCGGCCGATTACAAAAAAGAATACAAAGAATTCTACCTGCCAAAGAACAAGCCGGGGATCGTAACGATTCCCCCCCATGAACTTCATCGCAGTGCGCGGAACAGGCGATCCTAACGTAGAAGACGGAGCATACAAGC
>VSMX01000152.1:2731-4042 GCA_009773975.1 Desulfovibrio sp. | reverse complement strand
CATGGAGCCAATGCGGCCGATTACAAAAATGAATACAAATTGAGTGTGGTGCCAGGCGCGACTTCCGGCTGGGGCAAAACGGCAACCTACTTTGCCGATCTGGTGAGAAAAAAATCCGATGGCCGCATCAATATCAAAGTGTATCCGTCAAGCCAGCTCCTTTCCGGCAAGCAGACTTCCGAATTTTTGATGCTGCGCAACGGCGCAATTGATTTCGCGCTCGCCTCGACAATCAACTGGTCGCCCCAGATCAAGGAACTCAACCTGACTGCATTGCCATTTCTGCTGGCTGTGGAACCAGACCGCTACAAGGCCATGGATGCGATCATGGCTGGCAAATCCGGCAAGATGATGGTGGATGCCATTGAAGACAAGGGAGTAAAGATCATCGGCTGGGCAGAAAACGGTTTCCGCGAGCTGACCACAAGCAAGGGCCCTATTGCTTCCCCTGAAGATATGAAGGGCCTGAAAATCCGTGTTGTCGGAAGCCCGATTTTTATCGAAACGTTCCGCGAACTGGGCGCCAATCCGGTAAACATGAACTGGTCAGAAGCCACAACAGGCTTTCAGCAGGGCGTGGTTGACGGCCAGGAAAACCCGACCAACGGCATCAATATTCCTTTGAAAATATGGGATTACCACAAAAACCACAGCGATTGGCACTATATCATTGATCCCTTGCTGATGGGCATCAATCCAAAGGTCTGGGAAAGCTTCAGCCCGGAAGACCAGAAACTGTTGATTGAATGCGCGAAAGAAGCCGAAAAATATGGCAAGGCCCTTTCCCGCATCGGAATGGATGACGGCAAGAGCCTTGAATACCTGCAAAGCATCAATATGGTGCCGGAAGTAACCGACCCATACGGCTATATGGAAAAGCAGGGCATGATGGTGACCAGGCTAACGCCCGAGCAAATGCAAAACTTCTACAAGGCAACCCAAAAAGTTCGTGACGAATGGACCAAAAAAATTGGCCCCGATCTTGTCAAGGCCGCCCAGGACGACATGGCCTCCGCAAGAAAATAATCAGCCTGGATTTTGCACAGGCCGGGCAATGTGAACAAACCTGCCTTTTTTGCCCGGCCTGCGAAACTTGAATTTTAAAGAATTTCCATATTTTCATGTAATTTCACTCGTTAAGTCATGCCGGATTTTGCGGAGACTGATTGATGCTTGCTTTTCTGGATGCGCATTTTGAAGAGATTTTGGGGGCCATTTTGCTTGCGGCAATGGTTACGATAGCATTTTTAAATGTTATTGTGCGTTACTGCACTTCTTTTTCTTTTGCCTGGAGCGAGGAAATGACAGTGA
>VSMX01000152.1:0-2721 GCA_009773975.1 Desulfovibrio sp. | reverse complement strand
GAATTTCTTTGTCTGGGTAACAATGCTGGGCACGGCCTGCGGCTTCAGGGAAGGCAAGCATCTGGCCATGAATATTTTCTATGATGCTTTGCCCCGCAAGGCCCGCCTTGCCGCCTGTATTTTTTCCTGTATTTTGTCCCTTGTCTTTTTCGGCGCGCTTTTCTGGACAGGCTGCCTTGAGGTTATTGATGAATACGAACTGGAATCAATTTCGGAATCCCTTGGCATTCCTGTGTGGTGGTACACCATTGCCCCTCCCGCCTTTTCCCTGTTGATAATTTTCAGAATGCTGCAACGCTGCAATACGGTCTTGCGGGCCGGCAATTATTAAGGGAATCATTGTGGAAGGCTCTTTTTTGCAGGATCCTGCCGTCTGGCTTCTGATCCTTTTTATCGTGCCTCTGGTTTTCAGGGTGCCTATCGCCCTCTCCCTGGGCTTTGCGGCCCTGGTTGTTGTCTGGAAATGGGATCTTGGCGTGGAAATGCTGTCCTACAACTTTTTCGCAGGCATAGCCAAATTCCCGCTCCTTGCAATTCCATTTTTTATCCTGGCGGGCTATATCATGGAAAGAGCCGGGATTGCAGCCAGGATTGTAGCGCTGATGGAGGCCCTCACAAGTTCCATGACCGGCGGCCTTGCCATTGCCACTGTGGCCGTGGCCACATTCTGGGGCGCGGTTAGCGGCTCTGGCCCCGCAACCGTGGCCGCTCTTGGCCTGATTCTTATTCCCGGCATGGTAAAGGCAGGCTATGCAAAGGACTTTGCCGCAGCCACTGTTTCTGTTACATCCGGTCTTGCCATAGTTATCCCCCCCAGCATTGCCTTTATCGTTTATGGTGGCATTGCAAATGTTTCTGTTCCGGCGCTGTTTGCAGCCGGTTTCGCGCCAGGAATTGTTGTCGCCGCCTTCATAATGCTTGCCGTTTATCTTATCTCGCGCAAAAAAGGCTATAAAGGCCAAAAAACCAATATCCCGCCTGGCAAGGCATTTCGCGATTCTTTTTGGGGCATACTGACACCGGTTGTCATTCTTGGCGGAATTTACGGAGGCGTCTTTACGCCAACGGAAGCCGCGGCAGTCGCGGTATTTTATGGCCTTTTTGTCGGCATCTTTATTTACCGGACAATCAATAGCCCAAAAATTCTTTTCGAAATTTTTTCTTCGAGCATCAGGGCCACGGCAATTGTAATGATTGTGGTTACCTGCGCCGGCCTGTATTCATGGGTGGCCAGCACGGTGGGATTGGTTGAGAAAGGCTCAAGTTTTCTTCTTTCCCTTTCGGACAGCTCCTGGGTTGTTTTGCTGATGATCAATGTAATCCTGCTCCTGGCGGGGATGTTGCTTGACGCAATTTCCATCTACTATGTTTTTTTGCCTTTCATGCTGCCAATTATGGCGCATTTTAACTGGGATCCTGTCTGGTTCGGGGTAATGATGACAGTAAATCTTGCGCTTGGCCAAGTTACACCGCCAGTTGCGGTAAACCTCTATGTGGGCGCGAATATCAGCGGCCTCACAATGGAACAAATCAGCAGATCGGCATTGCCGCTAATTTTTGCCGCTCTCCTGGCACTGATTGTAATAATACTTATCCCCGGTCTTTCCACATTTTTACCCAAAATGCTTCAGTTGTATTAAAGATAAAGTTTGACAGGATCGGGCAATTTATTGCCTAAAAATGAAATGCAAATTTTTAATGTTCTGGTAGGCTTGTTCACACTAATCCCAACACAATGATGCAGGAGAAAAATATGAAAAATGAAAAATATGCTCCAAATCGCCGTAATTTCCTGAAAACATCGGCCTTGACGCTTGGCGGGCTTGCAATCTTGCCATTTTGCTCAAGCATTCCTGCTATTGGCGCGGAAGCAGTCAAAGCCCAGGCTGACATTGCCAAAAAGAAACCACTTGTGGTGTATTATTCAGAAAGCGGCAACACCAAAAAAGTCGCCGAAATGATTCACAACAAGGTTGGGGGTGATATAATCCGCATCGAGACAGTCGCGCCCTACCCTGATGATTATGATACCCTTGTTCAACAGGCCAAAAAAGAGCAGGCACAGAACACGCGCCCTGAAATAAAGACCAAAATTCCCAATATCAATGAATATGGCGTAATATTTTTGGGTTATCCAAACTGGTGGAGCAGCATGCCCATGCCCGTGTACACCTTTATCGAACAAAATCACCTTGATGGGCGTACAATTGTGCCTTTCTCCACACATGGCGGGGGGGGACTTGGACACAGCATTGAGGACTTGAAAAAAGAATGCCCGAAATCAAAAATCCTGAAGTCCCTGGCAGTCCCGGGCAACAGGGCTTCCGGCGCCGCTGCCGACGTCGAAAAATGGCTTGAGGGCCTGGGCAATGCTCTGATTGAAACAACAACTGGAAATCCCAAAATATATCCGGACGGGGCATATTAATTTTTTTTATAATTGAATATGTGGTGGCCACAGCATTGCAGTGGCCACTTTGAAAATAACGTAAAAATGCGCCATTTGAAGCGCAAATCTGGAAAGAGATTTGGACTGGGGTTCATGAAGTATTCGAGGGAAAATCTGAAAAGTCAAGGATAAAGCGGCAAGCAATATCCGCAGGAAGAAAGGTGGAATGCCACACCAATCTGCTTTATAACCGGCAACCAGAACCCAGCACCCAATATAATGCCTTCTCGCCAACGTCTGCGTCACGACAAACAACAAATTATATATTTTGG
>VSMX01000151.1 GCA_009773975.1 Desulfovibrio sp. | reverse complement strand
CGCGCAAAGGCAACCGGCCGTGCTTTATCACAACTATAAGACGGAGAAAATATTATGCGGAACAATAACCTGTTGCTACTATCCCGCGGGGGGGGGTACTCCTCATTAGCGGCAATCGCACTTCCGGCAACGGAGGCGCGAGATGTTTGGTAACACGCTTTTGTTGTGCGCAGGCAAAAAATTTGACCCTTGGCTGGACAAAATTGGCCAGGTTCAGACAACCCCGTCCGGGCACCAAATTTGGTATCTGCAAGATTGCGTCTGCTTCAAATACAATGACGGCAGCGGCGTAAAGACATTGGGCGTTGCGTTTGCTGAAAAGCGCGCTGCGGGTTTGAAATGGCAAAATGCCAATACCGACATAGCGGCAATGTTCAATTACAACAATGAGAAGTTGTATAACCATTTTTATCTTGATGACGGCATGACGGACACGCAGCTCAATGCCGTGGGCTTCAATGACAGGGCCACGGCAAAAAGCAATACGGCGAACATGATCGCGGCAGGCTCCCCAGCCGCTGACCACGCATATTCCGTGATTGTCCAGGGAGCGCATTGTGCTGTGCCGAATGTGCAGCAAATGAAACGTGTGTTTTCCTTGAGAAAGCAAATAGACGCCCGCGATCCCACAGTTGCCCGTTATCCGTCACTGGCGCTGTCAAACTGGGTATTCACGAATAGCCGCGCCTGGACAAGCACGGAATGCAATGACATGCGGGCCTACTTCATGCGTAGCGATGGAGAGTGCAATTGGCGCTCTCTTTACAAAGCCAATAACAATTTCGGCGTCATTCCGGTTCTTGAGATGTAACAAACGACCACAAGGATACAACATGATTAATGACAAATTATTGCTTATATCCAGCGGGGGGTAGTTCCCCATTGCCAGCCAAAAGCCGGCTTGGCGTCAGCGCCACCATGACGGCCAATTATTACAGCGGCGCGGCCACGCTGACTTTCACCGTTGACGGCGCGGCCCTGAACGCGGCCGAAATCTCAAGGCTGGTCAAGATTACATCGTCCACGGGAAGCTTCATGGGCATGAACAAGAAAGCCTCCCCAAAGTATTTGTCTGTCAGCGGAAGCGGAACGGCTGCCATAAACGGATCGGCGGTGAAGATAACATTTTCCTGGAAATGCGATTATTCAACCGCATCGGAATACAGTTTCGCCTGCGACGGAATTTTTGCCGGAAATCCTTTCCGATGCGAAGTTAAAGTCGATCTGGAAAACCCGGCATTGGGCTATAATCGCTTTGCATGGAAATGAGAGGCGGGGAGCGGTACCGGGCGTTAAGCCTTGTCCGCCATAAGATCAAGCCCCGGCGCATGGGCCGGGGCTTTGCAAAATCAATGCGCAGTGTACAATTGTTCAATAATTAGTGTCGTTCTCGCCATTATATTTTTAAGAATTTGCGAAGTAGTTTCCTGGCGTTTAAATTCATTGCTCTGGAAATTCTTCATTGTTATGGCACGGCGAAATTTTTTCATGGAGTTTTGGTCAAAGCTTTTGAGTGTGCGGGAAAGTAAAACCATCTTGCTTTCCAACCTCTCCATTCGTTTTAAAATTTCTTCTTCCATTTCAATGTTTCGGTTTTCCGCTTTGTGATAACCCAAAGCAAGTTCCTCAATTTTTTCTACATCAGCAACCGCGCTATGGGCCAACTTCCTCCATTCACTCCTCCTTTCCCTTCTTACAGAGAGGAGATGCACAATTATCCAGCCCCCGGGCACCATTGCCAGCTGGCAAAGAACAACCCAATTCATTAATTGAGCGCCGCCGCATTTATATAATCCTGAATTTCTTCCACCAATGCAGGCTTGCGTGAAACCAGAACAATCATTTTTAACAAGTCTTCGGGTGTATGACCGATTCTTACCAGGCCGCCAAAAGTTTCCTCAAGGAAAGAAGACCCATAGCCCCTTGTCCCGTCAAGCTCTATTTGTACCAGCTCGTTTTTGGCCAACGCAGGCACCAGATATTCATCCCTGAATTCCTCACCACTATGTTCGCCATCTGTTCTGTATCTTCCACCGGGGAAAAGAGAAAAATCCCTTGCTATATTAATTTTGGTCATTTCTGTTTCTCCAGGGGCAATTTCCAGGCAACCAGCGTACCGGGAAATTTTTGCGTAAAATTGGTTTTATTCCAGTGCCCCTTCATTATTTCCACATAACCACGTCCGGAATGAATGACAAGAGATGCCCTGGAATCATCCATTGCAATCTTCGCTATCTTTTTCAGGCCATTGCCCCGATAACCCTTTCTGGTTCGGCTGCTGGGGGTCAATATTGCATTTTCAATAAGATGTGCGTCAATGGTGCCCTTGATTGCTTTCCTTACCTTCATGAACATATTCTCATTGGTTTTTGGAAGAGTTCCGGGGATTCCGATTCCAAGATCACATATCGCGACAGTTATCTTTCCATCCTTGATCTGGGAGAACATCCACCATGCTGTTTGATCATTGGCTACAGCAGACAGTTGGCGTTCTTCTATATAGGCATGGATAAAGGCATTCTTGGTAGCCTCAACGCAGGCGCCAAAAATATCAAGGTCATCAGGCAAATCAGGCAAATCTAGATCCGGGTCAACAATGGAATCGAATGCTTTTCCAATTACTTTTATGCCCTTTACAGCGCGCCAGTGAACCACGTCCTCATATTCTCTCTGTGGAGTGAAGCCATGTTTGCAAAGCGCGAATAATCCTATCTGGTCAAGTACATGATTTACTTTTGTATTGCGAGATTCATTGCACCGAATTCGAAATTTGGGGTATAAATTTTGCATATTACTGATTTCTGCATAGAAATAAAGCATCCCATGTGTATATACTTTTTGGGTGGCTGAAAAATCAAGCCAGATATTTTTGCCGTCATTTGCGGCACGGTGCAATTTCCGTACTTTGTCCAAGAGAAAGTCCCTGTCCGGCTGCTTGCCAAGCAAAATACGTTCCGGCATTGTGAAAACAGAATATCCGGCAGGCCATCTGCCCTTTGGAAAAATCATTTTTTTATTGGTATTACTATGCTTCTTTTGAGAAAAGAAGATGCTTAAATAGCGATGCCTGTCGTTAACTCTTGAAATCATGCGTAGTTATCTCGTTTGACAGATGTTGCTCCCTGTATCATCCGCCGCACTTGCCGCAGGCCGTGTAGCCCTGGGCCTCTGCCTCTTTTCCGGAGTTATCAGCCATTCGGAAGCTTTCATTCAGATCGCTCCAGAAACCATTCCACGGGATGATTCCTTATTGCGTTCAGGAAGCCTTCGTGCGCCCTTTCGCCGTTAACAGGCTCGGGATTTTCCGGATCATTTTTCCGTCCATAGATGATTTCATCTTTTTGCTTCTCGCTCAATGGCTGGCCAAGACCGCCCTTGTGGGCCCGCATTGCCTTGATGACTTTCTGTTCGCTATCTTCCGGAAACACCCCCACGGCCGTGGGGAAATCATCAATATTATTCATTGCTTTCTCCAAACTCAATTACCCTTGCCCGGCCGCTTTTTCTAATTATGCTTTTGGCGCAGGAATATTGTTTGACATGGCGTCCAATTTTTCTTGCAAAGATCTGCGTTCCTTATTCAATTGCACAATCTCTTTGGCTAGGAATTCATTATGTTCCCTGGCTTCTTCCAGCTTTTTCTTTAATTCAAAATAAGTTTCATTTCCAATTATTTCGCTATCATGATCGTCCAGTTCCCAACTATCACCGCGACGACTTCTCACGAAATCAAGAGGGCCAGATTCCCGGAATTGTTCTTCAGTCAAAAAAGGTTGTCCAATTTGAGCCAGCAAAAAATTGGCATTTATACGATAATGCAATATCCATTTGGCTATGGCTTCTGAAGGAGGAATTTCTTGCGCGGAAATATAGTTATAAAGATCTGTTGTTGATAGCCCACCTACCTCTGCTATTTTGGGCAGCCTGTCTGGCAAGGAACGCACGAGTTCGTGTAATGTATCGCAAATCTCAACATATTTGGGATCAAAAGGATCGTTTTTACGCGGCTGCACGGGCTTGCCTTTACCTATAAGGAGCCAGTCAGGATTAAATTCAAATTCCTGGGCCAACATCCTCAAATCTTCGGTAACAGGTCTTTGACCGCCTTTCCATGCCTGATATTTATGTTCAGGTATGCCAAGGAAAGCGGAAGCATTTTTCATTGTTCCTTTTTTACCTTGTTCAGACAACCGTTGTGAAATAATTTTATGCAATATTTCAAACTGTTGTGACCATTCCATAGCTTTGTTCCATTTTTCCCTTGAAATAAACTTGATTTTTCTGGTTTATTTAGGGTATTTCTCCAATCAACGGGACAAACCAAACCACAAACCACAGAAGGAAAAGATGCAAAATAACCATTATCCGAAGCTTCGCAGTCTGACTGGACCAATAATCCATGCGCGCGGCGATAATGAAGCCAGGCAAAAGCTCCTTTCACCAGCTGGCAGGCAACTTCTTGAGAGACTGCTTGGCCCTGTCCGTGAGCTTGAAAAAAATGCCGCCCGTGCCCACGTTGACGCAAAGGATATCACCGTCAAGAAGAATATCGACGGCATCGGGGCGGAATTGTGTTGAGTTCTCATAATTCCATGTCTTTGTCCTATTGTTTTTTTGACTCGTCATTGAGCATGTTCAAGTTCTTCCCCGCTTGTGAACCAGGGGCATCTGTCGGCAATGGCGCACCAAGCTTCGTTTCTTCCAGAAAAGAGAGTTTTTCTTCAAGCGCCCTGCATTTATCGTATAATTCCGCGTTCTGCTTGGACAACTTGCGGCTGAAAGATATTTCTTCCGATAATTCGGCCTTTAAAAGATCATTTTCCCTTTTCAGTTCCGCAAAATTCGTAATTTCTTGGGCAGTTGGATCTTTTGCCAGGGGTTCTCCCTCGCCAAGCAAAAGCCAACGATAATTAAACCCCAATTTATCATGAATTATCGTGATATCTTCCGCGCTTGGCCACTGTCCTTTTTTCCAGGCAGTAACCTTGCCATCATGTGCATGACCAAGGAATTTGGCTAAAGCTTTCATT
>VSMX01000150.1:4485-5096 GCA_009773975.1 Desulfovibrio sp. | reverse complement strand
ATGTTGCGCAAAAACTTGAGATGATTTGCCTTGCGAGAGATTCCGTGCGCAGCAGAATGCCGGTCAACCATTACGTATTCTCATGGCCGGAGGGAGAGCAGCCGACGCCAAAGCAGGTTGACGAGCTTGTGGCATTTTTTCTCAAGGAAATGGGTCTGGAAGGACATCAGGCAATTTACGGGCTGCACAACGACACCAGAAATTATCATGTGCATATAGCGGTAAATCGAGTGCATCCCGAAACGCTGAAAGTGGTGAGAACCAATAACGGTTTTGACATCAGGCAGGCGCACAAAGACCGGGCCATGATTGAAAAAATGCAGGGATGGAAGCCGCTGGAAAATTCTCCGTATATCGTAACCGAGGAAGGCGAAATTGCCCAAAGAATTACAGACCATGAACCAAAGCCGTCTCCAAAGGCAGTTGAATTTGAAATGGCGACCGGCGAAAAATCCGCGCAGAGAATTGCCCAGGAACGCGGGCATGACATCATCAAAAACGCGACGTCATGGGAGGAGCTGCACGAAAGCTTGAAGAAAATCGGCTTGCGTTTTGAGAAAAAAGGCTCCGGCGCGATAATCTGGGTAGGCGAAACTGCGATAAAAGCGTCA
>VSMX01000150.1:0-4475 GCA_009773975.1 Desulfovibrio sp. | reverse complement strand
TTGTTCCCGGAGAGTATGATCCCGTCATCCCAAAACTTGAGCCAGAGCCGCTAAATCAGGCTATTGCCCCTGACTTACAGGTATTCAGGGCCGCCACAGATGAACTTGCGAAACGCAAAAAGGAAAACGCCGCCAAAGAGCTGGAGGAATGGGAAGAATTTCAGACACGGCAAAAGCTGGAAAAACAGGTAAAGCTGGGTAACATTGCCAAAAAGCATCCTGTTCTTGTGCCCATTGCGCGTTATTGCCTGAAAATCCAGCAAAAGGACGAAAGAAAGGCATTCCATGATGAACAGGTTGAGAAGCGCCCGTCATTCATCAGGCCCAAATTCAACCAGTGGCTTATGCGGCGAGGCAAAAATCTGGCGGCTGTTCTGGCGCAACAAACGATTGAAGAAAAAAGACCCACCGCCCCGCCCCTGCCGCAATCCCCGCCAGCCGCTCAAATCCCCCAGGCAAAAGCGTTTCTGGAATACGCAAAGGCTGTCAATGCCGACCGCTACAGGGTAACGGCCATCAAAATGGACGAGGACGGAAGCCGCAAGGTATTCATTCTGGACAAGAAAGACGGCCAGAGTATGGCCTTTACGCCGGAAGAGCTAATCCAGAAAATGCCGGAAATCCTGAAGTTGCAAAAGCGCGGCGAGAATATCTATTATACGCCCTTATCCGAGGACAAGCACCATATCCTGATTGATGATGTAAGCCCTGAAAATGTTGTCAGACTGCAAAAAGACGGCTACAAGCCAGCCGCAATTATTGAAAGCTCGCCACGCAATTTCCAGTGCATTTTGACCATTCCCAAGTTTGGCGGCGAGTTTGACAGGCAAATCGCCAACCAGCTTGCGGCCATGCTTAACAATAAATACGGCGACCCTAAATTATCCGGTGCAATCCATCCGCACCGCGCCCCAGGCTTTGCAAACCGCAAGCCGAAGCACAGGCAGAAAGACGGCTCATACCCCTTATCACTGCTTCGTTTTGCGGTTCAGCAGATTTGCAAAAAGGCTCTTGTAGAAGCCAGAAAACTGGAACAGGCATTTATGGCAAAAATGAAGCAACGGCAAAAGACAGTATTTGCGCCATCCGTCCAGACAAGTCCGCAAACGGCCTATTTCGCCCATTATGAAAATATCCGCGCCCATTTGACTATTGAGGATTTTTCCCGCGTTGACGCCATGATTGCCTTGAGGATGCGGGCCAACGGCCATTCCCCCGAAGCCGTGCTTGCCGCTATCAGGGATTGCGCCCCAAGTATCAGAACAGGAATGGAAAAAAGGCGCAACTGGCCCGCGTATGCCGAAAGAACCATGAATTACGCCTTTGGATATGCTGGCGACAGGGACTTGCAGAAAAATGCCCGCTATCTTGGATTGTGGCGCAATATTGAGTACGCGCCAGACAGGGCAGGCGTAAGGCAAAGCTCAAGATTGCGCTGAATATTCAGCGTAGTCAAAAATGGCAATTTGCGTTATCCGTTAATCAAACCCATCAGCATATGGGGATAACTGTTTGCCTGCCCAAGCATGGCGACAGCCGATTGGGTCAAGATTTGATTTCGGACAAAAGTGGTCATTTCATTGGCGACATCGGCGTCGGAAATGCGCGATTCCGCGTTCTGCATGTTTTCAGCCTGGATATTGAGGTTGGTTATGGTGTTCTCCAAGCGGTTTTGCAGGGCGCCGAGGTGGGCGCGGATTTTGTCTTTTGAAACAATGGCGCGGTCTATGGCCGCGAGGGCCTTTTGCGCCGACTCCTGGGTGGATATGACGGCTCCGTCCCCAGCCACCTCTCCGTTGTCCGTCACTTGTTTGATATATTCCACGGTCGTTTTTGTGGTCATGACCGGCTTTAGAGAGTCCAATATGGTTTTATCCGCGGGCTTGCTGGGATCAAGATGGCGCCTATAGGGATCGCTTGCCGATATTGCGAATGTCTGGCCGCCATCGGCGCTATAATAATATCTTCCGTTATAGGTATAAACCGAAAGCTCGGGGAATGAGTCCGCATATTCCATATGGACCCAGCCTTGCTGATCTCCCTGCAGGCGATCTATGACATCCTTGTCAGTGGGGTTTGACGCGCTTAAGACAGGGGTTTTCAGATCCGATCTGTCATAAAACGTATTCCTGTTATCCGGAGTATAATAGCTTTTGCCAGTAACTGGGTCAATATAGTGATAAAAATGTGTGCTGAATGTTTGTTCCCGTGGATATATCTTGAGGCGCCCCAAAATGGCCGCGTTGTTTCCGCTGGCGGGATCGACAAATGTCGATGGATTTTGGGGATCCAAATAAAATGATTTGCCGCCATCGATGGAATAGTATTTGGTTAATGTGATTTCATCATAATATGTGGTGAACGCCTGATTTACCGTTACAGTTGATGATATTTTATTAAAATTTGCCACAAGGCCGGCATAGGCCGGATCGTCGGCCGCGAATGAAGAGCCACTTGGATCTGTAAGATCGGAAAAATATGTTCTGCCGTAATCCCAAGAATAATAGCGCTTGTTGTTATCGGATGGATCCTGGTAAACCGCGCATGTCATGGCATAGGAGATATTGTCCGCGAAAGGCTGCAAATTGGCTATGACAAGCGCGTCGGCGCTGTTGTTTATATTGAGCGATCCGGCGGACGGATCAGTGGGCCTCAGCAGCCATGTTATATTATCAGTCGTATAATATCGCTGTCCAGTTGTTGGGTTGAAATAAGTATTGTATGTCACATTGGTAAATGTGTAGCTCAGGGACATTTCCAATCTGTCCAGGATGGCTTTGTCCTTTGTCGGGTCAAGGGCACTAAGGGGATCATTCATATTTGATACGAAAGTCACACCGTCCTTGCTGTAATATATTTTTTTGGTTTGCGGATCTTTCCATTCCATATATACCACATCGACGGGCGGCAAACTTGGCGCGTATTCGCCCAGAACAACATCAAAATTGTTTATAACAGCCGCGTCGGCGGCGTTGTTTTTATCAAGAACTCCGGTGGACGGCTTGGACGTGTCGGCCACGAAGGTGGCGCCATTGTCATAACTGTAGTAGCGCAGTCCCTGGGGATCGCTCCAGACTTTCCAATTAATATCAACTCGCAAGGTTTTGTTGCCGGGAGATCTTACGAGGCGGTTCAGGATGTCCGCGTGATCGGGGTTGGCGGCGTCCAAGCGTTTGCCCACCGGATCATATGGGTCGCTGGTGTAGCTGCCATTGCCGAGGTAATATTCTATGCCGGTATTTGGATCTTCATAGCCCACATAATTTATGGTGGTTCTTATTTCATGCTGTTTCCTGGTAAATTGCGCTATGAAGGCCTCGTCGGTCACCTGGTATCGGTAGGGGTCGCTGACATACTGGCAATAGATATCGCCGACCTTGTAATAATCACGGCCATCCGGCCCCACAAAAACATCAACTTTCTCCGACAAGGTAATGGTGGCCTGGGTGGTCTCCTGTTTTTCCACCTTGATATACGTTATCTGCTGGCCGCTTTGTGTTGCGCCGGCCCCAACTCCCAACGCCACAGCTGTGCAATCCCCTATTGCCACATAATAATAGTCTTCCGCGGAGTCATTAGCGGAGCCGAAATGAATCTTCATAGCTCCCTGGGCCTGAAGCCCGGCGCCATTGTGCTTGCCGGAAAGGGAGCCATCCAGCAGATGGATGCCATTAAAATTCGTGGCTCTGGCTATGCGGTCAATTTCATCCGCCATGGCCTGGTATTCGGAATCAATTATCAATCTTTGCGTTGAGTTGTAGGTGCCGGTGGCGGCCTGTTCGGCCAGTTCCTTCATGCGGATCAGTTTTTCATCAATTATGGCAAGAGCTCCGTCCGCCACCTGAAGCATGGAAATCGCGTCATTGGCGTTTCTCACGCCCTGATTGAGAGCCGCGACATCAGCCCGCATCAATTCCCTGATTGCCAATCCTGCCGCGTCGTCGGCTGACGAGTTTATGCGCAAACCGGATGAAAGCCTCTGAACAGAAGTCACAAGGCGTCCATAGTGGGCATTGAGATTATTGGCCACATTCGCGGCCATGAGGTTGTTATTGATAGTGCTCATGACCACCCCCCGCAAAAGGCAAAGGCCAAAAGCCCGCAGGCGTGGCCAGAGGGGCGGGACATATTAAATTTACAGCGTTTCCTGCCGTAAGGTTTAGAGAGAGAGAGAGAGAGAGAGAGAGAGCAAAAACCGTGCTTGCGCAGTCAAAGATAGCTCTGAATTTTGTCGGAATGATATGATTCATCGTAACCACCGTAAAAAATTGCCATAATCACCGAAAAATTTTTTTATTCCGATATTTTTGACAATCATTCAATAGGTAAAAGTTGCTGATTTTGTGGATATGTTGCCATATCTGCAAAATCCGTGCAATGAAAAATTTTCACTTTTCGCTTTTTAAGCATCCATCCAGCCACAACCAACCAGGGCCACAACCATCCATAAATTTTAGGGGTTTATTTTAGGGGTA
>VSMX01000015.1:2730-23817 GCA_009773975.1 Desulfovibrio sp. | reverse complement strand
TTGCCCAACTATTTCGTTTTTCAACGGGTCATACTCGACAATTTCCAGGGGCAAGCCGCATTTTTTGGCAAAGGCCCGGACATAGGCCGTTTCATTTGCCAGGATATGTGGGCCGCTGGCATGTACAGCCAGAATATCACAATGGCAAAGCAGGGCCGCATGACAAAGGAATCTGCTGTCCAAACCGCCGGAAAAGGCCACGCAAAGCGGTCCGGCATCTCGCAAAAAATCGCGCAGCGCTTCCGGCAATTTTTCCGCCACGCCTACCATGTCATTCTGGCCTTGACGCCAAGCTGGTCGAGATAACGCTTGCAGTCCATTATGCTGTATTCTCCAAAATGGACGATGGAAGCGACAATGGCCGCCTGGGCATGGCCTTTTGTAAATGCGTCATAAATATGTTCGGGCTTGCCGCAACCACCGGAGGCGATGACGGGAATATTGACGGCATCGGCAATCATGGAAGTTATTACAAGTTCATAACCGTTTTTGGTGCCGTCGGCATCTATTGAATTGACGCAAATTTCCCCGGCGCCAAGACGCTGACATTGCAGCGCCCAGGAAAGCGCATCGAGGCCGGTTTTCTTGCGGCCGCCATTGATGACAATTTCATACCCGCTGGGTATGTTTTGCGATTTTGGCACGGCAAGCACATCCATGCCAATCACAATGGCCTGCGAGCCGAAGGCATCCGCGCCCATGGAAATCAGTTCCGGCTTGAGCACGGCAGCGGAGTTCACCGAAACTTTTTCAGCGCCAGCCAACAGCACTTCCCTCATCGCGGCAACACTGGAGATGCCGCCGCCAACGCTGAAAGGAATAAATATTTCCGAAGCCACCTTTTCCACAACATCCAGAAAAATGCCCCTGCCTTCAGCCGAGGCAGTGATGTCATAAAAAACGATTTCATCCGCGCCTTCTTCATAATAGCGCCTGGCAGTCGCAACAGGATCGCCGATATCCTCATTGCCCGCGAACTTGACACCCTTGGTCAGCCTGCCGTCGCGGACATCGAGGCAGGGAATTATGCGTTTTGAAAGCATTATCTTTTTCCCTCACACCAGGCATTGAAATTGGCCAGCAGCCCGAGGCCTGCGCGGCCGCTTTTTTCCGGATGAAACTGGGCCGCCCACAGGCCGTCCCGGCCATAAATGGCGCAAAACTTCCGGCCGTAGGAAGTGGTTGCCAGAACCATTTCTTCCGCCGGTTCCGGATAATAGCTGTGGACAAAATAAAATTCGGCATTGTCCGCAATGCCTTCGAGTATGCGGCTTTGGCCAACCTTGCGTATTCCATTCCAGCCCATGTGCGGCACGGGCGCAGCAGAACCATCTTCCTGGCGCAGATTGTCATGGAATTTGCGCGCTTTTCCGGGCAAAATGCCAAGGCATTTGCAGGGGCCTTCCTCGCTTTCCTCCAGCAAAATCTGGCAGCCAAGGCAAATTCCCAAAAGGGGAATGTTTTTTTCCACAATGGAACGTAGAATATCGCCAATGCCGCTTGCCTCAAGCTTGCGCATTGCCTGCGGGGCCGCGCCAACTCCGGGAAAGATAACTCCGTCCGCACAAGCCAGGGTTTGGGGAGAATCCGTAATCAGACAGGCAATGCCAAGACTTTTCAGGGCACGGGCAACGCTTGTCTGGTTGCCGGCTTCATAATCCACTATTGCCAGCATTCTTATCCTCATTTTAAAAAAATTTTTGGCTTATCCACTGGGAGGACATTCTTATACCGCTTTTGCCCCACTGTACAGAAAGGCTGCATCCAGTCAATTTGAATGCGTTGCACAATTATTGCATACCAAAGTGGAACTGTTGAAAATTATTTCCGCCCCCGGCGGCAATTCGGCAAAGCGAGGTTGTCATGTTGCCTGTAATCTGGTTGCTGGGCCTTTCTGGCAGCGGCAAAACCACACTTGGATCAATTTTACGTTTGCATCTTGAAGGTCAGGGCTTTGACGTAGAGCATACTGATGGCGATGTTTTTCGCAAGCGTTTTGGCTTCCATGGCTTTTCATACGAAGACCGGATGCGCAACATCAATGCCATGCGCCAATACACACTGGATTGCTGCCTGCAGGGCAAATTCTGCATTGTAACGGCAATCACCCCATACGCGCCGATGCGCCAGGTGAATCGTGAAATTTTGCCAAATTACCGCGAAGTCTGGGTGCGCTGTTCCCTGGACGAGCTTGTGCGCCGCGACCCCAAGGGGCTTTATGCCAGGGCCGGGCGAGGCGAACTGCAAAGGCTGACCGGCGTTGCCGATGCCTTTGACGAACCTCTGAACGCGGATCTTGTAATAGATACCGATATGCTCAGCCTTGCCCAGAGCTATACGGCCCTGCGCAATCTGGCTGAAAATGCCCTCGAAGCCAGCGGCGATGCCCAGGCTGTCAATTTCATGCCGCCTTCCATGCCGGGAGCCAATATTTTTATGTCTGCACTGCAATAAATGCCAGGAGGAGATTGAAATTCTATTGGCGCAATATGGCAGAACCTATAAAATTCGCACTCCGTTTTCTTCGACCAGCACGGTGTATTCCCAGCGCACTCCGCCCCAATCGGGAAAATAGAGGCCAGGTTCGACAGTAACCGTCATTCCGGCTTCAAGCGCCTGGGTTGAACGCGGGGAAAGGCTTGGCTCTTCATGCGTCTGCAGGCCCACTCCGTGTCCGAGGCCATGATTGAAGGCCTTTTCCACACCCGCGTTTTTAAAAACTTCCAGGGCTTGCGCGTAAACCTTTGCGCAAGGCACGCCCGGGCGCATGATTTTCATTGCGTTTTCCTGGGCTTCGCGCACAAGGGCAAGCGTTCTGGCAAAGACAGGGGCCGGCTTTTCCCCTATCCAGAATGTCCTGGTCTGATCCGAACAATAATCCATTGCCCGGCAGCCCACATCTATCAGCAAAGGCGCGCCGGAAGATATGACATCCGTTCCGGGAACGGCATGCGGCTGGGCCGCGTTGCGGCCTGTTGCCACAATATTAGCAAAAGCCAGATCCTGGGCGCCGTTTTCCCGGAAAAATTTTTCTATCTGCCAGCTCAAATCCTGCTCGGCTGAACCTCCCATATGGCCGGCCGCAATTTCGTTTTCCACCCAGTGCATCAATTTGTGATTTAGCAGGAAGCTATGCTCCAGCGCGGCAATTTCACAAGGCTCCTTGATGCGCCTGAGTTCCTCAACCAGGCCATCCGCAGGCTCAAGAGAAATCCCTCGCCCCTCGTTTTGCAGGCAGGCTCCAAAATAAAGGCTTGTCGCCCGCGCCTCGATGCCTATGCGCGCTCCAAGTTTTTGCAGCAGGGCCGCTATATCCCTGGCAACATCCCCGCCATAAATCAGGGTTCTGTCTTCGGGCCAGAGCTTTTTCGCGGCCTCCTTGTACCGGCTATCCGTAGCCAGCCAATCCTTGCCGTCCCGGGTGATGATCAGGCGCCCGGCGCTTTCGTCGAATTGCGGGTCATGCAATTCAAAGCCCGAAAGATAGAAGCGATTTTTATCATTGCTTATCAAAAGCGCGTCAAGATTTTTGCGCGCCATCGATTGTCTCAATTTTTCCCTTCTGGCGCCATAAATGGCCGGCATGTCGAAAGATTGCATTTTTCCGATCTCCTTTGCGTAAAATACTTTAACCATCTTGGGCAATTCTGAAAAGGCCGGGCAGGCTGTTGACCCAAAGTTGAAACATGTCTATTATTTCGCCATGCAGCCAATTTCACAAATGCTCAGCGTGCTTGATCTTGTTCCCTTTGGACAGACGGCGCACGGGCCAAGATTTTATGCGCTACGCTTGTCCCATCCCCAATGGGCAGAATGGCATCCCGGCCAGTTTCTGATGTTGCGTCCGCAATCATTCGGCCTTGAAATTCCCTGGGGACGCCCCCTTTGCATTTGCCATCTGACCACCCGCCACCTGATATGCTTTTTTGAGGTCAAAGGTCGCGGAACAGAAAGAATGGCCAATTTGTCGCCAGGAGACAATGTCGAGGCATGGGGCCCTTTGGGCAACTGGTTTGACATGGAAACGGAAAAACCTACCCTGATTGTGGCGGGAGGCATGGGCATTGCGCCTTTTGTCGGCTATGTCAACCGCCATCCCAAACCTTGGAACATGACCATGCTCTTCGGCCATCGGCAGCCTTTGGGCTGTTATCCGGTGGACAGCATCAATGAGCATATTCCGGTGGATAGCCTCCGCGAGGACAAGGAAGGCGACCTGGACAATTTTATATTTTCAATCCAAGAACGGATGCGCGACTGCGCCGAGCAGGAAGGCCTCACACTGGCCTGCGGCCCGGAGCCATTTTTGCGAACGGTCCAGAAATTTGCCCTTGAATTCGGGTCCCGCTGCCAGCTTTCCCTTGAAAAACGCATGGCCTGCGGCGTTGGCGCCTGCCTCGGCTGCGTAACAAAAACACGGGATGGCCGGCTTTTGCAAACTTGCTGGCACGGATCGATTTTTGACGCCGACAAGATAATTATTTAATTTATTGTGTTTCATACGCGGCAAGGCCAATTCGCGAGCCGACAATTTTCCGCCTGCCGCTTTTTTATACTAGGCCAAACTTTCCGGGCCCAGTCAGATGGTTTTGCCGGAGGATTTATGGATTTGTCGGTAACTTTGCGTGGACAGCGCCGGGACCTGAACCTGAAAAATCCCGTGCTTACCGCTTCGGGAACTTTCGGTAGCGGCCTGGAATATACCCCTTTCGGCAATCTTGGGGATCTTGGCGGCATTGTGGTCAAGGGGATTTCGCTTTTACCGCGGGAAGGCAATCCTTATCCACGCATAGCCGAAACAACAGCCGGCATGCTCAATGCCATTGGCTTGCAAAACGACGGTGTTGAAAAATTCCTGAATGAAAAGCTGCCCTTGCTTCCTTTTTCCGAAACCGCGATCCTTGCCAATCTTTATGCCACAAGCCCGGAGGAATTTGGGGAGCTGGCAGGGATATTCAACGAAGTCGAGGGAATTGCGGCGCTTGAGGTCAATGTATCCTGTCCAAATGTCAGGCATGGCGGCGCGCAATTCGGCCAGGACGCGAAACTCGCGGCGGAAGTAACGGCCAGGGTGCGCGAAATGGCGCCCGACAAGCATATAATGGTCAAGCTATCGCCCAATGTAACCGATATTCGTGAAATTGCCAGAAGCGTGGAAGCTGCCGGCGCGGACAGCATAAGCTGCATCAACACGCTTTTGGGAATGGCCGTGAATGCCAGAACCAGGCGCCCCATGCTGGCCAATATTGTAGGAGGGCTTTCCGGGCCCGCCATCAAGCCGGTTGCCCTGCGCTGCGTGTGGCAGGTTGCAAGTGCAGTGCGCATTCCGGTAATTGGCATTGGCGGTATATGCTGTGTGGATGATATAATCGAATTTTTGCTTTGCGGAGCGCAGGCCGTGCAAATTGGCACTGCCAATTTCATGCATCCCCGGGCGGCTTTTGAGCTTGCGGCCAATTTGCCCGCGGCCCTTGAAGAATACGGCTTCACTTCTGCTGCCGATGCCTGCGGAAAGATCGAGCTGCCACAATGAATTTCGAAATATCGTCATGTCGCGACAAGCGCGATCTGCGCGAATTTGTTAACCTGCCTTTCAGACTTTATCCGCCCGAATCTTCCTGGGTTGGTTCTTTAATCCGCCAGGATATGCGCCTGCTTGACAGCGTCCGGCATCCATTCTGGCGCACAGCGCGGCGCGAGCTTTTTCTGGCCCGCGAAAACGGCAAGGCCGTAGGCCGTATTGCCGCCATCATTGATGAAAAATTCAATTCATACGCTCATGAGAAATGTGGGGCATTCGGTTTTTTTGAATGCGTGGACGACAGGGAAATAGCCCATGCGCTTCTGGATCGCGCGCGCTCCTGGCATCTGGAACAAGGCATGAAATTCATGCGCGGGCCGCTCAATCCTTCCACAAATTATACCTGCGGGATGTTGGTGAGCGGTTTTGAATATCCGCCTGTCCTGATGATGCCCTGGAATCCGCCATGGTATCCCAGACTTCTGGAAACATATCCGCTTTTCAAGGAACAGGATCTGTTCGCCTACCTGATTGAACGCGAAAAACTCTCGCCGCCCGAGTGGCTGGCGGAAGATGTGGCAAGGCTGCGGGAAGAAAACCGCTTTTCATTCCGCACGGCATCCAAAGCCACAATGGCCGGAGACATTCGCTCCATGCTGGAAATTTATCGTGTTTCATGGGCGAATAACTGGGGCTTTTCGCCCTTGTCCAAAGAGGAGGCCGACGAGCTTGTTCATGAGCTGAAAGGCATTGTCGATCCCGAATTTTTTGTGCTTTTCTTTCATGGGGATGAGCCTGCCGCTGGCATGGTAGCCCTGCCTGATCTCAACCCGCTGTTGAAAAGACTCAGGGGCAGGCTTGGTCTTTCAACCATCTGGCACTGGTGGCAAAGCCGACAGCAAATTAGACGTGGCTACCGAATCATGCTTTTTGGCATCAAACCGGAATATCGCCTGCTTGGCCTGCCGCTTCTGCTTTTTGATTATCTGCTGAAAACCGCCCGCAAAAGGCCGGATCTCGAATGGGTTGAAGGTTCCTGGGTGCTTGAGGACAACAATGCCATTTGTGACCTCATCGAGGATTTTGGCGGCGTCATCCAGAAAAGATATCGCATTTACCGCCAGGATATTCGGCCATGAGCGATGTTTACGGCAAAAAAATCTGCCTTACAGGCGCGACAGGATTTCTTGGCAGCCATCTTTTGCCCTTTCTTGAGCAGGCCGGCGCGGAAATTACCTGTATTGCGCGCAAGTCTTCAAATGTTGAACATATCCCCCATAAAATTGCCTACGCAGACCTTGCAAGCGGCAAGGGACTGCGGGAAGCCCTGAAAGGTCAGGATATCCTGATTCACATGGCTGCCCTGCTTTTTGGCTACGGATACCAGGATTATCTTGCCGGGAACGCGACTGCCGCAAGGCAAATCGGGCTTGCGGCAAGGGATCTTGAAAAAGTTGTCCATGTTTCAAGCCTGGCAGCAGCAGGGCCGTGCGCAACCTTGCCTGGCGTCGGGGAAACAGACATTCCCGGCCCTGTTTCCGCCTACGGCTGGTCCAAGCTTATGAGCGAAAGCATCCTGGGCAATTTCTTTGGAGAAAGACTTGTCGTTCTGCGACCGCCGATAATTTATGGATCCGGCGACAGGGGACTTTTGCCAGTCTTTCGGGGGGTAAAGCGCGGGATTGCTGCCGTGCCTGGCTGGAGCTTTCCTGTTTCGGTTATTCATGCGGATGACGCAGCAAGGGCAATTCTTTGCTGCGCGGATGAAAAAGCCAGGGGCATTTATCATGTAAGCGATGGCGCGCCGCTTGAAATTGCCGATTTTTACCGCGCAATGGGCAAGGCGCTTGGACGCGACAAACTGACAATTGTCAATGTTCCATTGCCGATTATGGGCTTGAGCGCGGTCATAAGCGGCTTTGCCGGACAAATCGGCAAGTTTTTTGGCAGCAAGCCTCCGAACTGGAATCCGGACAAATATCGCGAAGCGCGCGCCGGCGGATGGGTTGCCAATGACAAAAAGATTGTAAAAGAAATTGGCTTCAAGCCGCAAATATCGCTTGCGGATGGCATGGAAGAAGCTGTTGGCGGTTACAGAAATCAGGATTTGTTGTGAAAATTACGGTTCAGGAACTTTCCAAATCATTTGGCGCGCGGGACATTTTCGGCAAGATTTCGCTGGAGGTGGCATCCGGCGAGCGCCTTTGCGTGTGCGGGCCCAACGGCACTGGCAAATCAACATTTTTGCGCCTGCTTTCCGGCGTTGAAGAGCCGGATTCGGGCCGGATAATTCTGCCCAAAGATTGCCGCCTGGGTTATGTGGAACAGGAATTTTCGCAAAACGCGCTTGAAATGCCGCTCATGGACTATGTCCTGGACGTTGTGCATGACTGGAACGACTTTTGGCATCGCTGGGAAAAGGCCGCAAACGGAAAAGGGAATGAATCCGAATTGCGCTGCCTTATGGAAGAACAAAGCCGGCTTGAAGCGCAATACGGCTATAATCCCGAACAACGCGCAAAGGAGACGCTTTCCGGGCTCGGATTTTCGGAAGTCAAATGGAAGATGCCGCTTGGGCAGCTTTCCGGGGGCTGGCGGGAAAGGGCCAAACTGGCCCGCGTGCTGACTGCCGGCGCGGATGTTCTGTTGCTTGACGAACCGACCAATCATCTGGATGTGGAAGCTGTTGAATGGCTGGAAAACTTCCTGCTCGACTTCAAGGGCGCGCTGGTCTTCGTGGCCCATGACCGTGTGTTCATGGATCGTGTCGGCAATCATGTTCTTTATCTTGGGCTTTCAAAGCCGGTTGCCCGCAAGGCCAATTACAGCCAGTTTCTTTCCCTTCAGGAGGAATACGAAGCCCAGCGCCAGTTGAAGGCCAGAGCCCTTCAGGACGAACTTGAGCGCAAGATGGCTTTTGTGGAAAGATTTCGCGCCAAGGCCACCAAAGCCAGACAGGCAGGCTCCCGCCAGAAAATGGCCAAAAAGCTGGAGAAAGAACTTGAGGATTACAGGCCGGAACCAAAACGCAAGGAACTGAATTTTATCTGGCCCAAAGCGCCGCACTGCGAAAAGATTGCCCTGGCCGCGGCGGACCTGGCCTTTCATTTTCCCGATGGCAAGCAGATGTGGCCTCCACTCTCCTTTACGGTATACAGCGGCAACCGGATTGCGCTTGTAGGCCATAACGGTTCGGGAAAATCCACCCTGCTCAAAATTCTTGCCGGGCGTCTGGACCGCTGCGGCGGAAATATCGCAACGGCTTCCCAGCTGCGCATGGGTTACTACGCCCAGCACCAGATGGAAACACTGAACGGATCTTCCACCGTTATGGCGGAAATTCGCCGGCTTTCGGACCCGCATACCACAGAAGAAGAATTGATGAGCGTGCTTGGCCTTTTCCTGCTTGGCCAGAATTATTTTGACAGGAGCGTGGAAACCCTTTCGGGCGGGGAAAAGGCGCGTCTTGTGCTTGCCAGCCTGTTCCTGGCCCGCTGCAATTTCTTGTTGCTTGACGAGCCCACCAACCATGTTGATCTTGAACGCCGCGAGGCGCTTGCCAGGGCTCTGCAGCGTTTTGAGGGCACTGTCTTTCTGGTGGCCCATGACCGCTGGCTTTTGTCACAAATCCATGCGGAAGCCTGGGAACTAGGCAGTTCCGGCCTGACAGTCCACCAGAGTTTCCAGGCCTATGATACGGCCCGCAAAAGCCGCCTGGCCGGCATCTCGCAGCGCGACCTTTTGCGCGCGGGCGAAATCGATGAAAGAAAGCGCGCAGAGGTTTCCGGCCTGTCGCGAGAAGAACAGAAAAAGCTCAAGCGCCAGCAGGCCGAGGGAAGAAACGCGCTGCATCGCCTGCTCAAACCGCTTACGGCAAAATACGGGAAACTGGAAAAACAGTTTGAAGAACTGATACAACGGCAAGCCGCCGCGGAAAAGGATCTGGCTGATCCGGACATTTATGCAGATGCCGCGAAATCTTCCGAACTGCTGGCCATTTTTGAGGATTGCAGAAAAAAATCTGAAACCGTGATGGAAGAAATGGCCGAACTTGAGGCCGAAATTGCAGCCCAAAAACAGAGTCTGGAAAATGTTTAATTTTCCGGTTCTGGAGGTTGCGGCCGGTATAATTTTAAGTCAAAATAAATTCCTTGCAGCAAAAAGACCATCCGGCAAACCGATGGCCGGCTTTTGGGAATTTCCCGGTGGAAAAATCCGCAAGGGGGAGTCTCCTTTTGATGCCCTTTGTCGTGAACTTGAAGAGGAATTGGGGATAAAGCCCCTGAAAGGAAACTATTTATTCTGCCGCGAACATGTTTATGCAGAAGAAGGTTTTATTGTACGGCTGCACTTTTTTATTGTGCCCCAGTGGATTGACGAGCCGCAGCCGCGCGAGGGCCAGGAAATTGCCTGGCTGACGCCTGATCAGGCAGCGGGGATGTGCTTTCTGCCGGCTGATCAGGAAATCGTGGCAAAGATTGGAAAATTTTCCAGGATGGATTCGAAACATGCATTCGAGGCGTGGGGGGGTGAAAATTTTCATTGGCCGAAGCCTTGATCCATCTCAAAAGTTGTTATTCAGCAGTTTAGCAAATTGAGGCGATATGAAAATGCACGAACTCATCAGTGAAACCAATATCGAATGGAAAGAGGAATACGGAATTGGCGTTGAGGGAATCGATTCCGATCATCAGGAACTGTTCCGCATAGTCAGGCGCCTTTTCATCGCCAACCAGCAACCCAACCGCACGCAATGGGCGGCCGAGGAAGGCATAAAGTACCTGCGCATGTATACAATCAAGCATTTTGACAGAGAAGAACAATTCATGCGCGAAATTGCTTACAGGGATATAAAAAGGCATCTTGTCCAGCATAGAATTTTCAGGGACAAGGTTGTGCCGCGCATGGAATCCCATCTTCACCATTCGCGTTTTTCCAAGGAAGCGATGGACAAGTTTCTGGACATCATGCGTATGTGGCTGAACCGGCATATCCTGATTCATGACAAGGCTCTGGGGTGGATCAGCCAGAGCCCGGCAGAAATGTAACATATGTAACATATATAATCGCGCTGGCTGAAATGCCCCGCATTTCAGCCAGTTTTCTTGTCCACATTATCTCGCGCCTTTTTTCACTTTCAATTAACGGTCAGTCAGCCGTTTTTTTCTCTCAAATGGGCTTGACGCGCTTTGCATTTCCCCATTATATGGTGAAAATTACTTTGTAATGCGCAAATACTTTTTGAAAGGCTTTTTACCGAATCATCATGAATGCACTGGTTATACTGCGCGATTTGAAAAAAGAGACTGTCGATGGCTGGGTGGAAGCTGTTTTTGCAACCTATCCCCTTGAAACCACCGGCTTTCTGCGCACCAAAAATAATCCTTTCACAAATCCCGTTGCGCACATGACAAGGGAAGCGGCCGACATTTTGTTTGACGCGATAATCGGAGAGGATATCGAAACAGACAAGGTGGCCGGCGCCATAGAGCGTTTTGTAAAATTGAGGGCCGTGCAAAAAGGTGAACCCAGCAAAAGCCTTGGCGTTTTGTATGTAATGAAGCCGATTTTGCGCAAGACTGCATTGCCGGCAATGCGCAAGGCAAATTTGCTTTCCGAGTATCTGGAATGTGAATCCAGGCTGGACACAGTGGCCCTGCTTGCTTTTGACATCTATATGCGGGCCAGGGAAACCCTGGCCGAATCCCGGATAAGGGAAATCAAAAACCAGTATGCCCAGCTTGCCCGCTGGGCGCAGAAGCTTGAAGGCTCGCCAGTGCCCGATGAATAACAGAGGTTTTCCCAATGAAATCAGGCCAACGCTGTGCTGGCGATGGGTGAAATGGTGGCAGCGCAAATGAATGAAACAGAACAGGAGAGCGAAGCGGCCGAATGTGAATTTTCCGGCCGCAATGCCATATAACAGGGATGGGGCAAGGTTCTTGCTCCCGGTTTTAACCAATGTCAAGCGAGGTAGGGAATGTTCTCGTCATTAGTCCTTGTCCTGCTCATCGCGGCCATTGCCTGGATACTGACCGGTGCGGGACTTGCGCCGATCTTTGGCGTGGTCTTGCCGTATGCGGCAGTTCTGGTATTCATCATCGGCATGATCTGGCGAATGGTATATTGGGCCAAATCGCCAGTGCCTTTCTGCATCCCGACAACAGGGGGACAGGAACAATCCCTTTCATTTATCAAACAGAACAAGATTGACTGCCCAAGCACCACCTGGGGAGTAATCAAGCGCATGTTTGTGGAAGTGTTCCTTTTCCGCTCCCTGTTCCGCAACACAAGCGCGGAAATTTACGAGGAAAGCAGCGTGACCAACGGTCCGCGCTCAATTTATTATTCCTCCAAATGGCTTTGGTGCTTCGCGCTGATTTTCCACTATTCCGTTTTGGTGGTCATTATCCGCCATTTCCGCTTCTTTCTTGAGCCCGTGCCAGCCCCAATCACCTGGATCGAGGCTGTTGACGGAATCATGCAGGTTGGCTCCCCACGTTTTTACTGGACGGGAGGGCTCGCCCTTGTCTGCCTGGTTTATCTTTTCCTGCGCCGGGTCTGTAGCCGGAAACTGCGCTATATTTCCTTGTTCAACGATTATTTTCCGCTCTGGCTCCTGCTTGGCATAGTTGCCTCCGGCATATGCCTGCGTTATTTCGACAAGACGGAAATTTCGCAGGTCAAGATCTACCTGATGGGGCTTACGCATTTCGCACCCATCTCCGCCCAGGGCATCAACGAAATGTTCTTTGTGCACCTTACGCTGGTCTGCACGCTTCTGATTGTTTTTCCGTTTTCCAAGCTTGCGCACATGCCGGGCATCTTTTTCAGCCCCACACGCAACATGGCCAACAATTCGAGAAGAATACGCCATATAAATCCCTGGAATCCGCCAAAGCAGTATTTCACATACAAGGAATATGAGGACACCTATCGCGAGGCCATGGCCGAAGCCGGGTTGCCTCTTGACAAGCCACTTGACAAGGCCGCTGAGTAAGGAGGCGCAATCATGGCAAAATTACCAACGCCGCAAATGCTCATAGCCAGCCGCCCGCCCTTCCCGGCCAGGGACTGGTTTGACACCAAGCCCGAGTTCATCCCCGGAAGCTACTGCTATCCCGCAAAGGTGGATACCATGGAGCTTCTGCACATGCCCCATCCCCATGAATGGGATCCATCGGGAGAAAACTGGAATCTCCCAGAGGACTGGGAAAAAATCCTTTGTGATGCCTTTGCAGACAGGCTGGAGAAGCACCGTTCCCTTAAGCTGTTCATGGATATCTGCGTGCGCTGCGGCGCCTGCGCGGACAAGTGCCAGTTTTTCCTCGGCACCAACGATCCAAAGAATATGCCGGTTTTGCGCGCCGAACTTCTTCGTTCGCTTTACAGGCGCGATTACACCATGCTGGGCAAGATACTTGGCCGACGCGTTGGCGCAAGAAGCTGGAGCATGGATATTGTCAAGGAACTTTTCTATTATGCCTACCAGTGCACGGAATGCCGCCGCTGCTCGCTTTATTGCCCCTACGGCATCGACACGGCCGAAATCACGATGATCGTGCGCGAGTTGCTGCATGAAGTTGGCCTGGGCCTGCACTGGATCATGGACCCGGTCAAGAACTGCAGTTTTACCGGCAACCATCTGGGCATCCAGCCACATTCCTTTGTCGAAATCGTGGAAATGCTGGCCGATGACTGCGAAACGGTTACCGGCATCCGGCCAAAGACGCCTTTCAACAAGAAAAACGCTGAAATCCTGTTCATCACCCCGTCGGGCGATGTCTTTGCCGAACCGGGCATCTATACCTTTATGGGTTATTTGCTGCTCTTCCACGAACTCGACCTGGATTACACTTTCTCGACGTATGCCTCGGAAGGCGGGAACTTCGGCTCCTTCGTTTCCTTCAACATGGCCAAGAAGCTCAATGCCAAAATGTATGCCGAGGCCGAGCGCCTGAACGTCAAATGGATTCTTGGCGGAGAATGCGGCCATATGTGGCGCGTTATCAACCAGTATATGGATACCTATAACGGCCCCTCGCCCGCCAATATGACCGTGCCTGTTTCGCCTGTTACGGGCACTGTTTTTGATGTGGCCAAATCCACAAAGATGGTCCACATTGCAGAATTTACAGCCGACCTGATTTACCACGACAAGCTCAAGCTCAATCCGAAGCGCAATGCGAATCTGGTAACAACCTGGCATGACAGCTGCAACCCGGCGCGCGGCATGGGCCTTCTGGAAGAGCCACGCTACATTTTGCGCCATGTTTGCGAAAACTTTGTGGAAATGCCCGAAAACACAATTCGGGAACAGACTTTCTGCTGTGGCGCTGGTTCTGGCCTGAACACGGAAGAAATCATGGAACTGCGCATGAGGAGCGGCATGCCGCGCGGCAATGCCCTGCGTTATGTGCAGCAAAAATATGGAGTAAACCACATGGCCTGCGTATGTGCCATTGACCGCGCAACCCTTCCGCCGCTTGCCGATTACTGGGCGCCGGGCTGCACAATCAGCGGCCTGCACGAGCTTGTAGGCAATGCGCTGGTGATGAAGGGCGAACAGCCCCGCACCATGAATCTGCGGCAGGAGGATCTGCCGGAAGAAGCCATGCCTCAGGAAGAAGGCGAAACCACAGAAGGCCAGGCAACCGAGGGGGAGGGCCGATAGATGTATAACGCCAAAGCAGTCATCCTGGGCATTGTCATCTTTGTGGCCATATTCAGCTCTCCTTTCTGGACGAGCTGGATTGGCAAGGATTACACAAATACAGGCGTGGTTTTGCCCACCAATGAAAAAACCTGTATTGAAGATACCGAATTCATGCGCGCGAACCACATGCGCCTGCTCAACGAATGGCGCGACCAGGCCTTGCGCGAGGAAAACCGCGAATATGTCTCGGCTCTCACAGGGAAGAAATTCGCTATCAGCCTGCAGAACACCTGCATGAAATGTCATAACAACTATGCGGAATTTTGCGAAAAGTGCCATGTGGCCAACAGCGTCTATCCCTATTGCTGGACTTGCCACATTATTCCCACGGAGGGCAAGTAATGAAAACTAGCAGAAGACACTTTCTCAAAATTGCCGGCTTTTCGGCAATGGCCCTTGCCTCGGGATTGGCGGCGGCAGGAGCGGCCGAAGCCCAGATAGCGCCAGGCCGTTATGTGAAAAGAGATGGAATGCTTACGGCAAAACGCTGGGCCATGGTCATCGACACCAGGCGTTTTCGCACCGAAGCGGATTATGCGCCCTGTATAGAAGCCTGCCAGAAGGCCCACAATATACCGGACATCCACGATGACAGGAATGTCAAATGGATCTGGACAGATACCTTTGAACATGTTTTCCCCGATGAAATGAATGCCCACCTGAACACGGCAACGCGTTCAAAACCCTATCTCCTGCTTTGCAACCATTGCACGAATCCGCCCTGTGTGCGCGTGTGTCCGACCCAGGCGACCTACAAGATGGAGGACGGCATTGTTGCAATGGACTACCACCGCTGCATAGGCTGCCGTTTCTGCATGGCCGGCTGCCCCTACGGCGCCCGCTCGTTCAATTTTGTCGATCCGCGCAATTATCTTTCCAATCCGGTGCCCAATCCGGATTTCCCGACCCGCATGATTGGCGTAGTGGAAAAATGCAATTTCTGCGTGGAAAGGCTGGCGGAAGGAAAACTGCCGGCCTGTGTGGAAGCTGCCCGGGGCGCAATTCTGTTTGGCGATCTTGAGGATCCGAATTCCAATGTTCGCCAGGCGCTTGCCGCGCGCTTCAGCATTCGCCGCAAACCGAGCCTTGGCACACAGCCTGGCGTATATTACCTCATATAGGGAGACAGGCCATGGTTGAAAAGTTACTCAAAGCATCCGTCAGCTACTATTTATGGCTGCTCTTTCTGTGCGCAGTGATCTGTGTCTGCGGCATTGTCTATATTGACCAGCTGCTGAACGGCCTGGGCATTACCGGCATGAGCCGCGATGTTTCCTGGGGCCTCTACATTTCGCAGTTCACATATTTCGTCGGCGTCGCGGCTTCGGCCGTCATGCTGGTTTTGCCGGCCTATTTTCACCACTATGTGAAATTCAAGAAGATGATCATTTTTGGTGAATTCATGGCTGTCGCGGCCGTTATCATGTGCGCCCTCTTTATCGTGGTTGACCTTGGCCAGCCCCAGAGGATGCTCAATGTCCTGCTCTATCCCACGCCAAATTCGGTCATGTTCTATGACATGATTGTGCTGATTGGCTATCTTTTGCTGAACATCGTAATAGGCTGGGTAACACTCGAAGCCGAACTGCGCGACGCGGAACCGCCCAAATGGATCAAGCCCCTCATTTACCTCTCAATCCTGTGGGCCTTCTCCATCCATACGGTTACGGCTTTCCTGTATGCCGGCATACCCGGACGCCATTACTGGCTGACCGCCATCATGGCTGCCCGCTTCCTTTCCTCGGCTTTCTGCTCGGGACCGGCAATCCTGCTCCTCCTGCTCTTTATCGTGCGCAGGCTCACAGGTTTCGATCCCGGCCGGGACGCCATCAAGACCCTGGCGACAATTATCACATACGCCATGTGCATAAATGTCTTCTTCTACCTGCTTGAACTCTTCACAGCCTACTACAGCAATATCCCCGGCCACATGGAACCAATTACCTTCCTGTTTGCCGGGCACGGCGGCCATCTGGCATGGGTGAGCTACTGGATGTGGGCCGCTGTCGTAATGGCAGTTGGCTGCCTGGTTATTCTCATTCCACCGCAGCTGAGAACAAGCCGGCTCCTGCCCATAGCCTTGATCATGCTTGTGGCTGCCACCTGGATAGATAAGGGACTTGGCCTGCTTATCGGCGGTTTCACGCCCAATATGTTTGAGGCATTTACACCCTATATGCCAACATTCAAGGAATGCATGGTTGCCCTTGGGGTTTATGCAGTTGGGGCCCTGGTGCTTTCCCTGCTCTGGAGAATCGCCCTGAGCGTGAAAAAGGAAACCCACCATTTCAGCGAATGACAAGGACCTGAAACTCATGATGCCTTGCGGCATTTGAAAAATCTGCCCCGGATCTATCAGATCCGGGGCTTTTCATTCAGAACATGATTGATGATATGGATGTGCCAACTTCCATGACAACTTGCCAGGATCAGATTTCCCTGCTCCACGAACTTGCGCTAATGCTGGAAAATGCAAGCGGCGTCGAGGAGATTCTCAACCGCGCGCTGGCCTTGATGGCAACCCGCCTGGGCATGATGCGAGGCGCCATTACCCTGGTTGACCCATCGGACAAAAAAATCCGGATTCGCGCGGCATACGGCCTCAAGGCAGCCGAAATGCGCAGGGGCGAATATTTGCCCGGCGAGGGCGTTACAGGAAAGGTAATCGAAAGCGGCAAGGCCATGTGCATTTCGGATGTGGCCAGGGAACCGCTTTTTCTCAATCGGACCCGTTCCAGAAATCTTGATCGGGAAGCTGTTTCCTTCATTTGCGTGCCGATAAGGCTTGATGGGGAAACAGTCGGGGCTCTTTCCGCGGACAAGCTTCTTGCCGATGCACCCAATCTGGAAAATGAATTGCGTCTCTTGCAGATTATTGCCACCATGCTTGCCCCGGCAGCGCTTGACGGCCAGACAGGATTGCCGCAGTCCGGCTCACACGATACGCGCCAGCACGGCTTTGTTGGCTATAGCGAATGCATGCGCCAGGTATATGCCCAGATAGCCCAGGTTGCGCCAACTCAGGCCAATGTTTTCCTGCAGGGGGAATCCGGCACAGGCAAGGAACTAGCAGCAAGGGCCATACACGAGGCCAGCGGCCGCCAGTCTGGCCCCTTTATTTCCCTGAACTGCGCGGCCCTGCCAGAAAATCTGATTGAAAGCGAGCTTTTCGGGCATGAAAGGGGCGCTTTTACCGGCGCGTCCCAGACCCGAAAGGGTCGTTTTGAGCTCGCCAACGGGGGTACTCTTTTCCTGGATGAGGTAGGAGAACTTAGTCTGCTTGTTCAGGCCAAACTTTTGCGCGTTCTGCAGGAACATGCCTTCGAGCGCCTGGGAGGGATGCATACCCTGCACGTTGATGTGCGCGTGATTGCGGCCACAAATCGTAATCTAGAAAAAATGGTGGAGACTGGAACGTTTCGGCGCGATCTGTTCTACAGGCTTAATGTTTTCCCAATTTATCTTCCTCCCCTGCGGGAAAGGCTTGAAGACCTTCCCTCGCTTGCCGACCATTTTTTGCGGCGGGAAGCCAGACTTGCCGAACGCAAACGTCCCCACCTTAGCCTGGCTGCAATGGATATGCTTCAGCGCTATCAATGGCCGGGCAACATCCGTGAGCTTCAAAACGCAATGGCGCGCGCTGTCATCCTGCTTGGCTCGGGAAATGTGGTTCTCCCCGCGCACTTGCCTGAAGCGTTGCGGGGAACGGGACAAACACATCAAGGCTCGGCGGAAAACCATTGGCAGGCTACAGGCAATCTGAAAAATAAAATGGAAGAGGTGGAAAAAGCCAGTATAGAGGCAGCCCTGGAAACGAGCATGGGGCATATTGGAAAGGCCGCGCTGGCCCTGGGAATGACTGAACGGGTGCTTTCCCTGCGGATGAATCGTTATGGCCTGAACTACAGGCATTTTCGGCGCAAGCAAAAACCGGCCAACAAATAATTTTTCATCCTAAAGCCGACTTGAAGGCCATAAGCTCGCGCCCCGAACTCCAGGGCCAGGTGCCAGATGCAGGCGCAAAAAGCAAAAACCAGATGGGCATTGCTACCAATTTTCCGGCATTCTCAGTTTTCGGAAGATTGTGCTTCTGTTGACCTTGTATAATTCAGCCACTTTTTGCACGGAACCATGCGCCTCAACAGCCTTGCGCAAAAAATCCCTCTCCATTTCGGCCACAATTTCTTTTAGTGAATGGCGCGGGGCCAGGATTTCCTCACTGCACGGAGTTGTCTTGCGCGGCGAAATCTGGATGGGCAAATCATCCGGAGTTATCAGCGGTCCTTTCTGGGTAATAACAAGGCTGTGAATCATGTTCTGCAATTCCCGCACATTGCCGGGCCAGTGCCAGGCCAGCAAAAGGTCAAGCGTAACATCCATGAAAGCCATGGATTTATGGTATTTTGCCGTATATTCCTTGAGATAATGCTCAGCAAGGGGCAATATATCCTCGGGTCTTTCCCTTAGCGGAGGTATGCGGAGTGTTGCGACATTCAGCCTGTAGAAAAGGTCGCGCCTGAATGTCCCATCCTCCACGCATTTGGCGAGATCGCGATTGGTGGCCGCGATAACACGAACATCTATTTTGCGCGGTTTGGAAGAACCAACGCGCACAATTTCCCCATCCTGAAGCACTCGCAAAAGCCTGGTCTGCATGGAAAGAGGCAATTCGCCAATCTCATCAAGAAAGATTGTGCTACCATCCGCAATTTCAAAATAACCTGTCTTGCCTTTGGAAGAAGCGCCGGTAAACGCGCCGGGCTGATAGCCGAAAAGTTCGGATTCTGCAAGGCTTTCGGCAAGGCCGCCACAGTCAACCTTGAGCATGATCTTGTCTTTTCTGGCCGAGATGCTGTGAAGGTATCGGCCAAAAACATCCTTGCCCACCCCTGTTTCGCCCAGAATAAGCACAGTCGCGTCCGTATCCGCAAAACGCCTGGTCAATTCCATTGTCTTGCGCATGGCTTCGCCGGCAAATACTGGCTCCTGGCGATTATTCTCATGGTCAATATGGGCCAGATGGCCGCTGATCTGGTCTATGAGCTGATGCTGGGCATCGACCTGGCTCTGCAGACTTGCAAGACGTGTTACATCGCGGGCAAAAGTCACCACCAGGCGCAAGGTGCCTTCTTCATCAAAAACAGGATAACCGGAAAGCACAAGCCTTGTGCCATTGCCTAATTGCTGGGTATGGGTTACTGGTTCCCGTGTGCGCACGATTTCCGGATTCAGGATATGATCGAAGACGCCCTCCTGAAGCAGAAGACGCACATTTTTGCCTTGCACATCCTTTTGCCTGATTCCCGTAAGCTGTTCATACATCCTGTTGATGTAGATGGTCTTTCCCGCCACATCGGAAATGAATACCCCATCCGAAAGAGAATCCAGGATAAATTTCGCATAATGCCCAAGCAGCTGGCTGAGGCAGTCGGCCATGTTCAATCCTTTGCGCCAGGCACTCCGTCAATGCGGCAACTGCGCTCTGTCACCAAGTATTTGTTTGATCAGGGAATGGAGACGCGGCATGACTTTGCTGTCCAGGCTGATTTCACCCATTGGCGGATCGCGATGCAAAAAATAATATTTTTGCGTGCCCAGCCTGTGATAAGGCAAAAGCTCATACCTCACCTGCTCATAGGGTCGAATCATCTCGGCTATGGCCATGATTGCATCCACATTGTCGTTGACTCCAGGAATAATCGGAGTCCTGGCAAGCATGGGCAGATTCGGATATTCTGTGGCCAGAAGATGAAAATTGGCCAGAATGCGATCATTTCCCGCCCCGGTTTGAGTGGCGTGGGTTTTTGTATCGGGATGCTTTATATCAAAAAGCACATTGGTAAGATAGGGCGCCGCGGAACGGATATTTTCTTCCGGAACCATGCCGCAGCTCTCGATTGCCGTTTTCATCCTTCTTTTGCGAGCCTGCCTTAGCAGGGCTGTGGAAAATTCGCGATCATGCAGGGGCTCGCCGCCGGATAGCGTCATTCCTCCGCCAGAGCGGGCATAAAAGGCCATGTCCTGCTCCACATGGTCGAGGATATCGCCTACTGTGCGCTTTTTGCCATAAACAATCAGTCCCTGGGAGGGACAGGCAGCAGCGCAGAGATGCGGGCATTCGCCGCATTTTGACCGGTCCAGCACGGGGTAGTCGTTATCTCCGGCCAAAAGCGCGCCATTGGGGCAGACTTCGATACAGTGGCCACATTTGGAAAGGCCAATGCAGCGTCCCTCATTCCAGGCCAGTTCCGGAACAGGATTCTGGGATTCAGGATTACTGCACCAGCGGCAATGAAGGGGACAGCCTTTCAGGAAAACTATTGTCCTGATGCCTGGTCCATCATGCACGGAATATTTCTGAATATTGAACACAACCCCTTCGCGCGCCAAATCCTGGCTGTCATCGTCATAATCGGCCACAGCCCCCTCCTTGTCAGCCATTGTCATACAAATTTTCATGGAAAAAATCATCAGGGCAAGGTTATCCGTCCCTGCCAGAAAACCCGCCAGAGCCAGGGCGAAATTTCGTCTGGTCCTGGCGGGATTCATGGGAAAGCCTTGCGGCTTTCCTCCAGCATATCAGTGAATATCAGCAGCTTTCATGCTCTGTGCGAGCAATCAGGTCATTCTGCAAATCCGGGGACAAATCCACAAAATAGGCGCTGTAGCCCGCGATGCGGACAATCAGGTTGCGATATTTTTCCGGATCCTTCTGGGCCGCGAGCAGTGTTTCCTTGTTGAGCACGTTGAACTGCACATGCCAGAGCTTGAGGTCGCAGAAAGTGCGGATAAAGGAAACCAGCTTTTCTGTCCCCGAATCGCCTTCCAGGCATTTGGGCGTGAACTTGAT
>VSMX01000015.1:0-2720 GCA_009773975.1 Desulfovibrio sp. | reverse complement strand
GCATTCTGGCAGCACGGTCGCGCATGCCCATGTTCTTGGTATTGTAGTTGGAAAGCAGCACGGCTGTTGGGCCGTTCACATCCGCGCCATGCGAGGCGGAAGAGCCATCGGAAAGCGGGAAGCCTTCTGTTCTGCCATTGGGGGTGGCACTTACCACCTTGCCAAAAGGTACATGAGAGGTAAAGGGCACATAACGAACGTCATTGTGAATGCCCAGATCGCGCATGGAGTATTTGCCGCCATATTCAACAGAAATGCGATCAATCTCACGGCCAATGGAATCCGCGTATTCATCGTTGTTGCCATAGCAGGGCGCGGAACGAAGCAGGGCCTGCACATCCTCATAACCCTCAAAGTTGGCATCAATGGCCTTGATCAGCTGATCCATGGTCAGCTTCTTTTCCTCGAAAACGTATTTTTTGATTGCGGAAAGGGAATCCACAACTGTTCCGAGGCCCATGTATTCAAAATAACCCAGGTTAATGCCTTCCGGAATCTGTTCCTGGTGCAGGTCGATGCAGTATTTCATGCACAAATCGTGCATGGCCGAGCCCATGGGCTGGGCAAAATGCTCTGCGCGCAGCTTGTTGATCAGGTATTGCTGGGTAAAGGCTGTTTTCAGGAAAAGCTCATGCTGTTTTACATAAGCATTCCAGAATTCTTCCCAGGTCTTGAATTCACGCGGGTCGCCAGTTTCAACGCCAAGAACCTGATCGCCATATTTCTTCATCCGGCCATTGCGAAGCACCATTTCCACGGCAGCCGCAAAGTTGATGTAGGCGCCGCCGGAGGTATAGGTGTCGCGGTTTGGCATGCGTGCTTCCGTGCAGCCGGATACGGCGTAATCCAGGGCTTCTTCGAATGTCGCGCCCTTGGAAACATAAAGGGGCACGACCTCTTCGTCATTGATAAGCTTGGGGAAACCGGTGCCGTCCTTGATGGTTTCGGCCACGTCCCAAAGATAGCGTTCGGGAGCGCGGGAATGGATGCGGGCAGCAAGATCCGGATAGTGCAGCGGAAATTCACGCTTGGATTTGAGAATGAGATAGGTCAAATCGTTGGAAGCATCGCGTCCGTCCGGAGTCTGGCCACCAACGGTTACTGCCTCCCAGTGGGCATAGCCTTCGTTGAAAGCGCCGCCAGTGGGGGAGATGTACATATCAATAAATTCGGCCATGCCGACCCACATGCATTCCATAAGCTCGGTAGCTTCTTTCGGGGTGATCTTGCCTTCTTCGAGATCTTTCTTGTAGAAAGGATAGAAGTACTGATCCATGCGGCCGTTGGAGATGGTTGTGCCCGTCTTCTGTTCGATACGCGAGAACATCTGGGTGAACCACTGGCTCTGGCAGGCTTCCCAGAAATCGCGGGCCGGTTCGCCTGGCACGCGCTCGGCATTGGCGGCCATACGCAAAAGTTCGGCCTTGCGTTTGGGATCCTTTTCCTTTTCGGCCATTTCGCGGGCAAGCGTGGCATGGCGTTTGGCCCAGAGCACGATTGCATCGCAGACAATGATCACGGCTTCGAGGAAAGGACGCTTTTCGCGATCTTCCTTTGCGGAAAGCGGGTCAAGAGCAGCCAGCTTTTCTTCAGCTTCTTTCTTGATGCCATTGAAACCGCGCTGCAAAATTTTGCCATAGTCATGCACCCACTGGATCGAGGAGCGGAACGAGGAAGTTTCGTTGACGATAAAACGGGAAATCAGGCCCTTGGGGTCATCATAGGTGAGCTTGTGCACTTCCGGCGGAAGGGCGGCATTCAGGGCTTCGTGATAGGTTTTACCTTTCCAGTAGGGGGCAATCTCCTCGATGACGCGTTTTGCGTCTTCCGGCGTAATGGTTGCCGGCGATGTCTTGCGGGTGGGCAGATCGCGCACCGCGATATCCAGAAAATCACCGTCAAGCTCGGGATAAAGGATGCCATAACGACCGTCGCAGCCGGCGCGGCCAAGCAGAAGCTGGTCCTCCTGGACGCAGACGGAAATATTTTTGGCAATGTGCATAAGAGCCTTGGCCCAGCGAAGCACAAGTGGCTGGCCTTCCGTTTCTTTCATGGACTGGGTGAAATAAAGAGCGCGCTCAATATCTATGCGCGGTTTCTGGCCTTCAAAACGCTCCAGCAACCTGAACACACGCTCATGCGTATGACGGAAAGCATTTTCGTTACCTGCAATCTGGTTTTTGATTCTTTCTTCCTGCGGCGAACGGCAGGAGCATTCTGTAACTGCGCTCATTATCAAACCTCTCCTGTTTGAAATAAATCCGCGGCCAAATTTGATCCGCAATTATAACAATTCATAAAAACCCCCGACTGCCACTCACGGAATGCATTCCGGCAATCTGCGCTATTAGTTGCATAGCTTGTGCCAGTTTTATTAGTCCACTTATATCATTGACATTTTTTGTTATTTTTTACTCTGATATTCAAATGCTGCCCCTACGCGGCATTCTATGGTGCAATTTTGCAACATAAAACACCAGACAATACTTTTCCGATTTTTTTATCAGTGCAATTTTGCAACATCTTTTATTGAAGAATTTCCGATAATCAAATAAACGCGCCTAATAATTATAAAAAATCTTTTTTCACAAAGTGCCTGTATCAAATCCAAAAAGCATTCAAATATGTTGCAAAATCGCAACACAACTATATTCAGCTAAGTATCAGGAATAATTATCAATAATAACTAACTGAATTTATTGAATCATTTTATATCAAAC
>VSMX01000149.1 GCA_009773975.1 Desulfovibrio sp. | reverse complement strand
GAATAGGCGCCCACCGCAATGTTGAAGGATTGAAAGATATGGTGAATAGCCCTTCATACGCAACTGCCGTTGGCCTTTTGCGCTACGGCATGGAAAAAGAGCTCTCGGGTCAAAAAAAATTCACCACCCATGATGATACACAAATTTTTGTTGGACTAATTGAACGAATGAAGAAGTGGTTTTCAGAGGTATTCTAGTTGTAATTTCCATGGTATTTAAAGGCGGGCTCTGGAAATTGCCATACTGATAGGAGAGGGTCATGATGCAGTCCATAATTGACGATATTGATACAACTTCACTGGCCAGCAATGCCAAAATCAAGGTGGTAGGTGTTGGAGGTGGCGGAGGAAATGCCGTTCAGAAAATGATATCTTCCGATCTTGTGGGGATACAGTTTATTTGCGCCAATACTGATTTGCAGGCATTGAACAGCATCAATGCGCCCGTAAAAATCCAGCTTGGCGAAAAGCTGACCCGTGGTCTGGGAGCTGGCGCCAATCCTGAAATTGGGCGTAATTCCGCAATTGAAAGCCAAAATGCAATCCGTGACGCGATAGGCGAGGATACCGATATGGTATTCATCACAGCAGGCATGGGTGGTGGAACCGGAACCGGCGCCGCGCCTGTTATTGCCTCTATTGCCAAGGAAATGGGCGCCCTCACCGTGGGGGTGGTTACAAAACCTTTTACATTTGAAGGGACAAAAAAGCAGCGCCTTGCAGAAGCAGGCATAGAAGAGTTCAAAAAATTTGTAGATTCGTTAATTATTGTTCCCAATGACAGGTTAAACAGTATCGCGCAAAAAAAGGCCTCATTCGCATCCATGCTTCAAAAAGCAAATGAAGTCCTGTTGAATGCCGTAAGGGGTATTTCCGACGTTATAATGAGGGAAGGCGTAATTAATCTGGATTTTGCGGATGTTCGGACAACCATGGGGGAAATGGGCTTGGCAATAATGGGTATTGGCAAGGCTTCCGGTGAAAACAGGGCACGCGAAGCTGCCCATGAAGCTATTGTCAGTCCTCTGTTGGAAGATGCCTCCCTGGAAAGCGCCAAAGCCATTCTCTACAATATTACTGCCAATGAAGATATCACAATAGACGAAATTTCCGAAATTGGCAGTATGATCAAGGAAGCGGCCAAAGAAGATATAAATATTATTTTTGGTGTTGTTTCAGATAAAAGCATGGGTGATGAATTGCAGGTAACCGTTATCGCAACCGGTATTGAGCCACTTTCTGAAGAAGTAGAGACATCCAAAGCAGTAGTCACCCAATTTGATAATATCAAGGATGCTGCTTTCAAGGCACCATCTTCTCGCCCACAAAAAGAACCGGTAGCCAGAGAAATTTCCCCGACTGGGGATATTCCTTTGGCCAGGCCAAGCAGAAGGGCAGTAGGGCATGGGCCATTATATAATGATCCCATGGGGGGCAAATCTCATTATTCACCCTATGATTCTTTCAAAATGTCCCGGCCCCATACGCCTGGACAGGATGATTTTACCTTTGATGATGAAGAATTTCAGATTCCTACATTTATCCGCACTCAAGCTGATTGATGGAGTATTCTGAAAAACTCATTCAATAAGACCCAAATTCCTTGCCATATTTTTCAGAGTTTGCCTCTTCAACTCTGAAATGCCCGCCGGGGGTTCCATGGGGAACCCCCAGTGCTTTTTAATTCCTGGATTTTTTTGTGAAATTTTTATTGAATATTTGAATCTGCATTTTGTCGCTCATGCAGGAAACAAATCTATTTGCAAAAGCCGCATTTTGGCCATGTGCAAGTCTTGCATGCCAAACAATAACCACCTTCCGCCATATTCGCTGCATCAAGACGTTCAAAACTTAGGCCCGCCAAAATTCTGGGCAGAACAAGATCAAAAAATGTAGTTTTAAAATAAAGTGCACAAGCTGGCACACCCAATACATCAATTGTTTCCTGTCCATTTTTAATTTTACCGACCAGGCTCATGGTGCCGGGTAAAACAGGAATACCGTGAACAATATTTTCCAGGCCACATTCCATAAGCGTTTGTCTGGTTATATCATCCGGGTCGACTGATAGACCGCCTGTTGTAATCAAAAGATCGATACCGGACTGCTTCATTTCTTCCACAGCTGATGTGATCGCATTTTTATCATCAGGAACGACCTTTTCCATGATTACATCACATTCGAGATATTTGACTTTTGAAGATATAATCGGGATAAACTTGTCTTCGATCAAGCCTTTGAAAACTTCCGTGCCAGTAACAAGGATACCCGTTTTCGCATGGCGCAACGGAAGAATTTCAAACATTGCCTCTTCCTTGAGGATCTCTATTGCCTGTTCGAATATTTCTTTGGGCAAAAATAGAGGAATGGCTCTTGTGCCGGCAAGACGGTCGCCAATTTTCACCTTATCAAAATTATTTCTGCAAGCAGCCATTACCATGGGAATGAGATTAAAACGTAATAAAAGTTTTTTGTTTACATGAAACAGCCCGTTTTTTTCCGCAATGAAATCAATTTTCCCCTCGGAAGGAGGCAATTTATATGTAATGCCATTACCAGCCATGTATTTGGCAAAGGTTGTCGCGCATATATTTTCATGAACCAGTCTGTCTCCACATTCGGCTTCATCATGCGTCCTGACGGCTATATTAAACCTTCCCATTGATTGGAGACGGCATAAGTCGCCCGGAGAAATCCTGTGCCCTTCCTTGAATTCGGGCCCCTTGAATTGTCCTGGCTCGATTCTTGTCATATCATGGGCGACTTTTTGGCCCACAGCTTTTTCCACCGGCAACAGGCGCACCGGATTTTTGAAAATTGTATCCCCATTTTGGTGAGAGCCGATTATCTGGTATGGGGCTTCACCCTGGCAGCCTCTGCATATCTCACCATCTTCCCGTGGGTAAGCCTCGCCACAAACTGGACAAAGCCCTATGGAATGCATTGGCGTATGGCCTATGAAACGTTTCTGTATTGCGATTGGCGTAATCACGCAAAAGGAATCTCCGGCATTTTCAATTTCGGTTTCAAGCCTTGCGCTGTCCTGCTCCCGTTTTGGTTTCTTTTTAAAAAACCATGCATATAATTCGGGCCACGCTGACATCTTTTTGGCATCCAGGCTTACACGAACGCCATTGCCGGAATATTTGTCAAATAGGGACAGAGCATAGCGCCCAAGATTTAAAATTTTCAATCTCTGATTGCCTATGCTGCAGGGCGTCAGAAGCTGCACAGCATCTGGAAGACATTTGGCAGATTCAACCACAGATTCAAAAAGGGTTCCTTTTGGCAACTCTTTCCTGGCTTTTTCCACCATATATCCACCTACCAAAAGCCCCGGGGCAGCGTAGCCATGAAAGTTTTCCGCCAATTGACGGAACTCATTAAAGGTATAATTCCCTATGTTCATAAGCTTTCCTTGATTGAAAATATTTTTTCATTTATCATTTGAATCTAACCAATATCCTGAATTGGATTTTTGACCGACAAAAACGTCTGTACTATGGCAACTTTACGACTTGATTGGGCGAATCATTATTGCGCGGCAGAGTGATTTTATCTCAATGTTGTATGTAGCTTTAAGAATGTATATAATTTTTGTCCAATAAAAAATACGAAAAAAATATGAGCTTATGTGACAGCCATGGACGAATGGCCAGTTATCTACGCCTGTCAGTAACTGATCGCTGCAATTTTCATTGTTTGTACTGCAGGGACAAGTTCAGCAAAAAATATATTTCCCACAAAGATATCCTGCGCTATGATGAAATGCTCCGGCTTGTAGGCATTGCAAGCCAATTGGGAATAGGCAAGGTGCGAATAACTGGTGGAGAGCCATTTATCAGAAAGGATCTTTCTGGCTTTCTGGAAACATTGAGATCAAAATTCCCGGAAATAGCGCTTAGCATTACAACAAATGCTTCCCTTATTGGGCCCTGCCTTCCTGTGCTGAAAAATATCGGTCTTTCGTCTCTCAATATCTCTTTGGATAGTCTTGATTCTAAAACATTTGCAAACTTGACCGGTAAAAACGATTTGGGCACAGTTTTATCCAATATGGAATCTGCGCTTGCAATGGGATTCAAGATAAAAATCAATGCGGTTGCTATTCGGGGAATAACCGACTTGCAATTGGATCAGTTTCTTCAAATGGCCAAAGTTTTGCCTGTGGATATTCGTTTTATAGAATTCATGCCGCTTGGTAGAAATACTCTCTGGAATGAAAATCTGTTTCTCTCAGCTAATGAAATATTCCAAAAAGCTTCCCGACAAGCCAATCTTTTGCCGGTTGTAAACAAGGATAAAACAAGCGAATCGTTTTCCGGGCCTGCCAAAATGTATGAGGTACAGAAATGGAAGGGCAGAGTGGGATTTATTTCCGCCATGAGCAATCTTTTTTGCGAAAGATGCAATCGCCTGCCCATTACGGCCAGAGGGGCCTTGCGCACATGTTTGTTTGCAGACAAGGAATATGCCCTGAAAGGGTTGTTGAGGAATTCCAAAATAACAGATGACAATATTGCAAAAGTGATTCGCCAGGCATGCCATAAAAAGCCGCTGGGTTCCGAATTAATGCTTAAAAAGAAAAATATATCAATTATAAACAGTCAAATGGCATCAATTGGCGGTTGATTTGTCTTTCGCAAATTTTTTGCATGCCGATGCAAAAGACGGGGCCCAATCAGGAACAGCGGGCGCAAAAATATGCATATATGAAGCCCAGACATTGCCTTTTAGCAAGCCGTCAATTCTTCTGGTGATTCCATTGCTTTCCAGTTTACAGATACCTTTTCCCCTGTTCAATTCCAGCGCCCAATTTGATTCCATTTTTTCAAATGTGCAGGACGAGTAATGAAACTCATGGCCTCGTACAACTGTGGCCAATTTGAAAAATGGATTTTCAGCTTTTACAGTTGCTTCAACATAGCCAAGGCCTTGAGGTTTTGAATGCCAATGCACTGAAAGAGAGAAAACTTTGGCCATCCTGAAGCATGTGTTATTTATATGAAGCCTGTTTGCCAAAATAATCAGTCCGCCACATTCCGCATATATTGGCATATTCCTGGAAGCATATCTTGAAAATAATTCAAGAATGGGATTAGCGGAAATTATATCAGCATAATCTTCAGGAAACCCTCCCCCCA
>VSMX01000148.1 GCA_009773975.1 Desulfovibrio sp. | reverse complement strand
GGTAAATCGAGTGCATCCCGAAACGCTGAAAGTGGTGAGAACCAATAACGGTTTTGACATCAGGCAAGCGCATAAAGCCCGGGCCATGATTGAAAAAATGCAGGGATGGAAGCCGCTGGAAAATTCTCCGTATGTCGTAACCGAGGAAGGTGAGATTGCTAAAAGAATTTCTGACAGTGAACCAAAGCCATCCCCAAAGGCTGTTGAATTTGAAATGGCGACCGGCGAAAAATCCGCGCAGAGGATTGCCCAGGAATGCGGGCATGAAATCATCAAAAACGCGAGGTCATGGGACGAGCTTCATGAGGGCTTGAAGAAAGTCGGCTTGCGTTTTGAGAAAAAAGGCTCCGGCGCGATAATCTGGGTTGGCCAAACGGCTATAAAGGCATCATCTGTTGACCGCTCATTCAGCATGGGCAAGCTGGTCAAAAGGCTGGGAGAATTTGTGGCCGGAAATTACGATGCCACCATGCCGGAGATAAAGCCGGAGCCGCTCAGCCAGACGATTGCCCCGGACTTGCAAATCTTCAGGGCTGCAACACAAGAACTGGCAAAGCGAAAAAAGGAAAATGCTGCCAAAGAACGGGAAGAATGGGAGGAATTACAGGCACGGCAAAAATTGGAAAGGCAAGTAAAGTTGGGCAATATTGGCAAAAAACATCCTGCTCTTGTGCCCATTGCGCGTTATTGCCTGAAAATCCAGCAAAAGGACGAAAGAAAGGTATTCCATAATGAGCAGGTTGAAAAGCGCCCGTCATTCATCAGGCCCAAATTCAACCAGTGGCTGTTGCGGCGAGGCAAGAATCTGGCGGCTATTCTGGCAATAAATCCTGAAAAATCAAGACACACCGCGCCCCCAGCCCCGCAAGCCGCTCAAAGCCCGCAGGCAAAGGCGTTTCTGGAGTACGCAAAGGCGGTCAACGCCGACCGCTATCGGGTGACAGCCATCAAAATGGACGAGGATGGAAGCCGGAAAGTGTTCATTTTGGACAAGAAAGACGGCCAGAGCATGGGCTTTACGCCGGATGAGCTTGTCAGGAAAATGCCCGAAATCCTGAAGCTGCAAAAACGCGGAGAAAATATTTATTACACGCCATTGTCAGAGGACAAGCACCATATCCTGATTGACGATATAAGCCCCGAAAATGTGGTCAGGCTTCAGAAAGACGGCTACAAGCCGGCGGTCATTATTGAAAGCTCGCCCCACAATTTCCAGTGCGTTTTGACCATTCCCAAGTTTGGCGGCGATTTCGACAGGCAAATCGCAAATCAGCTTGCGACCATGCTTAACAGGGAATATGGCGACCCCAAATTATCCGGCGCAATCCATCCCCACCGCGCTCCGGGCTTTGGGAATTTCAAGCCCAAACACAGGCAGCCCAATGGCGCATATCCCCTTGCGCTCCTTCGCTTCGCGGTTCAGCAGATTTGCAAAAAAGCCATTGTGGAAGCCAGAAAACTGGAACAGGCATTCCAGGCAAAAATGAGGCAACGACAAAAGTCAGTATTTGTGCCGACCGTCCAGACAAGTCCGCAAGCGGCCTATTTTGCCCATTATGAGAATATTCGAGGACACATTACCGTTGAGGATTTTTCCCGGGTTGACGCCATGATTGCCCTGCGGATGCGGGCCAACGGCCATTCGCCTGAAGCCGTGCTTGCCGCAATCAGGGACTGCGCCCCATCAATCAGGACAGGTATGGAAAAACGGCGCAACTGGCCCGCATACGCCGAGCGCACAATGAATTATGCTTTTGGCTATGCCGGCGACAGGGACTTGCAACGCAACTCCAACTATTTACAATTATGGCAAAAAATTGAAAATATTTCCGCACAGCATACGCGCAGACACAGGATGTAACGAATGGCAAAGTCGATAAAATCATCCACCTATCAACTGCATGGCCATTTGCGGTAAGGTGTTGGCTTGCGATAACATTGCTACAGCCGATTGCGTGAGAATTTGATTGCGGACGAAATTTGTCATTTCCGTGGCCACATCTACATCGGAAATGCGGGATTCCGAGGCTTGAAGGTTTTCGGCCTGGATTGTTAGATTTGAAACGGTGTTTTCGAGGCGGTTTTGAATGGCACCAAGATGGGCACGAATTTTATCTTTTTGCACAATTGCATCCTCAAGCCTTACGAGCATATTTTGCGCTTCCTCTTGAGTTTTAATATCAGAATATATGGCTTTTTCTGAATCAATATGTTTATTATAGGTCATATTTGACATCACATTTCCAATACTTCTATCATCATACCATGTTCGATTAAAATTAAACGTATGTAAGAGAGCGTCTTGATCAGTTCTATAACTAACAGTATTTCCGTCAATATTTAAGTCTAATATTTTTCCATCACTATCACCAAAGTGATTTATACCAAGATTAATTGAGAAGTGTGGATTCAAGGAATTGGTGATATGAAAATTTGTTGATATCACTATATAATCTGTAGCATTGCTATACTGGTTTACAACATGTGCTCCTCCTCCTACCAAATTTCTTATTGGTCCTGTAATAATACCTTGCTGATTTAAATACCGCACATTAAGTGTGTCTGCACGAACATATATATCGCTTGCATCTAATTCAAATCCAGCTTCATCAAACGCACGCATTTTAATGACCTTTCCGTCTTCGATGGTTGTCTCCATATTGATTTTAATATCAAAATTTCCTGTTGCTGGATCAATTGCTGAAAATGATGTATTAAATATAGCATTAACCGTTTTGAATGGATCAAGTAAGGCAGTAGGCGGATAAGTGATTGGAAGTGTTTCAACTAATTCTGAATGTTTGTAATCAACTAATCCTAATCCTTCCACTGTGGCCGGAGGAATATCAATATAATAATAATCCTCGGCTGAATCATTGGCAGTGCCGAAATGTATTTTCATAGCTCCTGCTGGATTCATCCCACTCCCCTCATGCTTGCCGTTTAAAGAGCCGTCGAGAAGTTTAAGCCCATTAAAATCAGTCGCATTGGCAATCCTGTCAATCTCGCTTGCCATTGCCTTAAATTCAGAATCGATCATCAGCCTTTGCGTGGAATTATACGTACCAGTAGCTGCCTGTTCTGCAAGTTCCTTCATGCGGATCAACTTTTCATCTATAATGCTCAACGCACCATCTGCTGTTTGTATAAGGGAAATTGCGTCATTGGCGTTTCTCACGCCTTGATGAAGCGCGGCAACATCCGCCCGCATAAGTTCCCGAATGGCAAGCCCTGCGGCGTCATCAGCCGCTCCATTTATTCTCAAGCCGCTGCTTAAACGTTGAGTTGAGGTTGCTAAACGCCCATAATGGGTATTCAAATTTCGGGCAGTGTTCGCTGCCATAAGATTGTGACTGACAACCAAAGACATCGGATTCCTCCAAATTTATTAACGAGAAAATGCTTTGGGGTAAGCCTGAACAGCATTTTGCGCGCCACGAAGTTCGCTAGCCATCAGACACACTGATGAAGAATGGTAATGCGAAATTGGAAATATTTTTATATATCTTGTTGAAATATATGGTTAAATCTAAATCTATAAAGCTTTTCTTTTTCTTTGAATGGCAGGATTTTTGCATGGATTTTAACCAAAAAATCCGCTTTGGTAGGGGCTTCATTGTCAGTGTGTCTGACAATGAGCCATCCAAATATGTCCGAAAATGCCCATTTTTGGCCAAATTTGTCCATGCAAGAGCGCTATGGCGTCATTTTTTTAACCATTCACGGATAAACAAGTTTTTCCCGGTTGCACCCTCAAGCCATGCGCATTTTTCCTACTCAATATCCGCTGGTTGGGTAAATTCTGCCTGTAAGGGCAAGTTTTGCCTAAATCCAAATCCTCATTTGTAGCTAAAAAGTTTCCGACAAATTCCGCTGCCGCCAGCAGCGACGCCTGGCCAAGATGCGCATATCGCATTGTTGTGCGCGGGTCCGCGTGGCCGAGCATTTTCTGCACTTCGTAGAGGGAATGGCCGGAATTGACGAGAAAGCTGGCGAAAGTGTGCCGCAGGTCATGGACCCGCACATCTTTCAGGCCGAGTTCAGCACGCAATTTTTTCCAGAAAAGATACACATCCGAAAGCGGCTTGCCCTCGGCATGGCCGGGAAAAAGCCAGGGGATGCCTGCCTTTTGGGGAATTGACTTGATAACGGCTATTGCAGCGTCTGAAAGGACTATGTGGCGTGGCTTTCCGGATTTTGACAAGGGCACAGTGAGCAGTCTTTGCTCAAGATTCACATTTTCCCAGCGGGCTTTGAGGATTTCATTTTTCCTCGCTCCGGTGAGCAACAGCAGCCGCAAGGCCAGAGCTTCGGGACGGTCGCTTTGCTCAAGCCGCTCCATTAGGCGCCGGGCTTCGTCCTGTGACAGATAGCGTTCCCTTTGTTTGTGAATCTTGAAGGAAGATACGCCATTGCACGGCGACTTGCCCGACTCAAGAAAGCCCCGCGTTTCAGCGAAAGAGCAGATCGTCTTGAACACGGCCAGAAAGCGATTGCAGGAAGATGGGGCAAGCCCGCTTTCCAGAAGGCTGTTAAGCCAGTCCTCAACCTCGCATCGGTTTATTTCTGACAATACGCGATGTCCGAAAACCGGCGAAAGGTATTGGCGGGCAATACGCTCGTCAATCTGCCAGCTTCGTTTTCTGACTTTGATATTTGGGAGATAAATCTGGCTTACGAAAGCATCCAGAGTCAGATGACTGTCCTGGGCCTTGGTTTGGATTTTGGAAATGGAATTATGGCGGCGCATACGGAATCCTCCAATTTTGATTGGGTGGTATTCCGCAAGCCTATCATGGGATTTTAATTAAAAATGGAACAGGGATTTTGGCGCGAGTCCAATGAAAACCCACAAAGAACAGACATATATTTTATGAATTATAAAAAGCGCCATTTTTTCGCTTGACAGGTTTTCCAGATATTTACGATTTCTCAAGATAGCTTTTTGCCCGCCTTGCACGCATTGCCATCCTATCTTTTTTGATCAGTTTGCATGATAGCCGCGCTTTCTGTTTCCAGAAATTGCGGCTTTATTTTTAGTCCAGGAATGTCCCTTAAAGCCCATGTCTATCCACAAATTTTAGGGGTTGTTTTTAGGGGTAAAAGCTACCCTTATTCAATATAACTATTTGATAACATGGAATAAAATTATTAAATA
>VSMX01000147.1 GCA_009773975.1 Desulfovibrio sp. | reverse complement strand
CCAAAACATCTGTCCCCGATCGATAAAAGCCTTGAAATGCGCCGGCATGGCATAAAAATAGATAGGCGTGGCAAAAAGCGCCAGGGGGGCATCTTCCAGGGCGTCAAAAATCTCCCGGCAGTCGTCCAGCGCATCCAGGGGGCAGCAATGCGGAAAGGGCGCGCAGGCCCCGCAATTCTGGCAGGGCACGATCCTTTTTTCGCGCAGGGCAATTTCCATGCATGGAAAATCCCCAGCTCCTGCCCTGAAAAAGTCCGCCAGGGCATCGCTTACGCCGCCTGCCCTGGGTGAGCATTTCAGGATCAGGACTTCTTTCAAGCGACAAAATCCCCTGCAAAGGGATTGTTCCTGCGCTCGAAACCGACCGAAGTTTCCGGCCCGTGCCCAGGATAGACCTTCACATCATCCGGCAGGGTAAAAAGCACCTGGCGCACGGACTTGAGCAGCTGGGCGGAATCGCCCATTGGGAAATCGGTGCGTCCTATTGAACGGTAAAAAAGGGAATCACCGCTGAAAACGGCCTTGAGTTCAGGAAAATACAGGGAAACGCCCCCGGGAGTATGCCCGGGTGTTTCAAGGACCATGCATTCCATGTCCGCGAAGCTGGTCTTGCCAGGAAACAGGGGCTCTGCGTCAAATTCGGGAACCGGCGGCAGGCCCCAGATGCCGCCCTTGCCGGCTTCATTGTCCGCAAGCACGTCATCGCCTTGCGAGATATAGACAGGAGCGCCGGTCTCGCGGGCAAGCGTGGCCACGCCATAAATATGGTCAAAATGGCGGTGGGTAATGCAGATTGCTGTAACTGTGAGCTTTTTTTCATCAACATAGGCGAGTATTTCTTCCGGCTCGCCGCCCACGTCGATCACGCAGGCATTGGATGTGATATTGGCTACATAGCTGTTTGTGCCCAGGGGGCCTATCGGGAATTTTGCTATTGGCATAATACACCTTTTTACTATTTTTTAACGGAACATATCCGCGGGACAAATTTTATAACAGCAGCTTGCCGCCCGCAAGTGTCCGTTCATTCTCCATCAATCTGGGCCGTGAACGAGCAGATTGAGGTAACTATGGAGAGGGTGAATTTTACATTATGGAAAAGATCCAGCGGGAAAATCGGCATTGGCCTGGAAGTTTCGCGGCGAATATAAAAAATGGCCGCAACCGCGCCCAAAACCAGCAACCCAAGGCTTGGCGCAAGATTGTCCTGTCTTGAAAAACTCCCCGCCGCGTAAAACACCAGGCCGAAAACAATGGCATTGAATACAGCGCCGAGCTTGTCGAATTTGCCCTTTTTCGGCCCGGACGGATTTGGGGGCAGGCTTTTTTGGGCCATGTATATTGAAATCATGCCCAGGGGCACATTGATCAGGAAAAGCCAGTGCCAGGAAGCTATTGTGAGGATAGCGCCCGCGAGTGTTGGGCCAATCGCGGTGGCCGTGGCCACTGTCATGGCATTGAAGGCCATGCCCCGGCCAAGCAGGGCGCGCGGATAGACAAGCCTGACAAGGGCCGGATTGACGGCCATGATGCAGGCCGAGCCCATGCCCTGTATGGCGCGGCCGGCCACCAGCATTTCAAGAGATCTTGCAGCCCCGCAAAAAGCGGAAGCCAGGGTGAAAACAACAACGCCGGTAATGAATATCCTGCGATAGGATGTTTTTTCCCCAAGCGAGGCCAGGGAAAGCAGGAGCATGGTTATGGACAGCTGGTAAATTGTAATGACCCAGATGACGTCAGAACTGGAAACCGCAAACTCCCTCGTGAGGACAGGGAGGGCGATATTCACGATTGTGCCGTCAACCACGCTCATGAACAGTTGCAGCAGCAACGTTGCCGCGGCAGTATGGTCAACCCGCGTTCCGTCCTGATTCAAGATCATCTTGACATTATCCGGGGCCGGGCAGGCCCCGGACAAGTGCTGTTTATGAATGGGAGCGCCATTTTTTGCCGGAAAGCCCGGCAAGGGCGGAAATCAGGATCTGCGTGCCGCTGCTGCCCCCTCCCCTGGCCTGGATTCCGCGGTACAATTCTTCCGCAAGTTCCGCGCCAGGCAGGACAAGGCGCATCTTGCGGCATTCCTCAAGGCAAAGGCCGAGATCCTTGACAAAGTGATCGACGAAAAAACCAGGCGAATAATCCAGTTTCATCATTCTAAGGCCAAGCGTGGTCATGGCAATGCTGCCAGCCGCGCCCGAACAGACAAGGTCGCGCCATTTTGCGACATCAAGACCTTCTTCCTGCGCGAAAAGCAGGGATTCGCAGACGCTGAACATGACGCCGGCCACCGCGATCTGGTTGGCCAGCTTTGCGGCCTGCCCTGTGCCCGGACCGCCGCAATGCAGTATTTTTTTGCCCATGCATTCAAGGCAGGGGAGGATTTTTTCGTATGCGGCGGCATCGCCCCCCACAAATATGGACAGGCTGGCGTCCCTTGCCCCGACATCGCCGCCCGTAACGGGAGCGTCCAGGGAGCAACAGCCGAGATCCGCGGCCCTTGCCGCTATTCGCCTGGCAAGCTCGGGGCTGGATGTTGTCATGTCGCAAAAAATGCCGCTTTTTTTTAATGTCTTGAGGCAGCCATTTTCGCCAAGCGTGATTTCTTCAACATCCTTTGGATAGCCGACAATCGAAAAGACAATATCACTGTTGGCGGCTGCTTCCGCGGGCGACGAGGCCCATTTGGCGCCCCTGGAAAGCAGGGATCCGCTTTTGGATTTGCTGTGATTGTAAACCGCAAGCTCATAGCCGGCATCCATGAGATGCCCTGCCATTGGCACGCCCATTACGCCTGTGCCGATCCAGCCGATTTTTTCCTTTCCTTCCATGCGAATCTCCGTGAGAGTTTGGGATGTTTGCGCGGTGAAGCAGAAATATCACGGAATAACGCGATCCGCAAAACCGGCTCATGGAAAAAATATTTTGCCGCAACAAGCCTCCTGCCCGCCAACCAAATTGGTAGCAAAGCCCTTCGGGGCTTTGCGTCTTGCGCCCGAGTCTGGTACCCCGCCGAGATTGCGGGATTGCGGGGTACGGGCTTGTTCGGCCTGAAGGCCGAGGTCTCAAACCACAAAGGAACTTGCCAATAAAGACATCTTCTCGGAAAAAGTCTGAACCACAACAAATAAGGCAGTCCTCGAATTTTTATTTTTCGGACCGTTTTTTTCTTTCCACAACTTCCTTTCTGAAAAGTCTTTCAAGGCAGGCCGCGTCCCCGGGGCCGAGATTGAAGCGCATGCCGGCCTCGTCAAGCATTGCGGCCAGATCCCCATCCGGATTTTCGGCGCATTTTTCGGACAAAAAAACCAGGGCCCGTGAAACAAGTTCGCTTTGCTCAATGATTGTCGCCATGGGGAGATTCTCCTCGAACATTTTCGGACGTTAACATCCAGTTATAGCATTTACTGAATGAAAATATCCATTTGCAATGGATATTTTCATTCATTTGCGCTTCCGTATTTTCAGCCGCAGGCAAGCTGCGGCTTATTTAGCTCTGCTGTCCATTTGCGTAAGCCAGCAAAGCCGGCAACGCAAACGTCCCTGCGGGACGGCCTTCGGCTGACCGGTTTCTGCTGTTGCAGCCACCGGGAAGTTTGCCTGATTTCATTACGCAAACGCTCTAAAACGTTTGCCAAGTATTATTGCAACAATTCCCCAAATTTCCATGCGTTGCCGGAATTGATTTATAGTCTCAATAAAAGTAGAAATTGTGCCTTGAAAAAAATTTCCAAAGCCCGATTTGTCAATTTTTATCCGGATTTTGAGACATGGACACAATTATTGCACTGATACTTGGTTTGATTGAGGGAATTACGGAATATTTGCCAATTTCGTCTTCCGGCCATTTGATTCTGGCCGAGCATTTGTTGCATTTTGAAGGCGAAAAGGCGGACATTTTCACGGTCATCATTCAGCCTGGCGCAATTCTGGCTGTTGTTGTCCTTTACTGGAAACGCTTCCGTGGCCTTCTGTTTGGCCAAAAAGGCTTTGCGGGCTGGCGCGGCATCTGGCTGCTTTTGCTCACCACCCTGCCCGCCTGCGTGTTCGGGCTGCTTTTGCACAGCCTTTTCAAGGATCAGCTCTTTTCGCCGGCCACCGTGTTCGCGGCGCTGATAACAGGCGCCTTGTGCATGATATTGGTGGAAAAACTGCGCCCTGCGCCGTCAACTGCATCGCTTGACGAGCTAACGCCCAAAATGGCCCTGGGCATCGGCCTTTTCCAATGCCTGGCGCTCTGGCCAGGTTTCTCCCGCTCGGCAGCCACAATCATGGGCGGAATGCTTCTTGGCGCGCAGCGCGGGCTGGCTGTCACCTATTCCTTTATCGCGGCCGTGCCCGTAATGTTTGCGGCCAGCGGCCATGAAATCCTGAAAAACCACGCCCTCTTCACGGCGGACAATCTGTCTTTCTTCCTGACAGGCCTTGTTTGCGCCTTTTTGTCATCCTTGCTGGTCATCAGGGTTTTTATCTCCCTGCTTTCGCGAATCACCCTGATTCCCTTTGCCATATACAGGCTTCTTCTGGCGCCGTTTTTTTATTTCATGATCGTCAGGTAATATTGTCGCGTCAAGCGACAATAGAACTCAAACATTGAATACTTCGTATTCAAAGTCAAGATCGCTTCGCCGAAAACGTGGTTTCGGCTCGCTTACGGCGGCTATGCCGCCGCGCCAGGCTTACGCCTGACGGCGAGGACTCCGAAACATTATAATGTTTCGGAGTCCTCGCCCTGGAACGGAAAAACCCCGGATTGCCGATCCCTACCTCTGGCCCTGGGCCGGCGCGCCCGCGCCAGGGAAGAATTCGGCGCCAATCCTTTCAACCACATTGGTGCGTATCCAGCGCGGGTCGATCCATTCCAGCGGGGTTACCTCAACACCGCCCACAAGCATGCCGAAATGGAGATGATCGCCAAAGGCCAGGCCCGTGCTCCCTGTCTTGCCAATCAGCTGGCCCTTGCCGACAACTTCTCCTGCCTTGACCAGTATTTCACTCAAATGCGAATAAAGCGACATCACGCCCAGACCGTGATCAATAACAAGCAGGTTGCCATAAATGCCCATTTCGCCGGTAAAGATAACCCGACCATTATTGGCCGCCGGAACTTCCGCATTGCGTATGGAAGCCAGATCAAAGCCAAGATGCCAGGATTCCCCAATCGGCTTGCCCTGATAGCTGAAATAGCGGTGATCCGCAAAACCGGCCCTTGAGACGGAACGCGGCAGGCGCAAAAACGCGCCTGCCCAGAGAATTGCTGCGGCCGTATCGCTTTTCAGATTGCGCAGGGCATCGACATTGGCCGCCCTGACCTCGTTATTGATGTACAGATAACATTCCAGCGGATTTTTCACATT
>VSMX01000146.1 GCA_009773975.1 Desulfovibrio sp. | reverse complement strand
CTACAGCTTTGATTGTTATGCTGTTGCCAGATTGTTGTTCAATAAATTAATTGCGTATTATTTCAAATAGACAGGTAAAATTTCTTTTCATATTTCAATAAATTTATTGCTTTTCAAGAAAGTTGTGGTTATTTTTCCAATCAACGGCACAACTCAATAAAAAGCCGCAGGAGAAGGAAAATGCAGAAAGACAGCGAGTGTCCCAGGTTTGAAAGTTTCATCGCGGAAGCGATTCCAGAAAAAAATTGCCGCAAAAATTTTTTTGCGGCCCTGGCCAGGCAATTCAGTGAACGGTTTTTGATTCAAAAGCCGCCACTTCCCGCGCGCCCTGCATAAGGCGCAAGAGAATGCCAGGGCCTTCGGCGAGCATGGCTTCAATATCCTTTTGAGCCTGCTCCTCCGGCACTTCAACCATAAAACCTTTGGCTATCTTGGGGTTTGCCGCGCAAATGTTTTCAAAAAGGTCTTTCACGTCTGCTTCCGGTTTTCCGGTGACCTTTGCCAGAACATGTGTGAGAATTTCAGCCCTGGTCATTATGTCATCCCTTTTGTTGAAGATGTTACAACAAATAAGCTTATAAATCCTGTCAATTGTAGGAGTAACACGAATGGACCTAACCCGGCAAGAGATGTTAGAGCTATGGCTTAAACGGCAGGGTCTGACCAAGGCCGATCTGGCCAGGAAAATGGAGACTTCGCTCCAGAATGTCTGCAAGATCATGAAGGCGGAGACCATCCCCCCCTGGCGCTATGACCAGCTGGTGAAGTTTGGCATACCGGACGACCTGCTGCCAAGGCCCGTGCACAAAATTTCCGGGCCGCGAAAAAAACGCACGACCCCGACCGTCCTGCAATCGGCATAACCCAAAAATCGGCTTCCGGCCACGCAAAAGAAGTTCGCGCAAACGCGCACGAGGTTTTAGCATGAAAGAGTATCCGTCCCTTGCCGCAGTCTGCCACCAGGTGGTGACCAACGCGCCGTCCGGCCTGGACGCGGCCACGATTGCCGAGCTTCTGGGCAAGAAATACGCAACGATGATGAGCGAAACATCACGCCAGCCCGGCCACAAGCTGGGTGCGGACATGATCCTGCCCATCATGGACATCTGCGACTCCGACTTGCCGCTGACCATTCTGGCCAGACAGCGCGGCGGGGTTTACATCCCCCTGCCGAAAGCAGCGGAAGACCCCGCGCCGCTCATGAAGCAGCTTGCGGCGAGCGTGAAAGAGTTTGGCGAGTTTGCGGCCGAGACGGCCAAGGACATTTCGGATGGAGATATCCCGAAGGATCAGCTGGATCGGATAATCAAGGAGGGCCACGAGGCTGTGGAAGCCATCCTTGGCATGATTACCCTGGCGAGGAAAACCCATGAGGAACAGTACAAATAAAAACCCGTCCTGTAGCGAGCAGAACGGGCGTATCCAAAAATAAGGAGTTAATTGGATGAAGATTGTTTACCCCACTTCACTGGTGCCGGTCAAGGCCGGATTTAGAGTCCACTATACCCTGCGTCTTGAGGGCGCGACCATCCACGTCATGGCCACGCACAAGGAGATGCTTGATCTGCTTTCCCGCATATCCCGGAGGGCCTCATGACCATACTTGTCTTTTTGACCCTGGCTGTGGCCCTTGGCTTTGTCCATGTAATCGCAACAGAAATCGCTTGGCAAAAACATCTTGCCGACATGGCCAGGGAAGTGAGGGAAAGGAAAAATGGATAAAAACGACTTCATACGCTCACCTGCCCATTATACCGTGTATCCAGTGCAGCCCATCGAGATCACGCGCCACCTGGGCTTCTGCCTCGGCAACGCCGTGAAATACGTCCTGCGCGCGCCTTACAAGGGCGGCGTTGAGGATTGCCTCAAGGCGAGGCAGTATCTGGCATGGGACGAGCAGACGCCCATGCTGCCGTCTGTGATGGCGGCTTACTGCTTGAGGGACATTCGGGATCTTCGAGAATTTTTGGAGAAAACTCCGGGCGACCAGCTTTGGAAGGACATTGCCGAATGGCAGGCCAAGTTCCTTTTGAGCCTTGGGGAGTATCTGCAAGTCTATCCGGGCGATGAGTATTTTTTCAGGCTGGCCTGCTCCAAAAGAGCCATGATCTGCTGCGTGGGCGAACTGCGCCGCGTGCTTGAACTGCGCGACACGACAGGCCAGATATACGAGGGCATGACGGGCCTGCCCGAAGTTCCGGATACGGAGGGCGAGTGATGGGTATCATTGGAAAGACTGTATATGTCTGTCCTGTCTGCAAAGAGACCTTCGATGATGAAAGCGAGGCACAAGATCACTTGTCGGATCATGAGGTTGAAGAGGACTTTATCTATGAATGCGAGGCTTGCGGCGATAGTTTTGATACGCTTGGCGAGGCGAAAAATCACGAGGCCGTCTGTTCATACATTTCAGACTCATGCAAAAACTGCCACAACTTCGAGGACGGCAAGCGTCATGCCCCGTGCCCGCGCGTGATATTTGATAGAGATATGAGCCCCTGCGACGAGTATCAAAGGATGAAGGTGGCGCTATGAGCTGGAAGAAAGTTGATCCGCCAAAGAGGAAGGCCGACTACGGGTATAAATATCTCCGCCTGCTGGCCACGCCGCCCCCCTCGAAGTATGACTGGGCAAACGACAGGCCGCATGCGCCTCTGCCGGTTCAAATCGGTGATGTGGCGCAGATTTACAGGCGCCGCGACTACGGCGAGATAGAACACACGGTTGGCCATGATCTTGAACAGACTTTCGGCAAGCGCGTCCTGGAACTGCGCTGGAAATGTCCCCATTGCGATTACGCGCATGAGGTTTTTATCCCGGAAAGCTGGATCGCGGAAGGAAAGGCTCAATTTGTGGAGGTGGAAGAATGAACCGCCTGCTATACTGCCCCAATTGCGGCAGTCCTTGCCCCGAAGGCAGGGACGTATCCAGCCATCCGGCTTTCCCTGCTTTTGCCATCTGGTGCCCGGACTGCCACCTGCAGGGGCCGCCAAAGTCGTCATATCCGGAGGCGGAGTGGGCCTGGAACATCCTGCCCAGAAGAGGAGATGCCTGCGAGAAGTGTCGCTCAATCGAAAAACTGGAAGCCGAAAGGGCGCTTGTCCAGGCAAGGCTCACCAGCAGCCAGGCCGAGTGCCTTGGGCTGCGGGCCAGCCTTTATGGCCGGCAGTCGCTCCCCTGGTGGAAGAAACTTTTCGGGAGGGCAAGATGAGCTTTTCATCAGAATACGCCCCCTTTCCCGGCATGCAGCTGACCATCGCCCTGACGGCCCTTTCCACTACAAGAATTTTGCTGGACTCCTTCGCGGCCGATAAAGGGACGCCGCTGGAGCGGCAGCTGAAAAAGATTGACCGCTGGCTTGAGGAATGCGGCGGCCAGACGAAAAGCCAGAAGTTTTCGCGTGGCGGCGAGCGCGCCATGGATGCCGCCTGGCTTGCCTTCCAGTCCTGGAAGAAGGATCAGGGCCGCGACGCGGCCTGGGAGTGGGTCTGCCTGGCCTGGGTGTCGCTTTTCTGGGTCTGGGATGCCCGGCGCGGCTGTCCGATCTATGGCCAGGGCGCGAAAAAATCCGCCTGGCGCTATCTGGAAACGACCCTGCACACCCTGGCCCGCGCGATCACCGAGCCAGGGGACGGCACCGGGGAACTGGCCTGGCCAGCATATGCGCTAATGTCCGATATCATCTATGGGGGCAAGCAATGAATGAATTTGTAATGCTAAGCCCGGAAAAATTGCGCGAAATCGTGGCCGGGGCTGTGGCAAGCGGCGTTAAAATGGCGCTTTCATCCAATGGTGCGAAAAACACCTATACCGATGTCGAGGCGGCGGAATACCTTGGCATTTCCAGGAATACCTTGCGCGGGTGGCGCGTTGAAAAGCATGGTCCGGCCTACCACAAATCTGGCAAGGCTGTGGTTTACCTGCGCAAGGATCTTGACGACTGGCTTGCGCGGCAAAAAGTGCTGACAATCGATTCTATGGAAGGTCACCATGAAAAATATGCGATATAGCGTCAGCCGATTCCTTCCTCGTCTTGTCCATAAGATGGGTATAACGTATGGACATCTGAAGGGAGCGGTGCCCGAGCCTGTCTGCAATCACAAGCTGGCCCTGGCCGCTCCTGGCAAGCCAGGAGGCATAGGTATGGCGCAAGGAATGAAAGACTATTCTTTGCCGGCGGTCGGTTATGCCTCTATTCAGGCCAAGATAGTCCACCGCGCGGGAGAAAGTATCCGGCACTTCGGACAGTACGCCGCCATTTTTCGATGGGAAAAGAAGGTCAGAGGGCAAACCGCCCGGAAGATCGCGCAAGGCATCCGCTATGTCCTGGGTAAGAACTGCGTGGCGTCCATAGCCGCTTTTGGCCTCCCTGATATGGAGGGACATCTCCGAAAAGTCCACATCGCTCCAGCAAAGCCTGGCGATCTCTCCAAAGCGCAGACCGCAATGGAGGCTGATCATGGCCATGAGCCATGTCTTTTTGCTGCGCCTTTTGATTTCGGCAAGCAACGCGCGGGCTTCATCGGGAGTGAGGAAACGGGCGCGCTGGTTGTTGAGTTTGGGCAGGGTTATGCCCTCAAAAGGCATGGGGCCGGCATAAAGACGCCAGGCAGCCATGCGGCGCATGATCCGGCTGACGAGTCCCATGGCAAGTCTGATGGTCTGCGCGGCGCAGCCTTTTTGCCGCATGTCGGCCATGATGAGATCAAGGTCATGGGGCGTGATAAGATTGAGAGGCTTTTGTTTTATGGGGGCGAGATGCCCGTTGATCAGGCTTTGGTCATAAGCAAAGCGCTTGCCCTTGGCTTCAAGCCAGTCTTTGCGATAAAGCTCCCATGCCTCAAGCAGCGTTGGAGCTTGTCCCGCTGGCATGGCGACTTGCCCCATGGCTTGTGCGCTTTTGGCGGCGTGGATCAGCCTTGCGCGCATTTCTGCCGCAAGCGCGGCTGTAAAGCCCTGGCTTGCCCAGCCGACGTCCTTGCGCACACGCTTGCCCGAAGCATCTTTGTAGTCTATCGTATAGCAAACGTCAGGACGGCCTTTGTATCTTTTTTCAGTGCTTTCCCTGGCTTGAACGCCCGGGAATTTGGTCGATCTTCTGGCTGCCATTTTGCGACCTCATTGCGACATATCTGCGACTTTTGCGACTTTTTTGCGACATTCCTGCAGTCTCATACAATCTTGAAAAATCGCAAAAATCATTGCCGGTCAAGCAAAATATATAATGGCATCCTGAAAGCAGGGCAAGAAAATTCATACTTCAACCGGCTCATAACCGGTCGGTTCCAGGTTCAAGTTGTTCTAGCCCCCAATTAAAACGGACAAGTTCATACCCAGGAGGTAGAACGTGTCTGAGACTGATGCCAGCACCAG
>VSMX01000145.1:2869-5399 GCA_009773975.1 Desulfovibrio sp. | reverse complement strand
ATCCTGACGAAGCTTTTCCATATCTGGTGTTGGATGCAAGGTATGAAAAGGTTCGGGAGGGCGGAGCAATAAGGAGTCGTTACACATAGCTATTGGCATAGACTGGGAAGGCAGGCGCCAAATTCTTGCTGTTGAATTGTCAAATCGCGAGTCAATCAACAGCTGGAAAGACTTTTTATGCAAGCTTCGCAAGCGGGGACTATCGGACGTTGAATTCGTGGTCAGTGATGATCATCCAGGGTTGCGTAAGGTCATAGCGGAAGTTTTGCCAGAAAGCGTATGGCAGCGCTGCTATGTGCATTTTTTACGCAATGCGATCGATTACATGCCACGAAATGGTGATGACGATTGCCTTAAAGAATTGAGATGGTTGTATGACAGGCGAGATCTGGCAGAAGCCAGAAAAGATCTTGCGATCTGGCTTAAGCGTTGGGAGAGCAAATATCCAAAGCTATGTTCATGGGTAGAAGATAATATTGAAGAGACATTCTCATTTTATCAATTACCTATGGGACATCACAAACACATGAAGTCAACGAATATGCTGGAACGTCTCAATGAGGAAATCAAGCGTAGAACGCATATAGTGCGAATCTTTCCCAATGAGGCGAGTTGTTTGAGGCTGGTAAGGGCTTTGTGCGTAGAGACTCACGAGAACTGGATCGAAGCGCACAGGTATCTGGATATGAGTCTTTTACGCGAACACAAAAAACAGGAATTGATGAAACTGGCTGTTTAATTGTGGCGGCAAGGAGGCCGACCTCCGGCGAGCTACCGTTGGGCCCATTCTCGGTCGGCCTCCTTGCCGCTTCTTGTACCCAGATGCCATGAGAGACTAAATTGCAGAACTTGACGCCCACAACTCTCAATACGAAAATGCTGTGGTAAATCATCAGTATTTGACTTCATAATCTCCATGAGTGCCCTTGCACAGTTTGTGTCGGCCTGGCGCCATGGACACGGTCCTGATGGGCGCGCCAATCTGCCAGGAGCTCTTAATTTGCTTCAGCCATCTGCTTGCTGCCTGCCTTGAGGGCGGACAGCAGCTCGCGGGTGAGGGTTATGGAGAAATAATCGGGCAAGTTGCTGTGTTTTGGCGTATCGTGGGGGACATAGAGGCCTACACGCATTTGCGAACTGCCAAGGGCATTCGTCCTGCCAATATTCGTCAGCCTTTCGCGGCTGGGGCGGCGCGCAGTGGGCACGCGCCGTTTGACAAGCAGCACATCGGCCACAAGGCCGGTTGTACCGTGTCCGCTGAATTTGGCGGCATGACCGTAGCCTTCGTCCACAATTTTCCTGAGGGCCGCCAAATCAATGCTGCCCTCGCCAAGGACCGCAACCTGCAGAATCCACGCCGCCTTGCTGGGGGAATCGACAAGATCCAGCCCCTGGGCCGCCAGGGCGCCCTGGGCATCCGACGGCAGGCTAACAAGTTTCCCGGTCTGGTCATGGATGCTTATATAGATGGTTTTGGCATTTTTGCCGCCTATACCGGCGAGCTTGCCGGATGTGATCGCCTCGACTTCGGCAACAGAGCCCTCCTTGCCGCCGAAATCTTCCTGACGCGCGCAAGCCGAGACGGCAATCAGCCCCATGAGGAGCAACGCCAGGCACAACACGCGGATATGGGGGGTATCTTTCAGGTTTCTCATTTTTGAAAATTAATCATCAATTTGCCACATGTCCAGCAATTATTGGGAATTTTTGGGAATTGGCCCGAATTTATCCTGGCCCGGAATGCTTGACCTTATGCGAGGTTAAAGTATCTTTGCCCACGTCAATTGCACCGGAAACAGGACAAAACCAGAAAAATCACAAATTGACGCGACAAAAACATCGTTGCCTTTTCCGGGCAGGGCTCCAACAGGATGTCATATTATGGGTAAGCAGCTGATAATTGTGGAATCCCCGGCCAAGGTGAAAACCATCAGCAAGTTTCTTGGCAAGGATTTCGACGTAAGGGCAAGCGTGGGCCATGTGCGCGATTTGCCTTCCAATTCCCTTGGCGTGGACGAAGCCCAAAATTTTGCGCCACATTACGAGGTTATCGAAAACAAGCGCAATGTGGTCAGCGATCTGCGCGCCGCGGCCTCCCGCGCGGCCACGGTCTATCTTGCGCCCGACCCGGACCGCGAGGGAGAGGCCATTGCCTGGCATGTGGCACAGCTCATCCACGATCAGGCCAGGGATATCAAGCGTATCCAGTTCAACGAGATCACCGAGCGCGCCGTAAAGGATGCCCTCGCCCATCCGCGCGAACTGAACGAAAACCTGTTCGAGGCCCAGCAGGCCAGGCGCATACTTGACCGCCTTGTAGGCTACAAAATTTCCCCCCTGCTCTGGAAAACCGTAAAGCGCGGCATTTCGGCAGGCCGCGTCCAGTCGGTGGCCCTCAGGCTGATTGTGGAGCGGGAACTTGAACGCGAGGCCTTTGTGGCCGAGGAATATTGGCCCTTCCATGCCTTGCTTGCCGCTGGCGTTCCGCCCGAACTCAAGGCCGAGCTCTGGAAAATTGACGGCAAGAAGG
>VSMX01000145.1:0-2859 GCA_009773975.1 Desulfovibrio sp. | reverse complement strand
ATGCGGAGGACGCGGAAAACTTCGAAGCGCGCATCAAGGGCCTGCCCTTTACAGTTGAAAGCGTGGAGAAAAAGAAACGCAACCGGCCGCCCTCGCCGCCATTTATCACTTCCACCCTGCAGCAGGCCGCAAACCAGCGCCATTCCTATACTGCCCGGCGGACCATGCAAATAGCCCAGAAGCTTTACGAAGGTCTGGAACTGGGGGATCGCGGCCTGACCGCCCTGATTACCTATATGCGCACTGATTCCACCAGGATTGCCGACGAGGCCAGGGACGCGGCTTCCAAATTTGTGGAAGAGAATTTCGGCAAGGACTATTTGCCGCCCAAACCCCGGATTTACAAGGCCAAAGGGGGCGCGCAGGACGCGCACGAGGCCATCCGGCCAGTTGACGTTACCCTGACGCCCGATGAGGTAAAGCAATACCTCTCGCCGGAGCAGTACAATCTTTACCGCCTCATCTGGAGCCGTTTTGTGGCTTCGCAGATGGCTTGCGCGATCTTTGACGACACGGCCTGCGTAATAGGCTGCGGCCCCAGCCAGTGGAAGGCGAGAGGCGAGCATCTTGTCTTTCCCGGTTTTCTGGCAGCCATGCCCAAAAGCAGGGAGGAACAGGACCTGGAACTGCCGCCGCTGGAAAATGGCCAGGTTCTGGACCTGAAAAAAATCATCAAGGATCAAAAATTCACCCAGCCGCCGGCGCGCTATTCCGAAGCCAGCCTGGTCAAGAGCCTGGAAGAGCTGGGCATAGGGCGCCCATCCACATACGCGGCCATCATCTCCACCCTTCAGGATCGCGAATATGTTCGCATCGAGGACAAACGCCTTGCGCCGACGGACCTTGGGCGTGTTGTCTGCAACCAGCTTGTCGAGCATTTTGGACGGCTGATGGACGTTGGTTTTACAGCCACAATGGAAGAAGGACTGGACAAGGTTGCGGAGGGCGGCGAAAACTGGGTCGAGCTGCTCAACGGTTTTACCTCCCACTTCAATCCCAGCCTGGAAGCAGCCGCCAAAAACATGCGCTCGGTCAAGGGCGGAATGGATTCCGGCCTGCCCTGCCCCGAATGCGGGAAGCCCACTGTCATCAAGTTTGGCAAGGCCGGGGCTTTCCTGGCCTGCTCCGGCTACCCGGAATGCCGCTATACCAGCGATTTTGTCCGCGATGCCGATGGCAAGGTCCAGGCCGTGAACCGCAAGGCGCCGGAATATGAAAAAGTCGGGGTCTGCCCGCAGTGCGGCAAGGACCTGGTGATCAAGAAGTCGCGCACGGGCAGCCGCTTTATTGCCTGCATGGGCTATCCCGACTGCCACTATGCCGCTTCCATTTCCACAGGCGTAACCTGTCCTGCCTGCGGCGAGGGCCAGCTTGTGGAAAAAAGCACACGCAAGGGCAAGATTTTCTATTCCTGCGACAAGTACCCCAAATGCGATTTCGCGCTTTGGCAAAAGCCTGTGCCCAAACCCTGCCCGCGCTGCGGCTCGGCCTGGCTTGTTGAAAAAAAGGGCCGCAATGGAACCATTCTTGCCTGTCCCACAACCGGCTGCGATTATACCGAGGAACCGAAAGATGACGAGTGAAAAAGATTTTTACGGGGAACTGGCGAAATTCGACTCCAGCCCCGATCTTGTGGATGAGGCCACGGATATGGAAGAAGACGATGAGCATGTGCTCCTTATATGCGGCGACTGCCCCCAGGCCAGGGCTCTCGCCGACCGTGCGGACAAGTGCGGGTTTGTGGTCGATGTGGCTGTGCAGACGGCCCTTGAAGCGGAAGCCGGCAATTTTTCAAAAGCCAGGAAAGTGCAGGCCCTGCCCGGCTTTGACAATCTGATTCAGGCCTGCGGCATTGGCCGCAGCCACTATGTCTGCATTTTCGCGCCGGACGAGGAAAGTTGTCTGAATGCCCTTTATGAGGCCATAGAAAGCCATGCTTTTTATATCGGAGTCTGGGCAAGTCACGAGGAAAGCGGCGAGATTTTTGCCAAACTAAAGGAAATGGGCGTGCCCGATGCGGAACAGCCGCCGCTTTGCTGCCCGATAGGCCTTTCGGTTTATGCCGAAAATCCGGTGCAGGCTTCTGTTGCCGTGGTGGCAGAACTTCTGGCGGCCAGGGCGGGCACGCTGGGCAGATTGCGCCTTGATGATTGACGCCGGGCCTTGTGCCGGTTTATTCTTGGGGACGAGGTAAATCATGGAATACGCGCTGATAGGCTTGCTGGCTCTGTTTCTTGTTTTTCTCTTTATCGAGATGAAGCGCAAGTCGGAGCGGATCAAGATCGCCGTTGCCGATGAAAAACGCAAGATTGCCGATGATTCCGGCATGACTGCCAGTCTGGGCGTTTTCACGCCGGATACCCAGACCACGGTCATTATAGGCTCCTCGGAAGAGCTTGGCATTTTTTATTACAGAATGATGCGGCAGGCCAGGGTTATTATCAGGAGCCGCATCAATATGGCCAACCTGGCGCGCATCGAGTTGCTGATTGACGGCACGCCAACCCCGGTCACAATCGATTCCGAACAACCTACCACATCCCTCAAGGCCACAGATATTTCGGAAAAGACAATTGGCGCGCTTTCCCAGGATTCCCTGCGCCAAATCCAGCGGGCCGGCCTGCGCGTTGTCTTTTTTGACGATGCGGGCATGGAAAAAACCCTGGAAATCACAACTTTGCGTTCCAATGACGAACGCCACCGCTTTGAGCGCGTCCAGCTTCTCAAGACCACCGTCTGGTGGGTAGCCTTTTTGCAGATTGCCAGCCGCCTGGCCCGTCATGTGCGCGCCAGGATGGAAAGCGACGAAATTGGCGAGCCGGATTAACAATCCCCCTTTACATCCAACCACCAAATTAT
>VSMX01000144.1 GCA_009773975.1 Desulfovibrio sp. | reverse complement strand
CATCCGGCAACAGGACCAGGGTTGTTATCGACCTCAGGGAAAAGCCCAAAAGCGCAAGAGTGATTGGCGCAAGGGATGGGGATGGTTTTGATGTCCGGGTGGACAAATAGGACCAGTACTCCGAAACATGAAATGTTTCGGAGTACTGGAGCGTTTGCTTAATGAAATTAGGCAAACGCTTAACGAATATTTTCATTCAATAAATGCCATAGTTTCCAGGTTATTTTACGAGGGGAGCTCAAGGCTCCCCTTTTTCAGGGTATTCCCATGTTTCAGTTTCCCGTGCCGGTCATGACGATCGGCCTTTTGCTCTGTTCAAACATATTCATGACTTTTGCCTGGTACGGCCACCTGAAATTTCCCCATGCCATGCTCTGGCATGCCATTGTAATCAGCTGGCTGATAGCTTTTTTCGAATATTGCCTGCAGGTGCCGGCCAACAGGATTGGCTACGGCTATTTCAGCGCGGCCGAATTGAAAACAATCCAGGAAATCCTTTCGCTAAGCGTTTTCATGATTTTTTCGGTTTTTTATCTTGGCGAACCTTTCAAATGGAATTATGTGGTTGGCTTTGCCCTTATCGTCCTGGCCGCATTTGTGATTTTCCACAAATGGTGAGGGATCATTGCGGCAATGGCGCGCTTGTTTCGGCCCTGTCGCCCAAAAATGGATTGAAATAGCCATAAACAAGCCCGGGACATTCCTTTTTCAGCCTTTTCATGAAAGTTGTCAGCCCCAGGCCGCCTTCCGGCACAGAGGGAAAGGCCACATCTTTCATGATTTCCAGGTACCATTCAGGATCAATATTCAAATTGCGCCATTGAATCATGCTGACGCCATTTTGGGAAACAAGCCGGACCAGGGCCTCAAGCTCATCTTCCGTATCGCTGACGCCAGGAAAAAAGAGCAAATTGAGGGAAACATAAATGCCGGCCTCCCTTGCGCTTTTTATGGATTGCAGCACGTCCGCGAATTTGTAATTTACCGGCCTGTAATATGTTTCATAAAGCTTTTCGCGCGCGCTGTTCAGGCTGACGCGCATGGATGTAAGGCCGGCATCGGCCAGGAGCCTGACTGCCTGTGGGCTGGAGGCATTGGTATTGCAATTGATTGTGCCAAACAGCCTGCTGTCATCCTTTTGCCAGCTGCGAAAAAGCGCAATGCTTTCTGCAAGCAGTTCGGGATTTGCCAGGGGGTCGCCCTCGCAGCCCTGGCCAAAGGAAAATATCGGCATTTTTGTTTCGCGCAAGGCATGGATGCGCATGATTTCCGCAATTTCATGGGCATTTGGCACAAAAGCCAGGCGGCATTGGGGAGTTGTTGCCAGGGGCGAATCTTCCGTTTTCGCGGAAATGCAGCCAATACAGCGCGCGTTGCAGGTTCTTGAAGTCGGCAGGGGCGCCTCGTAGCGTCCGAGCACAAAATTGCGGGCGGCCGGGCAATTATAGCGATTGGCGCAATTGTTGATGATATGGGCCAAAAGCCTGTTTTTGGGATGTTCGGCAAGCAGTTGTGATGCCAGTTTGACCAGATGTTTTTTCTTTATATCGTGAAATTGCTGGCGCGGATCCTCATCGACCTTTTTGGCGGCAATCCAGAAGCGTCCCTTGGCATAACCGACGGCGCCGTAGGCAAAAAGCGGCAATAGCGGGGCATCTTCATCCCGTTCATAAACAGGGTGGGCCGCAAGGGTATAGGCCGGCGCGGCAAAGGCGGCAACGGCCAGATCATCCGTTTCAACCAGTGAACCGCTTTCCGGGTCAAAGCCGACAGCCCTTCTGCCCGGCAGCAAAAAAAGTTCGCTTTCCCCTGGCAGGGGCACAAGTTCGTCTTTTTTTGGCAGGCCCCACTGGTTTCCCCTCCTGCAGCACATCAGGAGATCAGGATCGTCCATGATATTGCCTTTTGCGTCAGCCATCACCATACGCGGAATTGCATCCATAAAACCTCCTTGCCCCCAGGAGTTCAAATCGCTATAAGGCAATAAAACAACTTGCCGCACAAGGGGCCCGCCATGTTTTCAGCAATGCTTTTCATATTTTTTTGCTTTTTCGGCATACTGGCAATGTTTTTCCATGTGCTGTGGCGCCAGGAACAGATTGCCAAAAGCCTGAAGGAAGAAAACACCCAGTTGCGGGTGCTTCTTCGCGCGCTGGAATCCAGAATGGATTACCTTGCCCAGATCTGCCTGGCCGAAAAAGGCCAGCTTCCCGATTCCAGCATCCGTGATACCAGGGCCAGGGCGGATATGGCCGGCATTGACCCCCTGCTTCACCTGAGCTTTGACGAGCCTGGACACCCTGTGGAGGGCAATGACAAAACCGGAATGGATATTCACCTTCCTTGAATCATGGACCTGAAAGGCCGTATTCGCCTCGCGCCGCTGCCTCGAATGAGGCTCTTTCCTCTCCCGTGGTCTTGCCTGCCATAATCAGATAGGGAATTTGCAGGCAGCTTTTGCGGATGGCCGGAGCGCGCTCAAGACGGGCATCCACCAGCGCGCCGACATCCTGCATGGCCAGATCGCACAAATTATCCGTCAATGCTTCCGCCCTGTGCCTTGACAAGTGCCTGGAGTTGACTTCTTCCCTGGCTGTATTGCGGATATATTCGGCAATTTTGGGATGCTTGAGCAAAAAATCTATCCTGTAAAAAGCGTCCCCAGCGTCTTCGGGCTTGTAAAGCACAATATGCTCGCCATCCACAAAAAGCTGGTGCTGGCCTTCTCCGCCGCGAGGGGTAACCAGGCAATTGCCGCTGCCCAGGGCTTCGAATGTCCTGAAGCCAGGGTCGCCCTCTCCGCCATGGTCAAGGAGCACAGCGGCCTTGCGTCCATCCTGCACATCCTTCACCAGATGAATGCCAGGCAACTTTTTCTGCACAGCTTCCAGGAATTCCTTGCTGCTTGCCTCTTCTCCGATAAAAAGACATTCCAGTTCCCTTTTGTCGTCTCCACCGGAAAAAAATTCTTCCCTGGCATAGGGGGGCGACCACCAGACGCGTTCCCGGGGCATAAAGGGCCCGATAAAACGCTCCACATGGTCGAAATACGAAACGAGACAGGCATCATAGGCCTGGGCATAAAGGTTGTGCCAGACATTGGTTTCGGAAGCCGTGCTGTAAAAAATCGTCAGGCAGGGAAAATTCTCCATCCCCAAAACAAAGGGCAGATGCTTTCCGGGCGCCACAACCATGACATCGGGGACAAAACCGGCTTTTTCAACAAGCTCATCCCAGCAAAGCTGCCCTTTTTCGGGCATGTCCAAGTATGCGGTTTCAGGCCAGCCACAAGGTTTCAGTTCCTTGAAAAAGCCTGGCTCACCGGTCCATAATAATCTTTCCATGCCTTCCCGGCCATTGCCAAATGTAAAAGGATTAAATTATTAATTAACCGCCCCGGATGCAACAGCAAGCCTCGTCCCAAATGGCAGGTCATATTTGCCGGCAGCGCAGAATCACATTCTGGCGTATTGAAAACCAGTTAAGCATTTTTAAATTTTAGTCGAATATAAAATACAAAGAATCACAAAAAATTTGACGACAAAGCCAGAATTGGGAAAAATTATGTTCGGCATTGCATTCGTCAACCCGCTGAACAGGCGCGTCGCCGCCAAATATTTACCATGTCAGCCATAAAAAGCAAAAAAAATTTTATTGCCCTGGCCATTGCCATCTGCCTTGTCCTGATAATCACGCCAATCGCGGGGGTTTATTTTTTTCTCAAAAATGATCCCGACAGGCTGTTGAAAAGCTATTTGCACAATGTCGGGAAGGAAACTGGGCTTAAAATAAATTTTGACGATGTGAATGTTAACTTTTTCCCTCTGCCATCTCTTTCCCTGAGCAATGCGGAAATCAACGGCCCCGGGCTTTCCTTTACAGCTGGCTGGCTATCGGTGCGCCCGTCCTTTCTGGAATTGTTCCAGGGCAATTTCGCGCCGGCCAGCATTTTGCTTTTGCGGCCCAGGCTTGAGGCAAGTCTGCCACTTCCCCTCCATGCCAAAAGGCACAGGGACTGGCTTGCCAATTTATCCTCGAATAATGCCGAAAACGTATCCTTTTCCGGCAGCTTCCGGTCATTTGTACGCCAGGGCTGTCTTCTGGAAATCAAACAGGGTGAAATCAGGCTGGTCGATCCGGACAATGCTTCAATAAATATGGTTGGCGTTGAATGTGGGCTGGATATCTACCCGGATTCAGTTTCCGGTTCCTTCAATTTCGTTGCCCTGAATTTGCGCAGGGAAGGCAGGCTGTTGTTCGGCATCGAACGCTGCGAAGTTTCCGGGGAAAGCGGGTTGAACAATCCTCTGTCCGAATCCAGAATCGATACCAGGCTGCAGTTGCGCTATCCTGGCGTGGTTTCCCATGCCCTGCTGGCCCTGGAATTTGAGGGGTCGCCCACAGGCTGGGACGCCAAAATTGACTTGAACGGCAATCTTGACCTTGGCAAAAATGGGCTGCCGGCCGCAATTTCCGGGAGGTTGATCGGCCTGGCCGACAGCGGCGAAATAGCAATCCGCGGATTCCAGTTGAGGCTGGACAGGGATAATGGGCAGTTGAATGCCAGCATGGCAATACCTTCCAAAACAAGGGGCTTCGAGCTTTCGGGCACATTGCAGCTTGCCCGCTTCAGCCTGACCCGGTGGCTCGGCTTTGCGCGCAACCTCATGCCCGGTCTCGCCATAGCGCTTGACAATATTACAGACGGAAGCCTGGACTTTATTCTTACTTCCGGCGGCCTGATTGTGCCCCGTATCCGGGCCTGCTCCACGGGCTCGTGCTTTACTGGCTCCGGTTCTGTAAAAAGCTTTGCCAAACCGGATGTTGTTCTTGACCTGCAAACCGACTTTGTGGATCTCGGCAAGGCCATCCCGGAAGCAGTCGGGGAATTTCCCAACGCGCCCCGTTTTTCGCATGAGCCCCTTACGCCATATCCCGGCAAGCCAACCAATCCGGGAGAAACCGGCATAGATTACAATATCAATCTTGCATCGCAAAAAGTAAAATACGCCCCCCTGAAGTTCAGCAACGGCAAGGTGCGCATAACCCAGGGCAAGACGGACAAGCTGAACCGCCTGGAAGATGTCCTGATTTATGGCGATGGGGATGGTTACGGGGGCAAATTCAAGGGGCTTTGCATACTTGGGGGCGCCAAACATTTGCCCATGGCAATCACGGCTTCCGCCCGCGACGTCCAGGCCAGGGCCCTGTCCAGGGATTTGCCGGTAGTGCCCGTGCAGGGCGGCCGCCTCAAGGCCGATGCCGATGTAAGGAGCGAGGGCAAGAAGCTGGATGTCTTTCTCTCCCATTTGCGCGGCAAGTTGGCGGCTTCTGGCGAAAAGGCCGTCCTGAACTTCGAGGGCAAAAGCCTTGAACTGGAATCGCTTGCCCTGAATACCCAGCTCAAAAAAGCGG
>VSMX01000143.1 GCA_009773975.1 Desulfovibrio sp. | reverse complement strand
GCTTGGTAGTTCCATGCCATGCAGTGTAGCAGCTTTGCTAAATATTGTTTAGTAAAAATTTGGAAGATCAGTAAAAATGGAAGCGACCTTGATGAAGTTGGTTCTGTCAGCGTAAAAGGATTTGGTGGCGTAAATCTCGGTGACAATTTTGAAATGGGCTCCGATGCCGATTCCCTTAACGTGGATGCGGGGCAGCTTTATGCAGATTTTGCAGGTTCTTTCAAAGCCAACGCAAATGTGGATCAGGTGCTTGACATAACTGGCACACATACCGGATCGAATGGTATTGCTGTTACAGGATCTTATGATTCAGTGACTTATACCGGTAGCACTCGTGCCGATGTTATAAATCTTAATGGATTTACCCCTGATTCAAACGGACAGTATGCTTTTGATTTGGATGGTGGCCTTAACATAGTGTTGGGCGGAACAGAAGAACAATTAAGTAGCTATATTAATAGCGATACGGCAATAAAGTATTTTGCTGGAAATACAGCTTCGCTTACTGGATCTGACGTAAACGGTGAAAGCCTGGAGATGGCGCCTGGTTCTAATTTGGAGATCAATGCTTCAGATGTGAAAAGCAACCTCAACCTTGCAGGGATTGATTTTGCTTCTGGTTCCAGTACTTTCAAAATTACCGGTGCGCAAGACAAAGCAGTTATAAATCTTGGTGACACTCCTGACAGCGGAGCGGAAATTACAGGCGCTTGGAGCGGCAATCAGGTTACTATAACAGACCTTACAGTGAACCTGACAGAATCAGGCACTACTGCCTATATAGATAGCGAGAATTTTGCAGTGAACTTTACTGTAAATTCCCTGACAGGCGGAAATACGGCTTATGTTGATTTGGGCCGTCTTAATAGCGGTGGGCTGAATAATGATGGTGATGGCTCCACTACTGGCAGCGTTCCAAATCTTGTTATTACAAAAAATACCATCGACAAATTAACTGTTGGATTGCCAACGGATTTAAGCGATGGCAATTGGTTTACAGTTTACGCGGATAATTTCCAAAAAGCCAACGGAACCTATTTTGCTGATGTCTTGTTGGCTCCGGCAAATTGCGATGTTGGCATTCCTGTTTCTAATCCAGGCGCAGCTCCCACAGTTGGAGCCGAAGTGCTTTCATGGATGAACGAAGCTGGAATAGATGATGTTCTTGACGGTAGTGTAAAATTTACTAACATGGCGCATGGTATCTTTAACAACGCTGTTGAATATCAATCACTTGATAATGAATACCATTACGCGTTTTTCTTCCGTGGAGAAAATGGCGGAAATACAGCTGTTGTGTTGACAGGTGTGGGCGGAACACAGCTTACTGGTGACGATCTGGACAACGGTTTCGGACAACTGTCTGCATAGATTTGATATGTAGTTGAATCATTATCCAAGGGGATTATCATTTAGACGGTAGTGTGCGGGAGATTCTGCACACTACCAATTTTTCATTGCATCCGGCGATGATCGAGGCCCTACTTCGTGCCTGTGCGCAGCCCGGGCTTGCTGGTGAAATTGATTTTTAAACTTGCTCCTTTTGACGGTAGCAGCCTTTAGGGTTATATTATTTGAAATAGAGGTGGATATGTCCCTTACTGCAATAGATCTGGATCAGGAGACATTGGCCAAACTGGATCAATCAGCCAGATTCCGTTCTCTTTCCAGAGAGGAAATGTTGAAGGCAGTAATAAATGATATTTCTGGCCATGACCTCGAATGCAGGATGAAAATTGAGGCCGGAGAAAAAGACTACCGGTCTGGTCGCTTTGTTTCCCAGCAAGAAGCAACCGCTTTGGCGGAAGAACGTAAACGCAAAATTATGGGAATGAGCGCTGGTTGATGAATGTTGTCCGGACCGATCAAGCACTCAATGACAGTAATGCCTACGTTCTTTATGTAGCAATTGATAATCCTGACGCAGCCATCAGGCTTGACGATTTATTCACGGAAGCGGGTGAATCCCTGTCTCAATTTCCTCGGCGTGGACGTCCGGGTTGGGATGAAAATCCAAGAGAACTTGTCATACACAAGAACTACGTCCTTGTGTACGGCATAGATGAAGAAGCCGATACTGTCTATATAAAAACTGTCTTGCATACTTCTCAAAAACGCAAAGAAAACTTTTCTTCGTAAAATCAGCAATCCAGCACAATTTTCCATGCAAGGCAAACGCCCTTCATAATCACAATACTTTTGTGATTTCAGCATCCCTCTGGCGCCCCTCCCCATTTTGATGTCCCTTGCATCAATGAGCCAAATCAAATACGACGCCATTTGCAAAAAGTTTTTCACCCATCCGGCCATGATCGAGGCGCTGATGCGCGGTTTTGTGCCTCTATATCGCCGTCGGCAGGGAAGAAGGGGTGACTGGGATGAAAAAATATTTCGCGTTCTTATAAACTCTAAATTTGGCGAAACTTCACCAAACCCTGTTGAAAAGCTGCAATTCATAAATGGCATTGACGATATTTGTGGCGTTGCCCAAAAAGTGCCGTCGCTGGAATCCCCCGAAAAGCTGCTCGCCATGCTGGACGATATTATTTCCCGCAAGCATGGAAAACAATAAGCCAGGCCGCCGGTCATTTTGCCAAATACGCCCCCTTCTTTGTTTCTTTGACATGATTCCTCCACAATGTTACCTGAAACATTGTTTTGCATGAAATAATCCCGGAAAGCGAATTACACGCGCAGGGCATGCATGAAATCGCGGCGGCGGATTTTGCATCCGCCCCGGAATTGCGGCAGGTGCAAGCATGATAGCGATGTCCGATCTTTTTCGCGTAAGCCTGAGACAGGTTGTGCGCCAGCGCGGCTTTGGGGTAATCCTTTCCATTGCCCTTGGCATAACGGCATTCATAACCCTCTCCGTGCTTGGCCGGGAAATGCGCTACAAAATCGGCCAGGACATGGTTCTGATGGGCGGCGTGAACGTCGTTCAGGTTTATATGGATGATCGCCAGTATCCCGGCCAGCCCATACGGGGTTTTCATCCGGAAACGGTGGACGAGCTCCGCAAGCTGCCTGGCGTGGATCTTATCAGCTGCAATCTGCGCGGCGGCATTGTCTTCCCCATCCGCACGACGGGCGAACGCGCCATTCCGCTGGATTTCATTGGCGTTGACCAATATTACGCGGAAGTTTACTCGCTGAACCTGGTGGCAGGCAGGCTCTTCAATACCGCGGATATTGATGAGCGGCGCAGGGTTTGCATGCTGGGAGTGGAAGGAGCCATAAATGTCTATGGCCGGCCGGAGGAGGCAATTGGAAAACTGCTCTTTCTCGGGCCGGACGTTTTCGAGGTCATCGGGGTGGTCAGCGGCGTGATGCTCGGCGCCTGGAGCCAGGGCGGCTTTTTGCCCTATACCACAATGATCGACCGCAACTGGGTAAGCGACAAGGTTACCAGGCTCTTTGTGAGGGCGATAGCCTGGGAAGACGTGGCCAGGCTGGTGCATGACATACCGCTTGTAGTGCGCGAATACCAGGACGCGCCATACCTGGTGGTCAGGACCCAGTCCGAGCAGCTCTCGCGCATCCAGTCCACATTCATGTGGGTCGAGGTATTGCTCTGGCTGGGCATAGCGGCCTCGCTTATGCTTGGCGGATTCGGCATCTGGTACGGAACCTTTGCCGCGGTGCGCGCCAGAACGCGTGAAGTCGGCCTGAAAAAGGCCATGGGCGGCTCGGATGGCGACATCATGGCCCAATTTCTGGCGGAAGCCCTGTGCAAATCCGTGGCGGGCGGAATACTGGGCATTGCCATCGGCTATCTTGTCGTGTTCACCGGCTCCTTGATGCTCGGCACAAATATTTCCTATCCCCTTTTACTGGCCAGCAGCGCGGGCAGCATCATTTTTTCGGCTTTTATCGGCGTTGCGGGCGGCATATACCCGGCCCTGCAGGCCAGCCGCATGGATGTGGTTTCCGCATTGCGTTTCGAATAGCCGTTTCGCCCATTAACCAACAGGGTCCACATTGCCATGGCTCCAGTAATAATCGCCAAAGAACTTTACAAGTGTTATGCCGGCTTCGCTCCCGTTCTGCGGGGCGCGAACATTGAAATCATGCCGGGAGAAATGGCCGCGATCATGGGCCCTTCCGGGTGCGGCAAATCCACAATGCTCCATATCCTCGGGATGCTGCATGCGCCGGATTCCGGCAGCCTGGAAATCCTGGGGCAGAATGTGCTGACTTTCAACCGGGAGCAGACCGCGGCCTTTCGACGCGGCAATATGGGCTTTGTAATGCAGTCCAGCAACCTTTTCGAACATTCCACGGTGTTTGAAAATGTCGAATTTCCGCTGATCTATGAAAACGTGCCCCAGGAAGAGCGCTGGGAAAGGGTCATCCGCGCGCTGGAGCTGGTGAGGCTTTCCGCAAGGGTGCATTATCGCAGCAACCGTCTTTCCGGCGGCGAGCAGCAGCGCGTGGCAATAGCCAGGGCCATGGTCAACAATCCCCGCATTCTCCTGGCCGACGAGCCAACCGGCGCCCTTGACGCGCGCACAAGCAGCCTGATCATGGAAAACTTCAGGCGGCTTTGCCATACTGGCGGCGTCTCCATGGTCATGGTTACCCATGACCCCAAGATGGCGGAATATTGCGACAGCATCTATACACTTGAGGAAGGCGTGCTGCACTCCAAAAAGCATATCATGCCCCAGGTTGCGCCAAATGCCACAGAAAATTTTCTCAACCCGCCAAAACCGGTCGTGCGCGGCGCATTTGTCGCTTCGCGCTTTCCCGACCCCAAGCGCCCGGACTTGCTGGCCCAGGCGGGACGCCTGAACAGCCAGCACCTGCTTTCGCGCATTTGCTCCCTTTCGTCAGGCAGTTTTCTCGGCAATCCCGAAGGCTATGCGCTGCCTCTGGCTGTCAGGAGGATCGGTTTCTGGCAGAGTTTTTGGGCAATTTCGCGTTTTTTCCACCATGCCAGAAAAAGCCAGTCCCTTTGGCCGCTATGGCGCGATTTGCCCGCCCATTCCGGCCCTGGCGGCGGATTTTTCAGCAGAATGCGCTCCTTTGCCTGCGGCTCGCTGATTTCGCGCTTCGCGCTCGAAGACCAGATTGAATTTGTCTATGCGGCAGGCCCCGGCAATGACGCCACCAGCGCCTGGGTCTCGGCCATGCTTTTGCGCCTGCCTTTCGCCTTTGCCGCAACGGGCAATGAAATGGCAGATTTTGGCCGCGACTGGCTGATAAAAGCCAGGGACGCATCCTTTGTCATTTGCAGAAGCCATGCCGGCAAGGAAAGACTGAAGGAGCTTTTGCCAGATATTGCAGATGATAAAATCCTGCGTCTGCGCGATCCCTTGACCGTGCTGCCCGGGGACGCCGAGGGCCCGATGCCCGCGGCGCCGGACCAGCCCCTGGAACTATTGGCTGTTGACGATGGCAACGGCATAAATTATCGTCTGCT
>VSMX01000142.1 GCA_009773975.1 Desulfovibrio sp. | reverse complement strand
TTTTTATATTTTTGTATTGACACATTCCATAAGAAAATTATTTTCTGCACTGATCCCATCTTGAAGTCCGTTCATTTATAGCATAAAGATTTATCCCAATTAAATTAAATCCCGGGCTGACAGCTTTTTGTTTTGCCCCAAAGTATCGGAGTTGCGCAAGATGCGTATATTTATTCACTCCTGCCTTTTTCTGTTTTTGCTTGTATTGTGCGGCTGCGGCGCACAGGCTGCTTCCGCGCCAACTGCTGCTGTCAAAAAAGAGGCCCCCAGGGAAAATCTCAACAAGTTTGAAGCAGCCCGCAGGTTCAGCCAGGTGCTTGACTTGGTCGAACGCAATTATGTGAAGGATGTAACCCAGATTGAGCTTATCAATGCCGCGGTCAAGGGTCTGCTTCAGGGCCTCGATCCTCATTCCACATTCATGACAGCCGATGAATACAAGGAAATGCAGGAAACCACCTCCGGAGAATTTTTTGGGGTTGGCATAGAAATTTCCCTTGAAAATGGCCAGGTGGTTGTAGTGACGCCGATTGAGGACACCCCCGCTTTCCGCGCTGGCGTGCAGCCTGGCGACGTCATTCTTTCCATAGACGGCCAGCCGGCCCAGGAACTTTCATTGCAGGAAGTTGTTTCGCGCATTCGGGGCGCCAAGGGCACGGAAGTTGAACTCGGCATTCTGCATTCCGATGCCAAGAGCCCCCAGAATGTACGAATCGTGCGTGATTCCATTCCCCTTGTCAGCGTAAAGTCCAAACCACTGGAAGATGGCTATTACTGGGTAAGGTTGACAAGATTTTCAGAACGCACCACGGATGAGCTGAAAGACGCCCTTCGGCAGGCATTCAAGGAAAGCAGGGAAAGCGGCGAAGGCCTTAAGGGCATTGTTCTGGACTTGCGCAACAATCCTGGAGGATTGCTGGACCAGGCCGTAAGCGTGTCGGATACCTTCCTCAAGGGTGGCGCCATTGTTTCCATCAAGGGCAGGGAGGAAAATGCCCAGAGGACATATAATGCGCGCAAGCAGGAAGACGATGTGGATGTGCCGATGGTGGTGCTGATCAATGCCGGTTCCGCTTCAGCATCCGAAATTGTTGCCGGCGCCCTGCGCGACCAGAAGCGGGCTCTTATTGTGGGCGAACGTTCTTTTGGCAAGGGTTCCGTGCAAAACATAATTCCGCTTGCCGATGGTTCGGGCCTCAAGCTGACAGTTGCCCTTTATTATACCCCCAACGGCAGTTCAATCCAGGCTGAAGGCATTGTGCCGGATCTGGAGGTGGTCTTCGAACCGCCCCGCCAGGACGACAAGGACAATCCCCGCATGCTTTTGCGCGAGCAGGATTTGAACCGTCATCTTGAAAATGGTCGTTCCGCCAAAACGGAAAAGCCAAAGAACAAGAAGGATGAAGGCAAGGAACAGCTTTCTCGCGATAACCAGTTGAGAATGGGTTTGCAAATGGTGAAAAGCCTGCCCAAAATACAGGAAATAAAGAAGCCGGAAAGTAATTGAAATTTATCCGCAAAAGCACCTTTGTGGTTTGAGACTTCGTCCTTCAGGCCAAATAAGCCCGCACTCCGCACTCTCGGGCGGCGTATCAGACGCGGGCGGTTGGCCCGGGAGGGGTCTCAAACCCCTCCCGGGCGCAAGACGCAAAGCCCTGAAAGGCTTTGCTACCACTTTTGTTTCCATAACTGAAGCCAGAGGCTGCGCAATTGCGTGGCCTCTTTTTTTATGCAAATATTTCGGCAAGAATTGAACATCATGCGAGGTCAAGATGGACACAACTGTTTGTTGCATAGGCTGTGGCACAATGGGCGGAGCAATTATGGGCGGCCTGGCCAAAAATCCGGAAGCGAAGCATTTTGAGTTATGCGGATACAATCGCAGCCAGGATAAAATGAAGTTCCTTGAAAAAGCTGGAGTAAGGGCGCTCAATTCCATTGATGAAGCGGCCGAAATCGCCGATATCCTGATATTGGGCGTCAAACCCCACCAGGTGCTCATGGTAATTGAAGAAGCTGGTAAAAAACTGAAGCCGGATGCGACCGTTGTTTCCCTGGCCGCGGGAATTTCGATTGCCAAATTGCGGCAATTCATGGGATCCGAGGGACATTTGTGCCGCTGTATGCCCACAACCACCGCGCTGGTTGGCAAAGGGCTCTTTGCCTTTTGTTTTGATCCGGACTTTTCCAGTTCGGAAAAAACCAGAATTCAGGGTGTTTTCGAATTGCTGGGAACCTGCGTTGAAATCAATGAAAATATGATGACGGATTTTTCCGCCCTGATTGGCGCAGGCCCCGCCTATGTTTTCCAGATGATGCAAGGGCTGGTGCAGGCGGGAATTACCCTGGGCTTCACCCATGAGCAAAGCAGAAAGCTTGTTTGCGCTCTTTTTGAAGGTTCCGCGGTCATGGCGGAAAACTCCGGCAAGTCATTAATGCAGCTGCGGGACGATGTCTGCTCTCCAGCTGGCTTGACCATAGCTGGCGTCAATGTTCTGGACAGGGCCGGCCTTACCGGCATTCTGGTTGAAGCAATTCTTGCCGCAAAAAAGCGCGGGCAGGAAATGGAGAACTACTGAGATGTCAGCCTGTTACTATGGAAAATTTCAGCAGTGTCAAATTTTTTCAAACCATTTCTTTTGCAAACTCAAAATGCAGTCGGCCGCGGTTGCGAAATTTTTGCGCAGTTCGGGATAATTGTTTATCAGGCGCGTTTTGCCTTGCCAGAAAAGGGCTAGCATTCCGGCAAAGGCGTCCACATCGTCGGGGTCGTGGGTGATGATGATGGCAGGGCTTGAAAGAGTTTTCAGCCAGCCAAGAATTTCCCCACGCATTTTTTTGCGCAGGAGCGGATCAAGAGCGGAAAAAGGCTCATCCAGAAGCAGAATGCGTGGATTTGCGAACAGCGCGCGGGCAAGGGCCGCGCGCTGTTTTTGGCCGCCGGAAAGCTCGGCGGGATAATGGTTTTGCAAATCGCCAAGGCCAAAACGCTCCAGCGTCGCAAAGGCTGCATTGCGCGTCTTTGCGCTCAGCAATCTGCCAAAAATGCCGCTCTGGGCATAAGCCACATTTTGCAGAAGTGTGAGATGCGGAAAAAGCGCATAATCCTGCAGCATATAACCGATATGGCGCTGTTGGGGAGGCAGATTTATGCCGTTCCCTGAATCGAAATACTGTTGTCCCAGGATGGAGATATGCCCGGAATTGGGTCTGGCAAGCCCTGCGATGCACTGCATGGTCAGCGTCTTGCCGGAACCGGACGGCCCAAAAAAGACAGCGCTTTTATATGCGTCGTCAATCTTTATCTGCGCGTCCAGCCGAAAATCAGATGACGCGCCACGAAAAGTTTTGACAATGGCAAGATCGATCACGAAAAAGTTTCCGTTTGCAAAAAATCGTAAATAGTATTTTATGCGAAAGTTGTTCTGGCAAGCCACGCAGGGTTAAAAGGATCCTCCTGGCGCCCGGTTCACCGGGTGGCGCCCCATGTTGCGGCTAAAGGTTGAGCGCAGCCGATTTTCAATGTCTTCTTCGCAGCCTCAACAGAATTTCCGCGCCTGTCAAAAGGGCCGTGCACAGGATGGATGTCACCAGCACGAGCACAAGGGCCATGCGATCGTCTCCTGCCTGGAAAGCGGCATAGATGGCGAGCGCCAATGTCTGGGTTTTGCCTGGGATGTTGCCAGCCACCATCAGTGTTGCGCCGAACTCCCCCATGCCGCGGGCAAAGGCCAGCATTACGCCGGCAAAAATACCGCGTGAGGCCAGCGGCAGGGATATCCCCAGAAACACGCGCCATTCCGGCGCACCAAGGGTGCGCGCCGCGTCTTCAAGACGCGAATCCACGCTTTCCAGAGCGGCCCGGGCGGATTTGTAAATAAGTGGGTACACCACCACCGTGGCTGCCACGACAGCTCCCTGCCAGGAAAATATCAGGTTTATGCCGGCCTCGGCCAGCGCCGAGCCGATAAGGCCGCGCCGTCCTACAAGAAGGATAAGATAATAGCCAAGCACCGTGGGAGGCAAAACGAGCGGCAGGGTACAGATTGAATCCAGCAGGGCCGGGATGGGGCCGCGTTTGCGCGCAAGTCCCCAGGCCGCCAAAAGCGCGATAACAAGTGATGACGCAGTGGCTAGCACAGAGACCTTGAGCGAAATCAGAAGAGGGATTTCCACAAGGCCAAGGAAAGAAAAATCCATGGGCTACGGCTTTGAGAATCCGTATTTGGCCAGTACTGCCTGGCCTTCCGGCGAAAGAACGAAATTGAGGAATTCCTGGCCGGCTTTGGGATTGTTGCCGGTAATGGCCACGGCTATGGGGTAGGTCACCGGATCGTGCCCTTCCACGATCATGGCTATGTCCACCTTGTCCTTCATCTGTTCCGCATCCGTGCGATAGACGAAGCCGGCGTCCACTTCTCCCCGCGCAACATAATCCAGTACCTGGCGCACGCTCGCTCCCTGAATGTATTTGTCTTTCAGCTTGTCGTACAGTCCGGCGTGAATCAGGGCGTCGCGCGTATAACGACCGGCGGGCACGGAATCGTGATTGCCGACGGCAATGCGTCCGAATTTTTCAAGATTCCGCAAATAAGTGGGCATTTGGGAATTTTTGGGCACAATCAGCACAAGGTCATTGGCCGCGAAATTTTTCCGCGTGGCGGGGTCAACAACTTTGGCCTCCCCGGCCTTGTCCATGGTGGCCTGATCGGCGGAGGCGAAAACATCCACGGGCGCGCCTTCCACAATCTGTTTCAATAGCGGGTTGGAAGCGGCGTAATTGGTGTTGACCGAAAGCCCGGGATGTTTTTTTTCAAAGATGCCCGCAAGTTCGGTAAAGGCGTTGGTTAAAGATGCGGCCCCCGAAACCGTCATTTCGGCGGCGTATGTCCAGCCGCCAAAAAGCAGCGCCGCAACGGCGAAAAGGATGGTTTTCATTCCCATTGCTATCCCCTTTGTTTTGGGCGAATATATCATAAGCGGTCGTCCTGGCAAGACTGTACCGCTTGTGCCAGGAAAGGCACTTATGGAGCTTTCAGTTTGTATCCAAACATTTTTAGAGTATTTTCATCTTGAAAATATCATGTTGGCCCCGGCTCCATGCACTGGCATAATGCCAGGAAATCATGGCGAAGAAGGCCAACACGGACAACCAGGACACGCAAAGATACATTTTCTGGTTCAATTAATGAAAAAACTTTTTGAATTAATTAAGCAATCTGGTCAATACACAAGGCTTGGAGATAATGCTTAAAATTGGCAATACAGACTGGTTCGCCATTCTTTATCAACAAATACAAACGATGAGCAGTCAGCAGGTTTAAAACATGTGCCGCGCGGCCACGAGGATATAAACAAAGCCCGTCAACGTTTTGCAGACATTGACGGGCTTCTTTGAAACATTGGGTGGTGGGCCCACCAGGACTTGTGGAGTTGCCCCTATTACTGATCTTCCAAATTTTTACTAAACAATATTTAGCAAAGCTGCTACACTGCATGGCATGGAACTACCAAGCA
>VSMX01000141.1 GCA_009773975.1 Desulfovibrio sp. | reverse complement strand
CCGCGCCAAGGCGGCTTGTGCCAAAACAAACACTGACTGGCAACTACGAAAAGTGCGAAAAATTCTGGACACTACCCCGGACATTTTCCTTCAAAAAGAAAGGAACTCCGTTTTGACGTACGATAGCATTTTACGCATAAGAATATCTCTTAACAGCAAAGCAAGTTTGCCTTGAGATATTTTCGCACACACCTTTGCAGGCAAAGCCGCGTTAGAGCATTTACGCAATTTCATTGCATAAATGCTCTAACGCTCCGAAATATATATGTTTCGATTTAATGCTACATCTATAATCAGCATTTTCTTAAACATTGAACAGGAAGTGCATAACATCACCGTCCTGAACAATATAATCTTTGCCTTCCACCCGGAGCACCCCCGCATTTCTGCAAGAGCTTTCAGAATCGTGGCTCATGTAATCGGAATATGATATAACTTCAGCCCTGATAAAGCCACGTTCAAAATCAGTATGGATTACACCGGCAGCTTTTGGAGCTTTCCAGCCCTTGTGGATAGTCCAGGCACGAACTTCATCAGGCCCTGCAGTAAAATAACTGATAAGTCCCAAGGTGACATATCCTGAACGAATAATGGTTGCCAGACCGATTTCTTGCACCCCGTAGGATTCGAGCATCTCCTTTTGTTCTTCTTCCGGCAAAGCCTGCAGTTCTTCTTCGAGTCTTGCACAAATTATGGCAAAACCGGAATTGTTTTTTTGGGCGTATTTTTTTAGTTTATCCGAGTATTTGTTCCCATCCACAACTGCGGAATCATCTACATTCGCACAATATATTATCGGTTTCGCAGTCAGCAAACTCAATTCTTTCCATGATGAGAGAAAAATGTCATTTTCAGGCAGCGGAAATGATCTTGCCGGCAGACCATTATTTAAATGTGTATGCAATTGTCGCATGCTATCAAGGACAACTTTTGCGTCCTTATTGCCTTTTGCCATTTTTGTCATTTTTTCAAGACGTTTCTCGACGCTCTGGATGTCAGCAAGCAAAAATTCTGTTTCAATGGTTGCCACATCAGCCAATGGATCAACTTTTCCATCAACATGTGTGATATTATCATCATCGAAGCAACGAACAACTTCAATGATAGCTGCACATTCCCTTATATTCCCCAAAAATTGATTCCCAAGCCCTTCCCCCTTGCTGGCTCCGCGGACAAGGCCAGCGATATCTATGAAATCAACACTGGCATGAATGGTTTTTTTGGGTTTTACCTTGGCAGAAAGTTCTTCAACACGAATATCAGGCACAGCAACAGTTGCCTTGTTTGGTTCTATGGTACAGAAAGGGTAGTTGGCCGCCGGAGCATTTTGGGCATGAGTAAGCGCATTAAAAAGAGTGGACTTTCCAACATTGGGCAAACCCGCGATACCAATACTTAATGCCATGATTGATCCCGCTTTAAAATAAAGAGTGTCTGTTTTGTTATAAAACAGGCATTCTATAATTTTATTAACTGCAACGCAAGGAGGCTGATTGCAAGCCACGATTCTCTTTTTTTGTTTTGTATAATAACAACAATCAGGCAAATTGCACTTGCGGATTCGAAAATCCCAATGGATGGAATTTTTTCAAATTTTGCAAAAATTGTGTATATACATTTTCTGCAAAATTTGAGATCCCTCCCAGGCTAACCGCCCGCGTCTGATGAAGGGCTGGTGCTTAGGCCCAGGTACAGGCCCTTGAAAAGAAGAAAGAGGATGACGTAGTATGCGGTGAAATCGGAACCGCTCATCCGGGCTACCCTGGCAGCCAGGACACTTTTTATATATCGTCAATAAAACTATTGCGGCATTCTGGACAGTATGGCAACGTATTGTTATCCTGCAAAACAATATTGCCGGTTAAAAAACATGGAGGGCAACATGCCTCGTCACGCATTGACTATAAGAGGGATGGGAGAGAATGTATGCTGGTTACTGGTCCAACAGGCGATTGGAATACCAGACGCGAAAATGCTTTCGGATTATATGTCAGGCAAAGTTGCTCTTTTAATGTTTGCCAAGCCTGCTTTGCCTGAACGTCTATGCGTGACGGCTGCCATGCGGCAAATGGGTGGAACGACTATATATCAGGGAGAAGATGGAAGTCTTTGGCGCAAGGAAGTAAGTTCTTTTCAGCAACATCTTCTTCCGATTTTTGGTTATTATCTTGATTGTCTTTATATTTACAATATCCCGGTTGCCTCGATTGATATAGAAAGTTTTGCTGCAACTTTTCCCGTAATCAATGCCGGCAGTCCAGATGCCCATCCAGCCCATGCCCTGGCTGATATTGCATTGATGCTCAAACGATCCCGTGAAATGAAACATGTAGCTGCCGCGTGGATTGGGTGCGATAATGGCACTCTTCATTCCCTGATTGAAGCAACTGCCTGGTTCCCCTTCAGTTTACGCATAGCTCTTCCGCCCCAGATAGACCCGTCGTTTTTAAAAAAGAGGGTGAATGAGTTGAAAACTGATGTCATTTTTGTAAAAACACCTTGTGAAGCGGTGCGAGAGATTGATTATGTATATGCCGGTTGTCATGGAGGTCTTTCTGAAAGTGAACTGAAAGGATGGTCTGTTGAACCATCGCTAATGGAGCTTGCCAAACCAAATGCCAAGTTGATGCTAAGCGCATCCCCAATAAGAGCAATTCCCATTGCGCCTGAAATATTGGCCAGCAAAGCCTCTCAATTGTTGTATCAAGCCGAATTCCGGCTTCGTGTTCACAAAAGGCTTCTACATTGGGTTTTTGAAACTCAAAAATAAAACAATTTTTGCAAATCTTCCTCCAGCCCAAATTGGTATTAAGGCCTGTGGGACAGCGCATTATTGGGCCAGATGCCTAAGAAGCAGTCTTCACCTGCACCTTTTGCCCTCTCGCTCGAGAGTACATTCCCTTCATGATTTACTCATCTTCCTTGCGAGAGAACAAAATTCACTATGTTAAGACAGCTTCTTAGGCATCTGGCCAAAATTTACAGATACGGGCAGGAACAAAACCCGCAAGGAAGGCATCCATCAAGGTCCCGAAATGAATTCTGTTTCGGGGCTTTATATTTTGCGCTTCTGGACAAGTTTCTGGATAAAAACGCAGTGTTGCCTTGTTGCCTATGTAGTTGTCGTTTGCAATAGGCATTGAAAGCAGGGTATTCCAAAGTCCCCGTCGTTCTTTTATGGCTTCTGTCTGTAAATTTAGCAGATCTTCCTGGAAGTGGGGATTCAGATCCTGATTGGGGTAAAAAATGGCTGCCCCTCTTTCAATCATCATCCGGTTAAGAGATTGATCGCCGTCAAGCAAAACATCGGCTATAATCCTGCCATGATTATCCCGGTATGCAATCCCCGGGATAATCAATTTTACTTTTTTCCCGCGCGCAAGTTGTATTAAATCCTCTTTCGCCTTGCGCGCATAAAACTGTGGCTTGCGGCCCTGTTTACCCAATTCCGGTGCATCAATTCCTGCAAGCCGGATTATACGCCTATCCATCAATTTGACAGTATCGCCATCAAAGCAATGTACAACAATACCATCAGGATAAATTATCCGGGTTTGAACAGAATCCTGCGCATAACAATGACTTCCACCAATAAAAAAGAACAACAGAAAGAAACTGACCACCCAAAAGCGTGGGTGAGTGCCCGGATTTCTAATTTTCATAGTAGGACCGCAAAGGTTGACTGCGAATGGGGTGACGCAGTTTTCTTAAGGCCTTGGCTTCGATTTGACGGATACGCTCTCTTGTAACATTAAACAATTTTCCGACTTCTTCCAGAGTATGATCGCTTTTTTCCGCTATTCCAAAACGTTTGCGAAGCACCTGCTCCTCACGGGGTGTAAGATCAGCCAAAACTTCCGCCAACTGTTCGGAAAGTTTTGTATTTATAACCTCTTCTGCCGGTGCAATAGCCTTTTTGTCCTCTATGAAATCTCCCAGACTCGAATCCTCCTCATCTCCGATAGGGGTTTCAAGAGAAATTGGCTCCTTGGCAATTTTCAGAACCTTTTTTACCTTTTCAACAGGATATTCCATGCGATCAGCGATTTCTTCAGGCGTGGGATCCCTGCCAAGCTCCTGCACAAGATACCGTGAAGTGCGGATTAGTTTATTGATGGTTTCAATCATGTGAACAGGAATGCGAATTGTCCTTGCCTGGTCGGCAATTGCGCGTGTTATTGCCTGCCTTATCCACCAGGTGGCGTATGTGGAAAATTTATAGCCCCGTTGGTATTCAAATTTGTCAACGGCTTTCATCAACCCAATATTGCCTTCCTGAATCAGATCCAGAAATTGAAGTCCGCGATTTGTATATTTTTTGGCAATGGATACAACAAGACGCAAATTTGATCTGATCAGTTCCTGTTTTGCTCGCATGGCGGCAGTATTGCCTCTTTTTATTCTCCACAAAACTTCTTCAAGATCTCCCACAGAATGACAGCATTTTTCCTGAAGGCGTTTGAGAATTTCAATTTTCCCAACAATCATTTCCTTGAAAGAAAATAGCTCATCAATACTCAAATTCAATGTTTTTGCCGCATCTGCCGGATTTATTTCCCTTTTATCCAGACCATCAAAAAGATTTTGTATTTCAGCCTGGGTTCTTCCCGTTGCCAGGATATATGCAGAAAGATCTCTCTGGCAGTTATGCATTTGCCGGACATAATCTTCCACTGTTTCAATAATTCTGTCGATTAAGGTTTTTTCAAGTTTAATTTCCCTCAATCTTGAAACGATTTCATCCTTGAAAGCAATAATTTCCTTTTGAAGCGCGCTTACCCTGCGTTCCAACGTGCAGCAGTCATCAAGTTTTTTGTAAATTTTTCTTTTCTTCTTGAAAATCTGTTTAATTTCATCCAGCAAAAGAATTACCCTGGTGCGCTGATTCATCTCGTCTTCACTGGGATCATCTTCTTCAATCGTTTTGACAACGTCTTTCAGCTTGATTCTGTTTTGCCGCAATTGTTCTCCAACATTGATTAGCTCCTCAACGGCAACAGGCACTTCAACCAGGGCATAAAGGACGTCCTGTTCTCCCATTTCAATTTTTTTGGCAATTACGACTTCTCCATCTCTGTCGAGCAAGGGAACAGCACCCATTTCTCTCAAATACATCCTGACAGGGTCGGTACTGCGTGATGAATAATCCGCAGATTCTTCATCTTCTGCCAAATCAAGGCTGCTATCCGACAAATCATCTGCGCTTTCGGCGGCAGCGGACATTTTTTTGCCGTCCTTTTCCGAGTCAACAATAACAATTTCAAGTTGCTCAAAAATACCTATAATTTCTTCAAATTGTTCGGAATTGTTCATTTCACCGGGCAGCGCCTTGTTGACTTCTTCGTAAGTCAAAAAGCCCGTTCCCTTGCCTTTGGCTATTAGCATTTGTATTTGCTGGATATCTTTAAGATTGCTCATGGCTTTTCTCCAAAGTTTGTTGAAGGGCCCGTAAATATTCCAAATCGTTTTCAAAGTCATTTGGCCCGGAAGAATGAACAAGTGCGGTAGATATGGCTGTTTTTTGATTTACAGAATAATAATTTTCAAGCAATTTTTTCAGGGAAGCAAGTTCAGTATCTCCATTGACCAAAGGAGGAGCAAAAGGACCTCTTTGTTTATTCCAAAAAATTTTTTTTTGCCCGTTTAATT
>VSMX01000140.1 GCA_009773975.1 Desulfovibrio sp. | reverse complement strand
GTATAGACCTTGCAGATGGCTTCGGTGCCGGATGGGCGCACGGCAAACCAGCCGTCCTGGCAGCTGATCTTGACGCCGCCAATAAGCTCGTCATTGCGGGGGGCCCTGGGTTCGACGCTGGTTACAGGTTCGCCGCCAAGCATTTTCATCTTGATGTCTTCCGGTGCAAGTGCCTTGAGAACTGATCTTGTCTTGTCATCGGCTGGCGCGTCAAGGCGCTGATAGACAGGATCACCGTATTTGGCGGTAAGATCCTTGTAGATGTCGCTGGGCGACTTTTTGTGGGCAGCCATGATTTCGGCGGAAAGCAGGCACATCAGGGGGCCGTCCTTGTCCGTGCTCCAGGGTGTGCCGTCCTTGCAGAGGAAGGACGCGCCCGCGCTTTCCTCGCAGCCCATGGCGCAGCGGCCGTCAAGCAAATATGGCACAAACCACTTGAAGCCCACAGGGGTTTCGATGACTTTCCGGCCCAGGTCGGCCGCTATCCTGTTGAGGAGGGCGCTGGTAACCAGGGTCTTGCCCAGGCCGCTTTCCTTTTTCCAGCCCGGCCGGGAATTGAAAAGATGCCAGGCCGCCACGGAAAGATAATGGTTGGGATTCATCAATTCGTCGCGGGTTACGATGCCGTGGCGATCGGAATCCGGGTCGCAGGCAAAAGCCAGGTCAAACTTGCCGCGCATGGCCAGAAGATTGTTCATGGCGTATGGCGACGAGCAATCCATCCGGATCTTGCCATCCTTGTCGCAGGGCACAAAACGGAAAGTCGGGTCAACCTCGCGATTGACCACGACAAGATTGAGCTTGTATTTTTCGGCAATCGGCTCCCAAAGCGGCAGGCTGGCGCCGCCAAGGGGGTCCACGCCCAGCTTGAGGCCGGAATCGGCGATAAGCTTGAGGTCCAGTGCTTTTTCAAGATCATTGACATAGAGGCCGGTAAAATCGAATTCCTCGACCAGAGGGGATCTTTTGGCCTGCGGATAGGGAATTAGCTTGACGTTCTTGTTCCCTTCCTCCAGATAGGCATTGGCCTTTTTTTCAATCCAGCTGGTAACATCGGTATCGGCCGGGCCTCCGTGGGGGGGATTGTACTTGAAGCCGCCGTCCTTTGGGGGATTGTGCGAAGGGGTGATAATGATGCCGTCGGCAAGCTGCTGGCTTTTGCCCTCGTTGTGCCGCAAAATTGCATGGGAAACGGCCGGGGTCGCAACATGGTCGCCGGCTTTGGCAACGCGCACATGAACGCCGTTTGCCACAAGCGTTTCCAGGGCTGTGCGAAAGGCGGCTTCCGAAAGGGCATGAGTATCGCCGCCCATATAAAGCGGGCCGTCAATGCCCTTCATGTTGCGGTAGTCGCAAACAGCCTGGGCAATGGCGAAAATATGTTCCTCATTGAATGACTGGGCAAGCGATGAGCCGCGGTGGCCGCTTGTGCCGAAGCTTACTTTCTGCTCCGGATTTTTCGGGTCGGGGTATTCTGTGTAATAAGCGCTCAACAGCGCGGGGATACGCTCAAGTTTTTCCGGCGAAGCAAGCTTGCCGGCATCGGAATGGACTACAGGCATATTTCACCTCCATTTATCCGGCCAGCATAGCGACAAAGCCCAAAGGCCGCAACAATTCAGTTGGGCGCAAGATGCATAAAAATAAAAATTTACGCAAAAAACGCTTGCAAGATTTCTCATTTTTATCTACCTTACTTTTCACGCCGAAGTGGTGGAATTGGTAGACACGCCAGGTTCAGGGTCTGGTTTCCGTTCGGAAGTGGGAGTTCGACTCTCCCCTTCGGCACCAACCAAGAATCCAATCAAGTCCCGCAAGGTTCAAAAAACCTTGCGGGACTTGACTTTTTGGGCAATGGTATGTCCAGCGAGGTGTCGTGAAAAGCGGGGAGAACCAACAAAAATGACGGTATTTGCAGCGGTATGAGCCGATATGGAGGAAACGAGGCCCGAAAAATACCGTCACCCTGCAACCCATTGCCAGCAAAGGATTTTACCCATGCCACTGACCGACACCATGCTCAGGAATTTGAAGTCCGACGGTACTCCGGCAAAACTGGCCGACTCTGAAGGCTTGTACCTCTACCTCTCCGCTTCCGGCGGAAAATTGTGGCGGATGGATTACCGCTATGCCGGAAAAAGAAAGACGCTCAGCTTTGGCGCGTATCCCGCCGTCTCCCTGAAAGATGCCCGCCGCAAGCGCGATAAGGCCAAGGAACTGCTTGCCAACGACATTGACCCCGGCGCTCAGAAAAAGGCCGCCAAGGAAGAAGCCGAGGCTGCGGCGCGTGAACAGGCGCTGACCTTCGCCGTTGTCGCTCAGGGATGGTTCTCCACAAAGCAGGATTCCTATGCGTCGGTCAATATCAAGAAAAAACAATGGCTCATTTCCCTGCTCAATGAGCGGATTGGCGAAAAGCCCATCAGCAAGCTGGTGCCAACCGATATTCTGGGCGCAATCAGGCCGGTGGAAGCCGCGGGGCATTCGGTAACGGCGCACAAGCTGGCCGAAACCGCCGGGCAGATATGCCGTTTTGCCCGCACCTGCGGCTATATTGTCTTCAACCCGGCTGCCGGCCTCAAGGAAGTCCTCAAGCCAATCCAGACAAAGCATTACGCCACCATCACCGATCCCGCCGCTGTCGGTCATCTGCTGCGCTGTATAGACGAATACCAGGGAGGAGCCGTTGTCGGTTATGCGCTCAAGATTCTGCCGTATCTGGCCTTGCGGAGCGCCGAACTTCGCGGCGGCAGGTGGTCCGAGATTGATCTGGACAAGGCGCTCTGGATTTTGCCTGCCGCCAGAAGAGAAAACGCCAAGGATGGCGGCGGCATGAAGATGCGCATTGCCCATGCCGTACACCTGCCCACTCAGGCGGTCAGACTTTTCCGCGAACTGCATCTGCTCACAGGTACAGGCGAACTGTGCTTTCCGGGACGGCATTCTGCCTCGCAATGTATTTCTGATATGGCGCTTTTGAACGGTATCCGCCGAATGGGTTTCAGCAAGGAAGAAATGACCATCAACGGTTTCCGCGCCATGTTCTCCACCATCCTGAATGAAAAGAAACTGGAATGGGGCTTTGACGGCGACATCATTGAGGCCCAGCTTGCCCACAAGGAGCAGAATACCGTTCGGGATGCGTACAACCATGCGTCATATCTGGATAAACGACGTGAATTGCTTCAGAGATGGGCCGATTATCTCGACGAACTGCGAAATCAGGATACATCCAATTCACTGAAATAATTCAGTAAGCAAAACTATCTGGACAGTCTGAGAACAAAAGCACGGCAGGAGGCCGAACTTGAATAAGGCAACGGCTTTCCTTTCACAACAACAGGAGACATCCTCATGAAGAATTGGCGGAAGAATCTTTCCTGCGTCTGCCGCACGTTCTTGAACTCATCCCCGTGTGCAAAAGCGCATGGTGGCAAGGCTGCAAGGAAGGACGTTTCCCCAAGCCGATAAAACTGGGGCCGCGTACCAGCGCATGGCGAGCTTCCGACATCGCCGCTCTTGTGCGGCAGCTTTCCCGGCAGGACACACAGGGGGAAAGCCAAGAAACACGGGGTTGATATAAACAGCCATCCGCTCCCCTTCCAAAACACGGCGCGGCCGGGGTATAAACCTTGACCGCGCCGTGTTCAAACCTTGCCAAGCTTTTTTAGAAATGTAACACCTCGCCATCAAAGGGAATCAAAACCTTGTCGCGTATCCCCTGCTCATAGGCATACTCAGAGACATTTTTACGATCCACAGTCATATGATTGATGGCGTCCATGTGTACCGCAACTATTTTGGCATTGGGAGCCGCCTTGCTTGCGCGGAGCGTATCTTCCTTGCCCATAATGATATAGGGATCGTTTCTAAATTTTTCACCTGACATGGCTGCCGCCCCGGTATTGAGAATGATAATGTTCGGCTTGTATGTGGCAATGGTCTTTTTCACACCGTCAAACCATACCGTATCGGCGGCAAGGTAGGTTGTTTTCTTGCCTGGGGCTGTAAACACAATGCCCATGACGCTTCCCAGTGCCTTGCCAAGAACCTTATCGGCAAACATAGCTTCAGAACCATGCCTGCACTCTGTTTTGTGCAGGGTCACACCACCAAATTCCACAGTGCCGTCAAGGACGCGAACATTGGTAAAACCCTGAGAGCGTAACTGCTCCGCATCTTTTTCATCTTGCACAAACAGGGAAATATCCTTGGGTAATGCCTTCTGCGCCGCTTCATCCCAATGGTCAAGGTGTGTATGCGTCAGGATAACGGCATCCACTCCTTTGAGAATGTCCTCAATTGGCATGGGCAATGGGGTCAAAGGATTACGAAGTTCACTGCGATAGGTATCCTGAAAGCCAGGATACGATCCCGGTTCCCCAAGCATCGGATCTACAAGAAAAGTCGTATCTCCATAGGTAACTTTGACCGTTGCGTTGCGGATAAGCTGTACATTCATTCCCGCATCGGCTTGAGCATCCATAGCGAGCGCAACGTTCACAAAAAGGGCCAATCCAAATGACAGTATTCCTAAAACTCGTTTGTAGCTCATGAGAAGTTCTCCTTTTTTTCAGCATGGCAGAAATGACACCGTGACAACACTGGCATTCATGACAATTATCGACAAAATCAGGCCAACATGATAAGCATAACGACATGTGAGGTGCCGTATGCCTATCCCCTCCGTTGGCCTTGTCGCCTACCCGAACTTCGATCCCTTTCTGTTTTCAATCCCCCATTCCGTGTTCACAATTCCCATGCCTAATACGCTCTTTACCTTGTCCACAGTGAGCGCTACAGGTCTACCTCTTTCAGCAGGGACATTCACACTACAACCGGACGGAAATTTTGACCTGCTGGAACATATGGACATAATCATCGTGCCCGGCTGGCACTCTCCGGATGCGCCTCCTTCACGAGAGCTCTCAGCGGCGCTTATTCGCGCCCATAAGCGGGACGCATGGGTTGTGGGGCTATGCTATGGCGCATATGTCTTAGCCTACACTGGTCTCTTGGATGGTAAGAAGGCATCAACACACTGGCAGGCCGAATCTGACTTCAAACGGCGTTTCCCATGCGTAGCCCTGAATACCAATTCCTTATATGTCGAAGAGGAGCGTCTGGTGACATCAGCGGGCGTCGGTGCGGGGGTGGATTGCTGTCTCTTTCTGGTGCGGCAATTTTATGGACTCAAAATCGCCAACCGAATAGCTCGTGTTATGGTGATGCCTCCATATAGGGAAGGAGGACAAGCTCAGTTCATTGAACAACCGGATCCTGTATCTCCGCAAGACGCCAGAATCGGCGAAGTTCTTGCGTATGTGCAGAACCATTTGAGTGAAGCGCACAGTCTGGATAGTCTGGCGCAACACGCTTCCATGAGCCGACGCACCTTTACACGACATTTTGAGAAAGCCACGGGCATGACTGTCGGCAAATGGCTCACGAGCCAAAGGCTCCGGCGCGGGTGTGAACTGCTTGAAGCAACCTCACTTTCTGTAGAAGAAATCGCGGAAGAAATCGGTTTCAATACATCCAATTTGTTCCGCCATCATTTTCGGGCATGTTATCAGGTTTCGCCCCGAACATGGAGGAAAAATTTCAGCAATTCAAATCTGTAATACAACCTACTGATCTTCCAAATTTTTACTAAACAATATTTAGCAAAGCTGCTACACTGCATGGCATGGAACTACCAAGCAG
>VSMX01000014.1:409-24595 GCA_009773975.1 Desulfovibrio sp. | reverse complement strand
GGATTTCTGCAATGCCGCGCCACAGGCGGGACAAGTCTCCCCCCCCTTGCCATAAACCTTGAAACTGTTCTGGAACGCGCCCGCATTGCCATCGGCATCCTTGTAATTCCGAATCGAACTGCCGCATTGGGCAATCGAGCGGAGCAACACATCCTGTATGGCCGCAAGCAGCCTCTCGCAATCCCCAGCATCCAGGCTGCCAGCCTTGCGGCATGGATGCAGACGAGACTGGAACAGTGCCTCATCGGCATAAATATTTCCAATGCCGGCTATTGTTTTCTGATCCAGCAAAGCGGCCTTGAGCTGGCGGTTGCCGCGCAGACGCGGTTTGAGATCTGCGGCACTCATTTCCAGTGGTTCTGGCCCCAACTCATTCCAGAAAGGCCAAGCCTCAAGAATTGATTTGTTGGCCAGCAGGATTTTGCCGAATGTGCGGATATCGTCAAAAAACAGATCCTGATAATTGCCGGGATTATCCTTGAGCGTAAAAACACAGCGGGTATGCTTGCCCGGAGCAGCCTTGTGTTCCCTGGGGAGCAGGCTTCCGGTCATCCGCAAATGAATGACAAGGAGATCTCCGGAATCCGGACCTGGCTTTGCCGGCTCAAGATCAAGCAGAACAAGCTTGCCCCTGCGCCTGGCGCCGCAAATGGCGGAACCAGCGAGGCTCTCCAGCGGCAGGGACAATGGGTGGGCGGATTTTGGATGCAGAAGATTGACAGCCTCAATCCGGGCATTGAGGACATGAGGGGCCAGAGTGCGGACAATGGTTTCAACTTCCGGCAGTTCAGGCAAGGTAAATATCCAGCAAGCCTGGCGGCGGCGCTATGCGCACCTCTCCGCCGGCAGCATCGATAGAGGCAATAAATTCCGGCCTGGCCGGAAAAAGAATTTCCCGACTGGCTTCATCCTTTATGGCCCAGATTTCCTGACCGGCCGGATATTCAATATGATCCAGAACCCCAATGCGCTTGCCGTCCTCCAAAAGGATATCCGCCCCGATCAAATCCTCAAGCCAGGCCTCGTCTTCCCCGGGAGGCGGCAATTCGGAACGGGGCATGAATATCCTGGTTCCCCGCAGGGCTTCGGCCTTGTCCCTGTCATCAATTCCGGCCAGCGAAATGAGCGGATATCCCCTGTGAACGCGCGCTGCCTGGACTTCAAACGGACGTGGATCTTCCCCTTCTGCCTGAAGCCAGATTTTGCCGCCTACGGGAACAGGCGTTTCCCCTTCCCATCTTGCGCCAACTTCTCCCATAAGCCCATGTGGGCGCCCGATGGAACCCATTTCGACAAGGTCTCCGGGCGCGCTTTTATTCGAGGATTTCAAGCACTGTCCGTTTTTTGGCGCGAATTGAAGCTGCTCCAAGTATGGTGCGCATGGCCCGGGCCGTGCGGCCCTGGCGGCCAATCACCTTGCCAAGATCTTCCTTGGCAACCTTGAGTTCCAGAACCGAGGTCTGTTCGCCCTCCAATTCCTTGACTTCCACTTCTTCCGGCTTGTCCACAAGGGATTTGGCAATGTATTCAATCAGGGTCTTCATGAGAAATGTCTCCTGCTCAATCTTGCCTGTTTTGCTCACCTCGCGCCTATTGCCGCCTATGCGACATCAGTGCCTTTTGCCATGTGCTTTTTAAGCAGGGAATGCACGGTATTGGTCGGTTCCGCGCCGCGATCAAGCCATGCCTTGATCTTTTCCACGTCCAGCTTGACATCAGCCGGATTCTTCATCGGATCGTAGTAGCCCAGAAATTCAAGGGGACGCCCATCGCGGCGGGTTTCATCCCTTGCGGCAACAATCCTGTAAAAAGGATGCTTCTTGCTACCCAGCCTGGTCAATTTCAGTTTAACTGCCATTTTGTTCTCCAGTTCATTTTTAAATATTATAGACTCACGCCGCAAAAAGGACAAGAGAGAGAAAGCCGGGGCAGCCTGGCAAACAACAAGTGCCATTATTCCGCAATAATCCCGAAAAAAGCGCAATTATTTTTTTCTTCTCTTCTGGCGTTCTTTCTGGCGGCGTTTTTTGATCGCCTTTTCCTTTGCCTTGTCTGTCATGGTCTTGCCAGAGCCCATGCCGGGCATCTGCGGCAAACCTCCAATGCCGCCAAAGGGATTGCCGGCAAGCATTTTTGGCAGGCCGCGTTTGCCGCCCCCCATAAAATTTTGCATCATTTTGCGCATCTGCTCAAACTGGCGCACCATCTGGTTAACCTGGGCAACGCCAACGCCAGCGCCCTTTGCAATTCTGGCCCGGCGGCTGCCGTTGAGGATATCGGGGTTGCGCCGCTCTTCCATGGTCATTGAGTTGATCATGGCTTCCATCCGGGCCATTTCCTTTTCGGGCATCGCGCCGCTGGCCTCGGCCAGCTTTTCGCGCAGGGAACCCAAACCAGGCAGCATTTTCAGGATTGAATCAAAGGATCCGATCTTCTTGACGCGCCGCATCTGGGTTCGGAAATCTTCAAGGTCAAAGCTGGCCTTGCGCATTTTGCGCGCCATGGCCTCCGCTTCTTCGGCGTCAAATTCGGACTGGGCTTTTTCCACCAGGGAGAGCACGTCGCCCATGCCGAGAATTCGGCCGGCAATGCGGTCAGGATGAAAAACCTCCATTTCGGAAAGCTTTTCTCCCATACCCACATACTTGACATGCGCCCCTGTAACGGCCCCGATGGAAAGCGCCGCGCCGCCGCGCGCATCGCCATCCATCTTGGTAAGCACCACGCCTGTAATGCCAAGGCGGTCATTGAAAGCGCTGGCAACCGTAACCGCGTCCTGGCCGGTCATTGCATCGGCCACAAACAGGATTTCGCGCGGATTGACGGCTTCCTTGATGGCGCAAAGCTCATCCATCAGCACTTCATCGACATGCAAACGGCCGGCAGTGTCCAGCAAAACCACGTTCGCGCCGGACTCCCTGGCCTCGGCAACGGCCTTTTTGGCAATATCGACAGGCTTCATCCCGGGAACCGTGCCATAACAGGGCATTTCCAGCTGGCGGGCAAGTACCTTGAGCTGCTCGATGGCCGCTGGCCGATAGACGTCGGCCGGCACAAGATAGGGATTTTCCCTGTCCTTGCGCAAAAGATTGGCCAGCTTGGCCGCGGAAGTCGTCTTGCCCGAACCCTGAAGACCGACGAGCATGATTACGGCGGGTTTGTCTCCCCCAAGATCAAGTTTTGCAGTCTCGCCCCCCAGAAGCTCAACAAGTTCGTCATGAACTGTCTTTACTACCTGCTGGGCCGGACTGACGCCCTTGAGCACTTCCTGGCCAAAACATTTATCGCGCACATTGTCGACAAAATCCCTGACCACATTGTAATTGACATCGGCTTCCAGAAGCGCAAGGCGCACCTCCCTGAGTCCGGCCTGCATATTTTCTTCCGTAAGCCTGGACACCGAGCCAAAATTACGAAAAACGCCGGATAACCTGTCAGAGAGGTTTTCAAACATATTCTTTCAACCCCGCATTTTCTGGCATTTGGCATGGCAGCATGGGTATGCCATGACAGCTTGCCACACAAAAGATTTCGTTTAAATACTTAAGCCGCGCGCGTCAAGCCGAATGACGCGCAAGAAAGATGTTGCGCCTATTTTTCTTCCTTGTCCATTTTACGCCGCCTTTCGGCATCATCTTTCTGTTTCTGTTTTTTTGCCCCGTACTGGAAAGCCCAAAGCCCGAAAACGGCGAGAACGGCAATGCCAACAGCATTGAGGATATCGTACTCCATATCCGCTCAGGCTACCCCGATCTGGCTGAAACCGCTGTCCACATAGATGATTTCGCCTGTGACGGCACATGAAAGATCGGAAGCCAGAAAGACAGCTGCGCCGCCCACATCCAGGGGAGTCACATTGCGGCGCAGCGGCGCGTTTTTTTCCACATAATGGAAAATATCCTTGAGGCTCGAAACAGCGGACGCCGCAAGCGTTTTGATGGGGCCGGCGCTGAGCGCGTTGACGCGAATGCCCCTTGGGCCAAGGTCAAAGGCAAGGTACCTGACGCTGGCTTCAAGCGCGGCCTTGGCCACGCCCATAACATTGTAGCCGGGCACGATTTTTCCAGAGCCCATATAAGTCATGGTAATAACAGAGGAATTTTCATTGAAAAGATGTTCGAAAGCCCTGCAGAGCCCGGTCAGGGAATAGGCGGAAATATCCAGGGCAATGGAAAAGCCCTTGCGTGAAGTATCTATAAAGCGGCCAGAGAGGTCTTCACGATTGGCAAAGGCAACCGAGTGAATCAGGATATCGAATTTATCCCATTTTTCGCGAACCAGGTTCGCCGCCTGCTCGATCTGGCTATCGTCGCAGACATCGCACTGGAACGTGAATTCGCCGCCAAGCTCTTCGCTTATTGGCTCAACACGTTTCTTGATTGCATCCCCAACGTAGTTGAACGCAAGGCGCGCACCATGCTGCTTGAGCATGGAGGCTATGCCGTAGGCAATGCTTCTTTGATTGGCAACTCCAAAAATCAGAGCTTTTTTCCCTTCAAGCAGCATGTTTCCTCCTTCTTAAATCCAGCCTTTAATTTATGGTTCTGCCAGTCAGCATTTCGTATGCTTCACGATAACGGCTTGCCGTCGCATTTATCACATCTGGCGGCAAGGTAGGGGGAGGCGGCTCCATGTTCCATGGCTGTTTTTTCAGCCAGTCCCTCAAATATTGCTTGTCAAAGCTGGGCTGCGGTTTGCCAGGACTGTAGCTTGCCGCAGACCAGAAGCGCGAGGAATCAGGTGTAAGCACCTCGTCAATAAGGTGGAGGCTACCGTCGATGAAGCCCAGCTCAAACTTGGTATCCGCGACAATCACGCCCTTTTCCAGGGCATGGGCCGCGCCTTTTTCATACAGGTCAAGAGCAATAAGCCTGGTCTTTTCGGCAACGTCGTCCCCAAGCAGGGCTTCTGCCTTGCTCATGTCGATATTTTCATCGTGCATGCCAAGTTCGGCCTTGGTGGATGGGGTAAAGATTGGCGCGTCAAGCTTCTTGGCCTCGACAAGTCCTTTGGGCAGGCTGATGCCGCAAATCTTGCCTGTAGCCAGGTAATCCTTGAAGCCAGAGCCTGTAATATAACCCCTGACAATACATTCCACAGGCAGCGGTTTTGCCTTTCTGGCAAGTATTGCCCGGCCGTCAAGCTCATCCCTGTAGGGAGCAAGCTCTTGCGGAAAACGATCGACATCGCTTTCCAGCACATGATTGGGAATGATATTTTCAAATTTTCGCATCCAGAAAAGAGTCATCTGGTTCAGCACCACGCCCTTGAAGGGAACCGGCTGGTCCATGATGACATCGAACGCGGACATGCGGTCAGTGGTGACAATCAGCAAGGTTCTGTCGTCAATCTCGTAAATATCCCGAACCTTGCCGCGATTGAGCAGGGGGTATTCCTTTATGTCGGTCTTGGTAACAACTTTCATTTTTTGCCCAATGATTTTCAGGAATAAAGCTTTGACTTGCCCCGCGCTTCAACAGACCGCGCATGGGCCTCCAGCCCTTCCATACGCGCAAGCGAGGCTATGACTGCGGCGTTTTGCCGTAAAAAGGCCTTCGAGGCAGCAATTATGCTGCTTTTCTTGCAAAATGTCGCCACCGAAAGCGCGGACGAGAAGCGCGCCGTGCCGAGAGTTGGCAACACATGATTTGGGCCGGCATAATAATCGCCCACAGGTTCCGGACTATGTTGGCCAAGGAATATCGCGCCCGCATGCCGAATGTGGGGCAATACGCCCCAGGGATCGCGGGTGCAGATCTCGAGATGTTCCGGGGCTACAAAATTGGCAATATCTATCGAAACGCCAAGGTTCGGCGCAATCGCAATGCAGCCCCAGTTATCCAGGGATGCCCTGGCTATTCCGGCCCGTGGCAGATCCTTGAGCTGCTTTTCAAGCTCCTTTCCTGTCTGCTCCGCAAGTTTTGCATCATCAGTTATGCAAATGGAACTGGCAAGCACATCATGTTCGGCCTGGGAAAGCATATCGGCCGCAACCCATGCCGGATTGGCCGAGCTGTCCGCAATAATCAGCACTTCGCTTGGGCCTGCCACCATGTCTATGCCCACAATGCCCTGGAGCAGGCGCTTGGCCGTGGCAACATGGATATTTCCCGGGCCGGCTATCACATCCGTCTTTTTAATGCTGGACGTGCCGTAACACAGGGCCGCGATGCTCCAGGCTCCGCCCACCCTGTAAACTTCGTCGATATCAAGAAGATGGGCGGCCGCAAGAATATAGGGGTTGAGCGTGCCGTCCTTTCTTGGGGGCGTACAAATGGCAATGCGCTGCACACCAGCCACCTGGGCCGGAATGGCGTTCATCAGCAGGCTGGAAATAAGGGGCGTGTTGCCGCCCTTGCCGCCGGGCACATAAAGACCCACGGAATCGACAGGCACAACCCTCTGACCGAGAATGCTGCCGTCCGGCCTTGTGATGAACCAGGACTGCTCCACCTGGGCCTGGTGGAAAGCACGGATATTTGCGGCCGCCGCGCTGATCTGCTCCCGGCTTTCCACTGAAACCGAGGCCGCGGCCAGGGCAATGTCATGCCTGCTGACAAGCAGCGGCGGTTCAAAATCCGGGCAGTCATATTGCCTGCAAAAATCAACAAGCGCGTCATCGCCTTCTTCCCTCACGCGGGAAATAATGGCCTGAACGGACTTTTCCACCTCGGGGTCGGGCTCATCGCGGTTTTTGAGCCATTGGGCGGATTTGATCCATTCCTGTTCATCAGCAATGTTCAGGATACGACAAGACATGGCAACCTCATTTCAATCCGGGCGTATAACCGAATTTTCTACAATTGTCGAGACATGGGCCAGGCATGCCACAGAAAGCATGGCAAACACATTCCTGCTTCAAGGTTTTAAATCGGCAGAAACCGAATAATCATATAGATGTCGGCATTGAAATCCAAACATTTCAATGTCGAAGACCGCCAGGCAAAAAGCGTGTTTTTCTGCCTGGCTTACGGAGCTTCCCGCCGCAAAATCCTGACGGATTTTGTATAGAGAACGATTTCGTTATCTATACTTGGATTTTGTCGGCAAACCGCAAATTTCCCCTGCCTGGAAATCTTGACTATTGCCAGGGCTTGCACTACTTTTCCCGCATGCTATCATTAATAGTCTATATTGCCCTTATTGCCGGCGTAAACTGGGCCTTTGCCATTACGCCGCCGCTGGAATTGCCCAATGGCGATCTCTGGTCGCCTGTCGCCCTTATCGTGGGCTTTGTTTTTGTAGTGCGAGATTTTGCCCAGCGCAGAATAGGGCACAATATTCTCTGGGCCATGCTGGCCGGCTGCGCCATAAGCTGGTGGATGGCCAGCCCCGCCCTTGCCATTGCCAGCGCGCTGGCTTTCGCCCTTGGCGAACTGGCCGACTGGGCCATGTTTACCTTTACCAAACGCCCATTTTCCCAACGCATCCTGATTTCCAGCCTGCTTGGCGCGCCCCTGGACAGTCTGGTCTTTCTGACCATTATTGACCTTGCCACGCCGCTTGGCGTCGCGGCCATGAGTCTTTCCAAGCTTTTTGGCGCCTTGCTGGTTTTTTATCTGGTAAGACGGAGGGAACAGTTGGCTCCCGAAGCCGCATAGATCCTTACAAGCAGCCAGCCTTTTCCGCCTCATCCGGATACGTCGCGATAATTGAATCCAGGAATTCGGCATATTTTTTTTCTAGGATTGCCTTTCTGGCATTGCGAACCAGGTTGAGAAAATAGGTCAGGTTATGCAGTGAATTGAGCCTGAAGGAAAGAAGCTCGTGGCTTGTGTACAGATGGCGCAAATATGCCCTTGAGAAATTGCGGCAGGTATAGCAGTCGCATTGCGGATCCAGCGGCTCGTCGGAATCGGCATACTCCTTTCGCTTGATGCCAATCTTGCCTTGCGAGGTGAACAATGTGCCGTTGCGGGCATTGCGGGTTGGCAGCACACAGTCGAACATATCGATACCCCTGGCTATGCCCAGGGCAATATCCAGGGGGGTGCCCACACCCATCAGGTAGCGCGGTTTGTTTTCTGGCAACAGATCCGCGGTAAAGGCGAGCAAATCGTGCATTTCCTCCTTCCCCTCCCCTCGGGACAGGCCGCCTATGGCCTTGCCGTGAATATCCAGAGCGGCTATCTCACGCGCCGTATTTTCGCGCAAATCCTTGAAAAAGCCGCCCTGCACAATGCCGAAGAGCAAATTCCTGCCAGAATTGCCGGGCCATTCCTCCCGGGCCATTCTTGCCCAGGATGTAGTCAGGGCGACGGATTTTTCCGTGTAACCCCGATCCGCTCCGTATGACACGCATTCGTCAAGCACCATCATAATGTCGCTGTTGAGATTGCGCTGGATTTCAATGACTTTTTTGGGCGTGAAAAAATGCCGCGATCCGTCAATATGCGAACGAAATTCCACGCCGTCGGGCTTTATTTTGCGCAGGGCATTGAGGCTGAAAACCTGAAAGCCGCCGCTATCCGTCAAAATCGATCCCGGCCAGGATGCGAAGGCATGCAATCCACCATGCCTCGCCACCAAATCATCCCCCGGCCTCAAATAAAGATGATAGGTATTGCCAAGAATAATCGGCGCGCCGATTGCCTGCAAATCATCCGGCGCGACTGCCTTGACCGAGCCGACAGTGCCAACTGGCATAAAGATGGGTGTGGGAATTGCGCCATGCGCGGTTTTCAGCCAGCCCGCCCTGGACTTGCCATCGCTGCCTTCCAGAACAAAAATATTTTCAGCCATTTTTCTGCATATCTCCACCAAAAAAACCGACAAAAAAACTCAAGCCCCTGTTTCGCGTACAATTCCGGCTGCCAGCAAATGCTCGGAAAAATCATAAATGGCCGCCACTTGCCCCCTGGCCGTGGGAAAATGCCTCTCGTCCAGGCTGATGACCATGAGCTTGCCGTCATAAAAGGCGCGCGCTGGCACCGGCTCTCCCCCATGCCTGAATTTTGCCAGGATTTTTTCCGGCCAAAGATTTGCGGGCACAAAAATATTGACGGCGCAGGCCACGATTTTTTGCATGCCAAGGTTCGCGCGCTCTCCAAGAACAAGCCTGTTTTTGGCAAAATCCTTGCAAATGACGTAAAGCGGCGCGCTGTGGGCAATGCCCAGGCCTTTGCGCTGGCCAATGGTATAATTCCAGAGGCCTTTGTGCCGGCCAATTGTTTTGCCGTTCAGAATCATTGGCCCCGGGGCGCCCGGCAAAAGAGCGTTTTCGCGGCAATAGCAAGCCAGAAAATCCTGGCAGGACTGGCCAACCATAAAGCAGATATCCTGACTCTCGGCCTCATCTGGCGGATTGAAGCCCCGGTTTCGTACAAATTCCCTGCAAAATTCCTTCTCATGCGCGGCAAGGGGAAAGGCCAGACGGGATAAAATGCCGCGTGGCACCAGCCCCAGAAAATAACTTTGATCCTTTTTGCGGCTTGCGCCCCTTTTCAGGACAACAGCGCCGTCATGGGGATTTTGGGCGAGGCTGGCATAATGGCCGGTTGCGAATTTATCTGCCCCAAGAGCCATGGCAAAATCAAAAAGCGCGCCGAATTTCATGTCCCGATTGCAGATAGCGCAGGGATTGGGGGTAAAGCCACTGGCCCAGGCTTTTGCGAAAGGCGATATCACCCTGGCCGCAAACAGGTTTGCAAAATCCGGGCTGTGAAGGGGGATAGCCAGGCTCTTGCAGATTGCCCGCAGGCCGGCAATTTTTTGTTCGGCGCGCAATGCCGCGGGGGCCGGCAATTTTTGCGGCTCCTGGAATATTCCGTGCACGGCAACGAGGTCGTAGCCCTGTTCATGCAGGAGCAAGAGCGCGCAAAGACTGTCCACGCCGCCGCTTACGGCCACGGCAATTCTTTGTTTTTTCAAGAGGTATCAGAGAATCTGGTTCAGGAACTGTCTCAGCCTCGGGTGGCGCGGCGCGGTAAACAGGGTGTCGGGCTTGCCAGCCTCCACAATCTGGCCGTGATCCATAAAAATGAGGCGATCCGCCACGGTGCGCGCAAAGCCCATTTCGTGGGTCACGCAAATCATGGTCATGCCTTCCTCTGCAAGGGTAACCATGACATCAAGAACTTCCCCGACCATTTCCGGGTCGAGCGCGGAAGTCGGCTCGTCAAAAAGCATGATCTCCGGCTGCATGGCAAGCGCGCGCGCAATGGCGACGCGCTGCTGCTGGCCGCCTGAAAGCATGGCGGGATAAACATTGGCCTTGTCGCTGATGCCGACTTTCTTGAGCAGCACAAGGGCGCGTGCTTCCGCGTCTTCGGGGTCAAGCCCCAGAAGCTTTATGGGCGCCATTGTAAGATTTTGCAGCACAGTCTTGTGCGGAAAGAGATTGAACTGCTGAAAGACCATGCCGAGATTGCGGCGAATGAGGTTGATGTTTTCGTGAGGGTCGTTGATATCCTTGCCCTTGACGATAATTGCCCCCTTGTCGATTTCCTCTAGACGGTTGATTGAACGCAAAAGCGTGGATTTGCCAGATCCGGATGGGCCTATAATGACCAGTCTTTCGCCAGGAGTGACTTTTAATGAAACGTCCTGAAGCGCAGGCAAGCGCCCAAAATATTTCCAGACATTCCTGATTTCAATAATGGGGGTGGTATCGTCCGCCACTTTCTTTCCCGCTTGTTAGATATTTAAAATTAAAAATTCGGGCTTATATACTACCCAAATGCCCGAAAAACAAGCTGGAGGCAAGGGCGGCCCTGGGCAATCGCATAAAGAATATTGCGGAATTATGTCCTACTGATCATCTATTTTATATTTAAACACATCCTGCTTGCGCAAAACAGGCCTGAATCGGAGGTGCGCGCAATAATTCAAAAAACCGTATCCGCCTCCTGGATATGGTTTTTTGTTTTTATTAAAAAAATTCCTTGCGCATAGTGAAATCCGGCTTTCAATGCTTCATTGCAAATACCTTAATAATCCTCCACGTCAAATTCCAGGTTTCTGAAATAATACTTGCGATCCTGGTCTGTTATCTCGCGCAAAACCCTGCAGGGATTACCCGCTGCCAGCATATTGTCCGGGATATCCCTGGTAACAACGCTGCCCGAGCCTACAACAACATTATTGCCTATATTTATCCCGGGATTGACGATAACATTCCCGCCAAGCCAGACATTGTCGCCAATCGTGATTTCCCGACCATATTCATAGCCCGAATTGCGGCTTTGCCAATGAACAGGATGGCCAGCCGCATAAATTCCCACATTGGGCGCAAACATGACATTTTTGCCGATCATGACCCTGGCAACATCCAGGATTACGCAATTGAAGTTGGCAAAAAAATTGTCGCCAACTTCAATATGAACGCCATAATCACAATGAAAGGGCGGCTCCACTGCCACACGCTCGCCGCATTTGCCGAGAATCCTTCGAATCAGGTCGTCCCTTTCCCCAATCTTGTCAGGATGGAGATTATTGTAGGCATATACAAGGCGGCGGCAATTCAGGTAAAGCTCGCGCAAGCCGTCATGTCCTGGCCTGTAGGGCAGGCCAGCCAACATTCTTTCCTTCTGGTTCATTTGTTTTTCCTTCCGCGAGAGTGTCCTATTTCCCGGCTTTGTTGGCCTGTTCCCTTATCTTGTAGTGCATAAGCTTGCCAGTGGCTGTGTGCGGCAGGCTCTCGACCAATGAATAGGCCCTTGGCCTTTTGTATGGGGGAAGCATGGGATGGGAAGCGCACCAATCCTTCAATTCCGCGACAGTCAGGCTATTGTCGAGAGGAACCACATATGCTGTAACGCACTGGCCGTGCAATTTGTCCGGCACGCCGATAACCGCGCTTTCCGCAACCTTTGGATGTTCGTTCAGCGCAGCCTCGATTTGCGCGGGATAAATATTCTCGCCAGAGCAAATGATCATGTCGTCCTTGCGGCTCAGCACGGTTATAAAGCCATCCTCGTCCCAAATGCCGATATCGCCTGTATAATGGAAATTCTTGTAAAACTTTTTGGCCGTCATTTCCGGATTGTTGACATAGCAGCCCGTTGACTTGTGAGGCGCCTTGATGATGATTTCCCCGATTTCATGGTTGTCCTTTTTAACCAGGTCGTCCGGCTCTCCATGGCCATCCGGCACAACCTTCACCAGGCGCACCTCGTCATCAATGCAGGCCTGGCCGGTTGAAGCGCATTTTTCGATGGGGCTGAATGGCCGCATATAGGTATTAACAAAAGTTTCCGTTGTGCCGTAACCATTGAGAATATTTTGCGAAAAAAGACCGCGGTATTCAAGAAGCTCGGCCCTGGAAAAAGGACTGCCCATGGAGCAGAGGCCGCGGAGGGAGGACAAGTCAACAGGGGAAGCCATTTGCGCCCTGGCCAGCAGCCTGAAGATCGAGGGCACGCCCGTTATGTAGGTTACATTGCAGTTCCTGATGATATCCAGGGCCGTCCTGGGCTTGAATTCCCGCATGATCACCACTTCCCCGCCAACATACAGCGTAGCTGTCGGGCCGCCGATGTGTATGCCGCCACGGTGAAACCAGGGCGTCAGATTCAATGTGCGGTCCTCTGAATTGAGCGGATAATGCATGATCACATCGTGCGCGGAAAAGACCTCGTTGATCGAATTTATGGGGACCGCCTTGGCCCTGTTTGTGGTGCCGGATGTGTAAAGCCTTGTCGTTTCGTCATAGATATGTTTTTTTTTAGCGATAACCGGGTCTTCCGTCGAGCCCTGGTCCATGTAATCCTTCAATGGCATGCAGGCTGGTCCAGTCCCTCTGCCGCAGCAAAGGATGCGACGCGGCCTGAAACTCGACATTTCCAGGGCCTTGTTTACCGTATCGGCAAAAAACGTGTCATAAACAAGGAATTCCGGCCTGCTGTCCTCCAGCAGGAGCGCAAGCTCGCCCGGCGCAAGCCTGTAGTTTATGGGGCAATTTATGGCGCCAGTCTTGTGGCCGGCCAGGTAACAAAACAAAAATTCCGGACTGTTGAAGAGTATGTACATGATGACATCATTCTTTTTCAGCCCGTCAGCCAGAAAAGCATTGGCCAGCCTGTTGGCGTCTTCGTTAAGCTCCCTGTAAGTCCATGTCTGGCCGGTATCGGCGCAGCGCGCAGCCTGTTTTTTCCAGTAGCGCGCCACATTGCGCAAAAAACCATTCAGCCATGTTGTTTCGTGTTCAAAAGAATCCCTGAAACTTTCCACATCGTATGTAAATGCCATCCCAGTTTCCCTTTCGTTAAATCGTTAAATAAAGAAGCGATTATCACGGCGCTTCAATTTCACATTTTTGCCTTGCGCTGGCGCCCTGATCGTCAACAACGACAAGCTCCACCATGCCCGGTTTTTTGGGATGCCAAAAAATGATCTCTCCGGGCCCGGTCTTGCCAATGTAAGTCTTGCCCGCAAACCAGTGCGCGAAAGACGCTTCCGCGTCAAGCGAAGCCTTGAGGGGAATGCCCGCGCCCACGCCGGAAAAATCATCCAGATAGGTTACATTCTTTTTGGGCAGCACAATCACCGGATGCCGTTTGGCGGAAGTGGCCTCCGCCTGCCTGCATTCTGGCAGCCAATCAGGCGGCAGTGGTTTGGGCTTGCCGGCCTGGGCAAAAATCCGCTGTTGCTCGGTCGGCCAAAATTCCCAGTAAATCTGTTCTGTTTCTCCAGGAACTTGCCTGCAGGCGCGCAAACCTGTCTTTTTATCCACAAGAATCGGTCGAAGTATGCCGCTATCCATTGTCGGCGATATTCCGGGAATAAAGAGCGTGTCGATATGCTCGCTGCAGCGTTCGATGGCCAGATCGCCTGTTTCCTTGCAGACGGCAATTTTTTGCAAATTGAGATGATTTTCCCGTTTTGGCAAATCATCGCGCAAATGACGGCTATAAGCCAGACCGCCGGCAATTTCTTCAAAAAGCGGCAAGGCAGCCTCGCCGCCCACAAAGGCCGGATTTGCGCGATTGTCGAAATTGCCCACCCAGACAATTAGCACATACTGGCCGCACAAGCCAGCGGTCCAGGCATCCCTGTAGCCGTTTGAGGTTCCCGTTTTGCAGCGCAGGGGCAAACGTCCGCCATTTTGGCGCACAAAAAGGTCTTCCCGTTCCAGCATGCGCAGAACAAGATGGGCGCTTTCCGGCGAAAGCAGGCGCAGGGCTTCGCCTTTTTCGCTATCTTTCCTTGCCATTCGCAGGGGGCGCCAGATTCCCTGATTGGCGAGCATGGCATAAAGGCCGGCCAGTTCGCGCATGCTGACTTCCGCGCCGCCGAGGGCCAGGGCAAGGCCGTAATGGCCAGCGTCTTTCGGCAATTCCACATGTGCCCTTTTTAAAAAGCCATGAAGCCCTGGCGCGGCAAGCTGTTCGGAAAGCAGCAGGGCAGGCAAATTTCTGCTGGCCGCCAGGGCATCGGTAGCGGAAAGCGGCCCCCGAAAGCCCTTGTCGAAGTTTTCGGGGTCATAGCCGCCAAAGGATTTCGGGCTGTCATCAAGTATGCTGCGCGGGTGAATCAGGCCTTGTTCCAGGGCAAGGGCGTAGATAAAAGGCTTGAGTGTCGAGCCGGGCGAACGCCTGGCCCTTGTGCCGTCAACCTGGCCCTGGATTTTGGCGGCAAAAAAATCAGCCGAGCCGACCAGGGCGCAAACCCGCATACTGTCTGTATTGACCAGAATGGCCGCTGCATTGCAAATACCAATTCTTCTGCCCTTTTCAACGTGATTTGCAATTGCCCTTTCCAGCAATTTTTGCAAATCCTGTTCGATAAAGGAACGCGCAATGCCCTGGTCATTCAGAAAGTCCGGCCTGCCCAGCAACTCCATGGAAAGGTGGGGCGCCGCAAAGGGCAGACGCGCAAGCGAACGCACCTTGAGCGGGCTGGCCGTTCCCCCTTCTGCCATCAGCGCGGCCAGCCGGATGCGGGCCTCGTCAAAATCCTTGCCCGATACGGGATTTCGCGCAACGGGATTTTGAGGCACAACGGCCAGGGCCATGCATTCAAGCCTGGTCAGTTCCCTTGCCGGTTTGGCAAAATAAATCCTGGCCGCGGCTTCCAGTCCCTCGATATTTCCCCCGTAGGGCGCAAGGGTGAAATAGGCCAGCAAAATTTCCTGCTTGCTGTAATGGCGTTCCAGCAAAAGAGCATGAAAAATCTGCCGCAGCTTGCCGCTTATGCTTGCTGTTTCCAGCTTGTAACGCAAACGCGCCACCTGCATGGTAATGGTTGAGGCCCCCTGGCGCCGAACCCCGAAAACGCTGGAGAAAGCAGCGCGAGCCAGGGCAAAGGGATTCACTCCCGGATGGAAATAAAAATATCTGTCCTCATAGCATAGCAGGGCTGAGATTGCCGTGGGCGCAATGGAATCCAAATTCGTGCGCAGGCGATATTTTTCATCATCCGCCAGACAGATTTTCAGGATGCCGCCTTTGGCATCCAGAGCAATCTTGCCAAAGGAAACGCCTTCCAACAGGGGGGGACGAGGCAAAAACCCAAGCGCAAACCAGCCCAAAAACGCAAGCAGCAGCGACAGGCAAAAAACAGTCGCAGCGCAGCCTTTCCAGCTGCGCCACTGAATCAATTTCATTATTCTCCGGTAACCGTAATTTCGGACGTGGCGCCATTGCCATACACGGCCGGCGCGTACATGGCGCTGGCCGAAATTGGCGCGACACCGAACTTGCCAGGATTGACAGCCCGGATGCGATAGGCAAATTCAAGTGGTTTGTCCGTCAAGTCGGCAAAAAGCAACATCCTGTCTTCGCGGCGATCGGCAAATTTTACGCTTTCCGGCAAGCTGCCGTTATTGCCTTTGGGGGCAATCATTTCAAAGCCGCCGGGCAGCAAGTCGCTGATCACGCAATCCGGCAAGCTGGCCTGCATGGCCCGCGCCGTAATTTTTACCGTTACCTCGTCGCCCTGGACAACGCTTTTCACAACATTGCCGTCCCTGTCCAGATAGCTTCTGCTTATCTCAATGCCATGCGCGGCTTTTTGCGCGGGCTGGCTGTCAAAGCCGGTGGTCGCTATCTGCCAGTAAAGCCGCGGCGAGGCTTCCGGCACATCGAGGCGGTATTTTCCGCAGTGCGCGGTTTCAAATGTCGCCAGGGAGCCGTTGGCCAGCAGGTTTTCCTCTCCTCCAGCCCCGGGGCAGGAAAGCCTGGTTCCATCAATGGTTGCTGTTGTCGCCTTGTTGAGAGCCATAAGGGCCCGTATGCCCTGGCTTGCCGAGAATGTGGCGTAGATGTTCCTGTTCATCGCTTCTGTTGTGGCCTCAAAATAGAGATCCCTGGCCTCGTTTGTGCAGGCTTCCGGCAAATAGCGGGCCAGAAGGGCCAGGTGCAGGGAGGCCAGGGCATATTCGTCAAACCAGCCGGCAGGACTGTACTCCATCTTTGTAACGTGCAAGGGATTGCGTATATGCATTTCGCGCTGGCTGGCGGAGATCAGCATGGCCGTGATATCGTTTTTCCAGCCCGGGAGATTTTCGCCGTCCAGGGCCTCAAGCAGGTTTTCAATCAGCTGGGTTGTTATCCGGCCCTGGCGGGTAAGAACCCAGAGGGCGTATGCAGCCTTGCGCGCCCCTTCAATGCCGGCTTCATTGAGCGCGCACTCGGCTTCCACCGCATCGCAGACCTGCTCCAGCAAATCTTCCGGACAGCCAATGCCGTTTTCACGCAGGGCAAGCAAGAAGTCAGCCGCGTAGATGGTCAGCAGCTTGTCGGGCTGGCTATCTGGCCACAGGGCGACGCCGTTGCCGTTGAAACGGCTGCGGATTGCGCCAAGCGCGGCCTCGATTATCTTGTCGCGCTCTCTTCTGCCGCCTGCAAAACCGGGCCAATCCTTGAGCAGGGCCTGGGCAAAGGCCTTGCTGACCAGTTGTTCGGTGCAGCCATACGGATAGGCATTGAGATATTCCGCAAAACCACGCGCAAGCGGCAGGGGCATGGCGGAGACAACAAGGTCGCCGTGAGCCATTTGCGGGTAAATCTTGCGGTTTACAAGCAAATCGGCTGACTTTTCCAGCCATCCGGACTGGACAGTGGTCATAAGCGGGCTTTGCGGCCTGACCGAAAGGGAGGCCTTGCGCCGCCATGTTTTTTCTGGTGTTTCGAGCGCGAACCGGATTTCTGCGGCTCCTGGCCTGTCCCGCACGGCAACATTGAAAGGCAGGACAATTTCCCGATTGGCGGGGATCTTCACATCAGGGGAAAGCTTGCCCTGCAATTCAAGAGAATCCGGCAAAATGACATCAAGCTTTGCCGTCATATCCTGATCGCTGGTATTGGCCAGCACAAGCGCGCCGTCAAAACTGTCCCCAGGCGCCACGGCCACAGGAATTTGCGGGGTTATGACCAGGGGCGCGACAACAGTGGCGTAGTCCGCCGCACTGCCAGCGCCATTGGCAGCCGCGCCGGCAGCCATGACGCGCAGCTTGCCGTTATAATAGTCGGGTATGGGAATATCAATGGCGACAGGGTCGCTGCCCACATCGACAAGGCCGGACCAAAAGACAACAGGCGGCTCATTGCGGCGCCTGAAAGGATTCTGGAAGCGCGCGCCAAAAGGCACGCCGTCCAGGCCGCCGCCAAAAGCCGAAATGCGCTGGCTCATTCTGGCATGATCCGGCATCAGCAAATCCAGGGCCTGCAAGGTTTTGACATCAAGGGCGCGTTTGAGAAGCAAATCTTCCAGCGGTGCTGGCGTGCGGAAATTGCTCAATTGCAAAATGCCCTCGTCAACGGCAAAAACCACGGCCTGCCCGGGCTGTCTGGCAGCAATATTCACGCGCAGGTTTTCCCCGGGAGCGATCTGCCTGGGAGCCTTGAGCGCCAGCCCCATGTCGCGTTCCCGGATATTGGACGTAAACGGCGCGACAGCGTATGCCAGCGGGCCGACATAAATATCAGGGGAATCCGTTGAACGCGCAAAAGTTACGCCAACGTAGCCGCGTCCTTCAAAATCTTCGGGGATTTCAATCGAAGCCGTAGCGTCGCCGGCCCTTGCGGTGAACCATTCAAAAGCCTCCACGCCGTCGCGTTCGATTGTAACCAGGCCTGTGCCGTCATAGGGCAGGGAAAGGGCCAGATTTATCTTGTCCCCGGCCTTGTAATCCTTTTTATCCAGACGCAGGCGAATTTTGCCGCCGCACAGGGCCGAATTTGGCGGCAACGGTTCCGTGCCCGCAACTGCAAATGGAATTTGGGCCAGGAGTCGGCCTTTGGCATCATGCACATTGAGCAGATATTCCCCGGTCTCATTTGTCGGCAGGTCAAAATTCATGCCGTTTTCCGGCAGGCTGTGCTTCCGGCTGGCAAGCGGCACGTCAATTGGCGTTTCGTCATAGCGATAGCCGCCCAGACCATCCGCAATCAGGCTTGTAACATATCTGCGGCGCGAAGTGGAAAACGAGAGATCCGCAAGCGGAGTTTTTTCCAGCGCGGGATTGAGGGCCAGGAAATACAGTTCCGCCTTCTGGCCTTTGGGAATGAATTGCAAGTTGGTCAGGCTGCCAATAGGCTTGTAGCCAAGCATGGCCTCAAGAGGAGATGCAAGGATGCTGGCATGGCTGGCCGTTGCCCGGCCGCCGCCGGCCTCGAAGCCTTCGGCCAGCACATTGAGCAGGGCCGAATTCCTGGCGCAGACAGTGGAAGGTATTTCAAGCACGGCATTGCCCTCGGCATCGGTTTTGGCCGCGGGCAATTCCTGCCTTACGCCATGCCCGGCCAGGGGCGCCGCATCGGTGAAAACGTAATCCTCAAAACCCTGGAAGCGGAACAGGGCAGGAGTTTGCAGGAGGGAAGCGCGCACCTTGTGGCCAGCCGCAGGGCTTCCGTAAAGATTGCGCAGGTTCAGGACAATCTTGCCCTCATCCTTGTTGCCTGTCCTGAGCCAGCCTTTCACTTTTGGCAAGCCGATATGCAGCTTGAGAGTATCTGGCTGAAATTCTTCCAGACGCACCGCGAAATATCCGAGAATTTCCCTTGAGCCATGCGGGCGCACATTGAGAGTGTAGAGGCCAGAAAGAGCCTCCCGCGGGGCTGCCCATTCTATTGTGGCCATGCCGTTTTTGCCGGCCACAAAATCCTTTTTGAAAATTGTCCTGCCCAGGGGATCGGCCAAATCGGCTTGCAGGGGCATATCCGCCGGCATCAGCTCAAAATCGGCCCGCCTTGTAATGCAGCCAAAGCGCAGGGTTTCGCCAGGCCTGTAAAGGCCGCGCTCGCTGAAGACAAAGGAATTCAGGCCATCCGGGGAAGAATGGGTGCCCCCGACAGGAAATTCCGAAAAATTCAGTTCTCGGGAACGATCCTGCAATGGCAGCCAGGAAAGGGATCTGCCATTTCTGGCCGTTACAGCCACCGGCCTGCTTTCCGGCGACGAGCCGGCTGGCGAAAAGGAAACATGGCCGCGGCTGTCGGAATTTTTTTCGGCCACAAGCTTGCCATTGGCGCCAAGAATGCCGATTTTGGCATTCGCAAGCGGCTGGCCATCTTTCAGGCTATAGGCAAAACATTCATAACCGCCGGAGACATTGCGTTTGGCAAGCAGTCCGATGTCGGTTGCCAAAATCATGCGCGAGGCCGAGGCAGCTTCCCTGCCGTCCTTGTAGCCTTTGAGGTTCAGGCGCAAGAGGCCGCTTGCGCCACTGTCCCTGTTCTTTTCCAGCAAAGGCCCTAAATCCAGGGCCGCAAAGCGGGCATTGCCCTGGCCCGAAAGCGCAAGCTCGCCCTTGCTGCTTTCCGATAACTGGGCCATGTCAAGGCCTGTGCGATCCAGGGCGTCTTCAAAGGCTTCTCCACCTGATCCTGCCAGGATTGCCAAAAAGGGATGGCGCACAAACTGGGCCTGCCAGGAAACCTTGTCCAGGCCGCTGGCATAGATATCGACAATGGTGTCGCGCACCAGCGGCAGAATATTGCCGGGCTGCAAAAATCCGAGCACGGGATTTGTCTCGTCAACCTTGACCACATTGGCAAAGGTTTTGGCCAGCGTCAGGCCGGAAGCGGCCGGACAATCCTTTTCCAGGGCAACCAGGAGATAGCGGCCGGACTGGGCCGGTATGCGGAAAGACATTCTGGAAACCGGCGTATTGTCCTTTTGCATGGAAAACGCCTCAAGTTTCTTGCTGTTTTTCAGAGTTTCGGCCGGCACCGCGGGGGCAAGCTGCCAATTGTAGGGGCGATCCGCGCCTTTGGAATTGTACCTGGGCAATTCCAGAACGCGCAGGCGTTTCGCAACCTCGTCCGGTTTGGCATAAAGGGAAGTCTCAAGGTCAAGAATATGCACACGATCGAGATTCTTGTCATATTCCAGCCTGGTTTTGGCGGATTTTACCTGAAAAAGACCTTCTGTTCCCGGTACCGTGATCCCGAATACGGCGCCCTTTTGCCTGGCATTGGGCGCATAATACCTGGGATTGCCGTTTTCCAGGCTGTATTCGCCCATGCCCCTGACCACAAGACGGGCTTCCGCAACGTTTTCCGGCAACGCATTGACCGGCCAGGAAATATTCAGCTGGTCGCGATTCCGGTTCCATACGGATTCGGGCTGGCCAAAGCGGGCGCCATGAGGTTTTGTGATCTCCACGCCCGGTTCATGGGCAAGCGGATAATTGAATTCTAGAGAAGCCGCCAGGCGATGCGCGCCCTTCGTGGAGGGATCAATCCAGAGCTTGCCTTCGGTCATGCGAACGGCAAGCGGCATTGTTGCAAGCGAGACTTTTTTGCGGTCGATAATTGTCGAAGCCGGCCTGTAGAGATTTTCCAGATTTACGCTGTAGGTTGTATTCGGGGAAAGGCTGTGGCCTTCTTCCGGCAAAAAGACAAGGCTTGTGCCATCGCGCCACTGCCAGTGGCCCGGCACTGCTGGCGAAAGCTTGACGCTTGTAACCGTATCGCCGCTCCTGCCAAGGGATGTCGCGCATTTTTCCTGCCATTGACGACCATAGCGGGCCTGGCATTGCCGCTCATCGGGCGCGAATTCGAGAAGTAGTCCCTCCTGCCAGGGGCTGTTTTGCCCAAGTATGGCAGTCCTGTAGGCAGGCTCGCCAGCAGTGGCCGCATCAGTCGGCTGACCTGAAAAAAGCGCGAAAATCAAGACCGCTGACGCAATCAATCCTTGCATGACAACTCCCATGGCGGTTTTTATGGCAAATTTTCAGACAGACTGACGTTTTAAATGAAAAAAATCATCGAGCAGCGCGGCGCACTCGGCCGCGCATACCCCCCCAATATGCCAGATTGGGCGCAAGGATGCCGGCCCGTCGAGATATTCTGCCCTGGAGACAATAGCCCCCTGCCCCGGATCTGAAGCGCCAAAAACCACGCCGGCAAGACGGGCATGGGCAATCGCGCCCGCGCACATGGCGCAGGGTTCCAGGGTACAGACAAGAACGCAGCCTTCCAGGCGATGATTGCGACAATTGCGCCCGGCCTGCCTGATTGCCACAATTTCGGCATGGCCGGTGGGATCGGCCAGATCCTCCACGACGTTTTTGCCTTCCCCGATAATCTTTCCGTCAGGCGATACAAGAATCGCGCCAACCGGAATTTCACCGAATTCCGCCGCCTGACTGGCCAGGGCAATGGCCCTTTGCATCAGGCTTTCCCAGGAATGTTCTCCTGGTGCCCGGGTCAAGGGGCCGGCCCTTTCAAAAATTCTGGCCCGAATTGAAATGATACGTCCTTACAAGATAATAATCTTTTGCAGATGGGCAACGATTTCCTCGGGAGAATCGCAAATCGTGATCAGTCGATTGATTTCGTTTTCCCCTATAAAGCCTTTGCCGGCCATGGAATTTCTGAGCCAGTCCATAAAGCCGGACCAGAATTCGGAATTGTACAAAATGATCGGGAAAGGCCTGGTTCTGCCAGTCTGGGCGATGACAAAGGCCTCCGAAAGCTCGTCGATTGTGCCCATGCCGCCAGGCATGACCACATATGCCCTGGCATACTTTACGAACATGAACTTGCGGATGAAGAAATAGCGGAAAGTACAGCGGGTTTTGACATACTGGTTGCAACCCTGCTCGTGGGGCAATTTGATATGCAGGCCAACCGAAACGCCGTTTTCCTCAAAGGCGCCCTTGTTCGCGGCTTCCATCGCGCCAGGCCCCCCGCCCGTTATGATGCCGTAGCCGGCCCGGACCAGCTGGCGCGCTATTTCCTCGGCATCCTTGTATTCCTTGCTCTCCGGCTTGCAACGGGCCGAACCGAAAATTGAAATGCAGTTTACCTTGAGATTGTTCAATTCATCGAGCGCGTTGACAAGTTCGGCCATGATGCGGAACGTGCGCCAGGATTCCGTGGTGACCGCCGAAAGATCATCGTAAAGATTATGTTGTAATTCGGGCATGGCTTGTCCCTTTTTGTGATGGTGAAGTGGCTTTATCTTATACTTCTATTGGGAGGGGGGCAAGTTATGCATTTCTGCCAAAACAAAGAATGGTAAATGCTGGAAACAACGAGGAGCAGGGCCGCCAATTGGCGAACCCGCCCCATTGCAAGGAAGGTAATTAAAGCAATCGCGATTTTTTAGGAAGCTGTCTTCACATAGTGAATTTTGTTCTCTCGCAAGGAAGATGAGTAAATTATGAAGGGAGTGCAATCTTACGGTACTCGACCGGAATAATTTACGAAATCTGACGCAGCGAGAGGACAAAATGTGCATGTGAAGACTGCTTCTAAAACGTATAAGCGAAAGTTAACTGGGCTTTCCAGGCATCCTGTTTTTCAAATTTGCCATTGCCGTTATTTTCATAATAACCGCTTTTCTGCCATGTGCCCTGATCCATCATATTGACCACATAGCCAAGCTCCAGATTCATTTCCAGGTTTTCATAAACATTCCATTGATTGACCAGGTTGAATTCAAGCAGTCCGTCATTTGTTGTCAAATATGGGCCGTCGCCTCCATAGCCTTCGCGCCACGAGTAGGCGCTTTCCATGTACTTGACCATTGACGGGCTGTTTGTTCCTCCCCAGTAGGCCACACGGAACGTATGGGACAAATCGTCAACAAAGCTCAAGTCCTTCAGCTGAAGGCCAATTCCCCATGTGCCGGAATATGTCATGGCCCAATCGCAGCTGTCGTCAAAAGAGCCCCAGGCAAGATTGCCATCGCCTATGAAGGAAGTGAAATTGCCTGCCCCGGCAATGGATGGCAAACGCTCCGAGCCGTTTTTGACATTGCCGTCATCTCCGCTGGCATACCAGCCGAAAATCCCCGGCACGCCCCATTCAAATTTGTATTCAACAAGGGCCTTGGCCAGCCAGCCCTGGCGCTGGGTGCTTCCTCTCACAATATCTCCGGGATTGCCGCGTTTGATGATGTCATAGCGGCCCATTTCCTCCACATAGCCATAATTGAGATCCAGTTCGAAATTCCAGGGGTCAAATGCGCTGATGCTTAACGGCAGGCCAGCCCAGAACATGGAACCGTATGCCTTGCCTGTGGAGGAGGAATCCAGCGGATTGCCATTGCTGAAGTTCATGCCGGGATTTAATCCGGGAATTGTCAGCCCCAAAATGCCGTCGGATGTTTCCCAGGGCTCCTCCTCATTAACCGGCATAAGCCCGCGCAGGGAATTCTTGCCAAGCATGCCGTACATTACCCAGGGCGTAATTTCATAGCCATCAAGGGTGATTGGCAGGCTGAGGGCAAAAAGATCCATATTATCCAGGTAATTCGCCCGATCCCCGTGTCTGTTGAAATACCTGTCGTTGAAATTGTCATTCACCGGCCGCGCCCAGAGCGCGGTAATGCCAATGTTATCGTTGATTTTATAGTTTGCCGCAATTCCCGCCACATCAGCATCAAGAATTGCCGAACCGCCGGCTGTATTGGGAAGCGCCATGCCCTGGATGCCCATTCTGAACCGGATATCGGAAGAGGGAACAACCCAGTCAATATAGGCGTTTTTCAGCTTGATTATATCCTTGCTGTCAGCGCCCAACGCGCCGCCCTGTTCGGCCATGCCCCAGCGCGTATCGCCAATCTCGAAACCAACCGTGCCGGACAATGCTTCCGAAGCCACCGCATCCAGCTGAATCCGCAAACGCTGATTGGCTTCAAACATATCATTGCTGTCCGTTTTTCGTTTCTGGCCATGCCCTGGCTCACGATAGTGGGAATACAATTCACCCGTGCCTGCTCCAAAACCAACAAGCCATTCCCCGCTGACCTTGAAGTCAATGGCTGCGGCATCGTTTGCGCATAGCGCAATAC
>VSMX01000014.1:0-399 GCA_009773975.1 Desulfovibrio sp. | reverse complement strand
GCGCAATACCAAAAGCAAGCAAGGCTGTGGACAAGAGTCTTTTTTGCAATAGCGGTTTTCCCATCTCAATCCTCCAATTGATATGACCTCATGGCGTTTAATGCGAAGCCTGGGGTCGCAAGATTATGCATGTCGCATGAATCGGAATTTGCCAGATAAAGCGCCTCTTGTCAAGAAATTGAAATCCAATTTCAAAAAAAACAAATTATAAAGGGATTGTCCGCTAGCGGTATTCGACCGGAATAATTTACGAAATCTGACGCAGCCAGATGGCAGAATGCGCATGTGAAGACGGCTTATCAGTCAAGTTCCATGCACTCCCTGATCATCACTGTATCGCCACCGACGCCTTTGGCGGCCGGGCTTTTGCCAACCGCTCTGCTGCCAGGGAGGGTAAAG
>VSMX01000139.1 GCA_009773975.1 Desulfovibrio sp. | reverse complement strand
CCGGCAAGGCCGAGGAACGCGGCTAGACAGTGCGCCTCGCAGACTTTGACAGGCATTATTCGGTCGACAGAAACGGCCTGCTTTACCGCGCGGAAATCTATCGCGGCAAGAAATTCAGCGGCATGTTTTTGCTGCGCTTTGCCAGGCGCGCCGGCGCGGCCAGCGTGGCAGGGAGGAATTCCGGCAAATAGGACAGGGCAAAGCTGCCTGAATCAGCCTTTCAGCTGTTTTCTTTTTCACAAGCAGGAAAAATCGAATTTGCCCCTTGTCTCATTGCGTCAAATGTTTTACGCTTTCCGCATACTCGAATTTTCAATTCGCAGGCGGGCAGGCAGATGCCGTGCAAATGTGGAAGCCCGCGTTGCAGATTGGGGATACCCATGGGGCTTCTATGACATCAGCATTTTTTTCCGGATCCTGGCTGTTCCTGGTTATCGGGGCAATAATCCTTGTCTATGCCACAGCCATGGCGGTGCGCCAGCGCAGTGATCCCCGCCGCCTCATTCTCTGGGGCGCGCTGCACGATCTCGCAATTATCTGCATGGCGCTTTGCTCCTCGGCGGAAGTTGGTCTTACCGGCGTCTGGCTCTATGCAATCTTCCAGTGCTTCGCAAGGCTCCTGGCCTGGTTCGCGCTGAAAAGAATTGCGGAAGAGGCAGGGCCAGCAAGGACAATCGACGACCTTGCCGGTCTCGGGCGCCGTTATGCCGTTGCGGGAACATTGTTCGGCCTTGGCCTGCTCGCTGCCGTTGGCGGCTCCCCCTTCCTCCTGCCGGAAGGCCGCGCGCTGATAACCCTGGGCATTCTCGAGGAAATGCCAGCCAACGGCTTCTGGTTCCTGATGCTGATGGCGGCCATGACCACCATCTTTATCTGGCTGTATGTGGACGCGGTCCGCAAAATCTGCCTGGAAAAACGCGGCGATGAGCCCGAAGACGCGGAGCCTGCGGGCTGGATTTTACGGCGCGAAAAAAGCGGCCTGGGCGCGTTCAGCCTCATTCTGGGCTGCATTGTCGCCGCCCTTGGACTTTTCCGCGCCCCAGTCTCCGACCTTGTGGGAGAAGTTTTCCAGATCGCGGTGGCCCACGGCAGCGTGCATCCCGCTTTCTGGATCTATTATTCTGGCGCTTTTGCCACCGGCTTTTCATTCCTGTCTGGCTGGCGCCACGGCGCCTGGCTGGGCACGGCCTTCGCGGCCGCGGCCTTTGCCTCTGTCTGCGTATCCCCGGCCGGTCCCCTGGCCAATTTCTTCCTTTTCCTGATTGGCCTCATCGGCTTTGTCGTTTCCATTTATTCAATCAGCTACATTCATTCCGGGCGCCAGGGCTGGTACTGGTTTTTCCTGTTGCTGACCTTCGGGTCCCTGGCCGGCATTGTCTCCACAAACAATGTGGCCTCGATGTTCGCCTACTGGGAGCTAATGACCTTTGCCTCATATTTCCTGGTTGTTTATGAAAACAATGCCAGGGCCTACGCCGCCGGCCTCAAATACTATGTAATGTGCGCAGGGGGCGCGATCTTCATGCTGCCCGGCCTGCTGGCCCTGGGCGTGTTTTCCGCAAGCCCGGGCATGGCCCTGCAATTTCCATCCTGGCTGCAGGCCGGCATCATTCTTTGCCTGATCGGCTTTGGCGTAAAGGCCGGCCTCGTGCCGCTCCATTCCTGGCTGCCCGATGCCCACCCGGCCGCGCCTTCATCGGTTTCCGCGCCGCTTTCCGGCATCATCACCAAGATGGGCATTTTTGGCCTGATCAGCGTGGTGATTATCGGCATTGGCCCCGCGGTTTCGGAAGTTCCCGGCGTTTACGGGCTGACCTGGTTCGGCACCTGGCTTTGCCTGATGGGCGCGGCCACGATGATTTACGGCGAAATCATGGCCCTGTGCCAGACCGACCTGAAAAGGATGCTGGCCTATTCGACCATGGGCCAGATTGGCGAAATCGCCCTGGTTCTTGGCCTCGGCACCTGGCTGGCAACAGCCGGCGCGCTCTGGCATGTTTTCAACCACGCCATAATGAAGGATCTGCTCTTTCTTTGCGGCGGCGCGCTGATTATGCGGGCCGGCTCGCGCGAGCTTGCCGATCTGCGCGGGCTTGGCAAACAGATGCCGATTACCGTTGCCTGCATGTGCTGCGGCCTGATCAGCATCATGGGCCTGCCGCCCTTCGGCGCCTTCTACAGCAAATTTTTGATGATTCAGGCCGCGGCAAGCGCGGGCCACATCTGGGTTGCCGCGCTGCTTATGGCCGGCGCGCTGGTTGGCGCGATTTACTATACGCGCATTCTCAAGACCCTGGTTCTCGAGCAGCGGCCAGCCGATTTGCCCGCTGTGGAAGACGCTCCCTTCGGCATGAAGGTGGCCATGCTGGTATTGGCCATGCTGACCGCCGTTTTCGGCTTTGCGCCCCAACTCCTGATGCCTGTAATCCTGCCGGTTGCCGGCCTTTGCCATGCCATGCCGCAAAACGCCCTGCAGATTGTGGAAGCGATGAATGTCAACTGGCCAATCTATGTCATCTTCCCGGTATTCGGCGCCATCCTGCCGGCCATATTCTGCGGCAAGCCCAGAATGGCAGGCTGGATGAGCGTGGGCGTTCTGCTGATCACCGCAGCAATGGTTGCCGTATTCGGCCGCAATCTCGACACGCTTTCCTACTGCTTTGCCCTCATTGTGCCGCTTGTGGGCGCAATCAACATGACCTACGCCGTGGGCTACATGTCGCACAGCCACAGCCAGTGGCGCTTTTACTGCGCCTTTACCTGCATGTGCGGCGGCCTTGTGGGCATGGCCGCCAGCCAGTATTTGCTGAGCTTCTTCCTTTTCTGGGAAATCATGAGCTCATGGGCGCTCTATCTGGCAATAGCCCACGAAGGCGACCGCCTCTCGCTGCGTGAAGCCTTCAAGTACTTCCTCTTCAACCTTTTCGGCGGCGGCTTCATCTTTATTGGCCTGGCCGTGCTTGGCCCCTTTACAGCCTTCAATGCCACCGCGCTTTACGGCCTCTTCGCGGGGCTAACGCCATGTAATGCCTGGCTCGGCATGGCGCTTCTGTGCATTGGCTTTTTGATGAAGGCGGCCCAGCTGCCCTTCCGCATTGACTGGCAGATGCATCCGGCGCTCGCGCCAACGCCTGTTTCCGGCTACATATCCTCGGTATTGCTGAAGAGCGCGATCATTGGCCTGATCAAGCTTTTCATGCTGGTTGGCGGGGGCCTCGCCGTTGCCGGCCTGATAAACAACACGGGCGCCAACGTCATCACAACCTTTACCATGTGGGTTGGCGGCATAACCATTATCATGGCCGCAATCCAGGCTCTCAGGGCCAATGGCCTCAAGCTTGTCTTCATTTATTCGACGGTCAGCCAGCTTGGCTACATGGTGCTGGCAGTGGCGGCAGGAGGAGCTCTGGGCTATGCCGGCGGCATGCTCCACCTGATCAACCATGTTTTCTTCAAGGACCTGCTCTTCCTGGTTTGCGGCGCGGTAATGTTCGCCACCCATCGCGACAGCCTCAACGAACTGGGCGGAATTGGCCGCAAAATGCCCTTCACACTGCTGATGTTCGCCATTGCCGGGCTTTCCGTGGTGGGGGTGCCACCAACAAGCGGATTCTCGTCCAAATGGATAATCTACCAGGCCCTGATGGTTGCGGGGCAGCCGCTCCTGGCACTGCTCTCGCTTGTGGGCAGCGTGCTCACCCTGGCCTACATTGCCAAGTTCCTGCATGCGGCCTTCCTTGGGCAGCCGGCCGGAGATCTTGAGGATGTGAAGGAAGCGCCGCTCGTGATGCGTGTGCCAATGGCCATACTGGCGGCGGGCTGCATCCTGACCGGCATCTTCCCGGGCCTTTCGCTTTACCCGATCAACAGCATCCTCGTCCAGTACGGCTCCATGCCGCTTGATATCGGCCTTTCGGGCGTGGTTTCCGGGCCCGGCACCTGGAATGCCACAGGAATGTTCGTGCTCATGGCAATCGCCTTTCTTGGCGGCACCTGGTTTGTGCGCAGCTTCACGCGCCTGCGCGAGTGCGATGTGCATACATGCGGCCTGCCGCCCGACAAGGCAGCGAGCCGAATGAACCCCTCCAGCATTTACGGCAACATAGTCGCCCTTCTGGGCGGCAAGGAGAACCGCTGATGGATACCCTGCTTGCCATTCTGAACATGTGCATTTTCCCCGGCGGGGCCTTTGCCCTGTTGATAGGATTTTTCTACAAGGGTCTTGACCGCCGGGTCGAGGCCAGGCTGCAGCGCCGCGTCGGCCCTCCGCTCATCCAGCCCTGGCTGGACATGGCCAAATTGCTGACCAAGGAAACGCTTATCCCCAATACGGCCTGCAAACCGGCCTTTTTGCTGGCTCCTGTATTCGGCTTTACAGGCATGGCCGTGTGCGCGGCCTTCATTCCCATCCCCGGCGTTTTCAAGGGCTTGTATAATATGGGCGATTTGCTGGTTATCTTCTATTTGCTGCCCATACCGGCAATGGCCCTGATGCTGGGCGGCTCCGCCTCCAGCTCGCCCTTTGGCGCCATGGGCTTTTCGCGTGAAATGAGCATGATGATGGCATACGAAACGCCGCTTTTGCTCGTGCTTCTTTCTGTCGCCATGCTGGTTGGCAAGAGCATGGCCGGCGGCGAATGGGGCGCGGAATTCTCGCTGCTCAAGATTGTGGCCTGGCAGCAGCAAAACGGCTCCTTGGGCCTCAACCCCGTGATGATTCCGGCAATGATAGCCTACCTCATCTTTTTGCCCGGCACCATGGGCGTTGCGCCCTTTGATATTCCGGAAGCGGAAACCGAAATCCTCGAAGGCCCGCTGCTCGAATATGGCGGCCCGCTGCTGGCGCTCTTTCAGGTTACAAGCTCGCTCAAAACCTTTGTAGTGCTTGGCCTTGGCGTGGCCATGTTTTTTCCCGGCACAATCTGCGACTGGTGGTGGGTCAACCTGCTCTGGTTCCTGTTCAAGTGCGTTGTGCTGATGCTGCTTTCACTTACCCTGGTCAAGGCCGCGACCGGCCGCTACCGCATCGGGCAGGCCTTCCGCTTCTATGTTACCGTGCCCACGGCGCTCGCGCTTTGCAGCCTGGTCCTGATCTGGGCGCTTTAAGGAGAGTTTTTTATGGGACTGGATAAAACGCTGAAAAAACTTTCGCTCCGCTCTCCCTGGCTTTTTCGCATAAATGCCGGATCCTGCAATGGCTGCGATGTCGAGCTCGCCACAACGGCCTGCATTCCCCGCTATGACGTGGAGCGCCTTGGCTGCAGATATTGCGGCAGTCCGCGCCATGCCGACATTGTGCTGATAACAGGCCCGCTGACCACCAGGGTCAAGGATCGCGTCCTTACCGTATGGAATGAAATTCCCGAACCCAAGGTTACGGTTGCCGTGGGAATTTGCCCGATTAGCGGCGGGGTTTTCCGCGAGGGCTATTCCATAGAAGGGCCTATTGACCGCTATATCCCGGTGGATGTCAATGTGCCTGGCTGCCCGCCGCGCCCCCAGGCCATTCTGGATGGCGTGGTTCTGGCCCTCAAAATCTGGAAAAAGAAACTGGGACTGGAAGATGAATAAGGAAATTCCGCCTTTCATGAAAAAACTGCGCGAATGGTGGGAAAAAGCCACTGCCGATGACGGCAGGCCCCTGCGCTGCGGCTGAGTCGGCAATATCCGCAACATCGTGGGGCGTCGCGAAAAAAACAGTAAAACTGA
>VSMX01000138.1:2386-5741 GCA_009773975.1 Desulfovibrio sp. | reverse complement strand
ACGGTCATTTTGATGATTGTCATTGAAACTTGACATACAATGATAAAAATCATATAATATGCCCGTAATTGAGGTCGTTTTCCCAAAAAGGAGTTAGTTGTATGTACATTAATGAAGATGACATGATTTGCGTTAATTGTGTGCACAGGGATTACGGTCATGAAACATTTTTGCCTGTCAGGCGTCCCTGGGGCATAAGCCTGGAAGCCTGCTGCCCCTGTCTGGCCGAAGCCTGCGAATGTGATGCCGGCCCTTCTGTGCTGATGCTGGCGGAGGACGGCCATTGCCGTTACCACGCGGAAGCCTTCGAGCCGTGCGAGGAGTATCTGGACATTCGTTCGCGCCAGGACGATGAAAGGATCTGGGAAGAGGAAATGCTGGCGAATGCGAGGCTGTATGCGGAGGCTTCCGGTCTGTAGGGCGTAAATTGGCAGCAAAGTCCTTCCGGGCCCGGCGGGGGCTAAAAATCATTTTTCTCCTACCGGAAAGCGGGGATTGGGCGGCCGTTTTTGAGGACGACAAAGCCGAGCGGCAGGTCGCGCCAGTAGAGGGCCGCGAAGGCGCCGGCAAGCCCCGTGTACATGCAGGCGCCAGAGAGCAGGGCGTGGATTTCGCCTGGCCCGTCCATTTGCAGGACGGGCGCGCCCTGGCCTTTGGGCGCCAGAAAGTTGCGCAGCCTTGCCTGGGGGGCGAATTCGCCATTCCGGATTTTGCCTAGCGGGTAGCCTTGCCAGACCAGGGCGGCTGGCAGGTGAAGATTTTGCGGAATATAGCGCACAGTTTCGCCGAACAGTTCGGCGCGCCCGTTTTCGGGCAGCTCGAGGCAGGGGCCTGTGCCCACGGGCAGGCCGGCGCGCGTGGGGGCGGGATTTTCTGGGCGGCGGCCATCGCCGCTTTTTTTGCGCAAAAGCGCGAGATAAAAGCCCTGCGCGCCGGATGCTGGCCCATCGACGCGCAGCGTGCCGGGCAGGATTTCGTGAAAGTTGAAGCCGGCAAAGGGCGCGAGGGGCGCGGATTCGAGGCCGAGTTCATTGATTGCGTAGCGTGTCTGGGCCTCGTTTTCCGCTTCGTTTGTGGTGCAGGTGGAATAGAGCAGCAGGCCGCCGGGAGCGAGCAGGGCGGCTGCCTTTTCGAGCAGCCTGCGCTGCAGGGCCAGGAGGGGATTTATTTTCTTGCCGCGCCAGATTTTGGGCGCCAGGGGATTTTTTTCGGCCGTTCCCCAGCCGGAGCAGGGCGCATCCAGCAGGATATATGGCCAGGAATTTTCAACCAGCGGGATTTTTTGGCCGTCATAGGCGCAGGAGGCTATTTGCGGCAGGGATGCGCGGACGAGGTTGGCGCGCAGCGTGCCGAGGCGCGCGCCGGGCGGCTCGTTGGCAAGCACAAATCCGGATGGGCCGGCAAGCTGGCCCAGGAAAATGCTTTTGCCGCCGGGGCTTGCGCACATATCCAGCGCCCGGCTTCCCGGAACGGGGGCCAGGGCCAGGGGCGGAAGCATTGAGGATTTGTCCTGGATATAAATGTAGCCGAAAAAAGCGGCCAGGGAGCGGCCAAGCGGCGCGGGACCGCGGACGAGAAACCGGCAGAAGGGCGAAATTGGGAGTCCTTCGCTTTCGTAGCCTTCGCTTTCGAGCAAGGCCAGGACTTTGGGGATTGCGGCCTCGTCGCAGACAAGGCGAAATGCGCGCGCCTGGTCGGGTTTCAACTGTTTGCCAGATCCGGATGCTGAAACATTGCAAAAAAATATTTTGTTATGGTTTTCTTGTCGTAAAGGTTTCTGATATGACCGGTCTGGAAAAAGTCAAGGCCGCCGAATGTGAAAAATGGCCTGGACAGGGGTTGTGCCTTTTTGGATTCCATATAATTATTTAATTCATGTAAGCGCCAGTCATAAATAATGTTAATGAAGCTTCTTCAGCCCGCCGCGTCAGCGGCCGTTATGGGGAGTTTGAGGTCCTCAGGCCCTCAGGCGGGGCCTGGGGCGGCAGCCCCGGAATAAAAGATACGACTGAAATATTAAGCAGGATTTGTCATGAGTCAAAATTTTATACAATTGACAAAGATTTTTGCACGCGATAATTGTCAGTAAAGTCAAGGCGGCGAAGCGGGTAGGGTTGCCGCGAGGAGTTGAAGTGCCGAAAAACATGGAAGAAATCTGCCTGAAGCACGATAATGGGGAGGATCTTCGTTTTAATGGGCGCCTCTTTTCGGAGTGCTCATGGTTTGACGAGGATGCAGGGGTGCTGACGCGGCAGCAGTTATATGCCAGCGAAAACGGGGATCAGGTATATTATATCATCCGTTCCAGGGGGCGCGACGAGCGAACCCGCCACGCCTATCGCCTGCAGGTCAGGGGCGATCTGTGCGTCATCAACAACGGCAGGAGCGAAATGACTCTCAATTTCGATATGCTCATGCTGGCCGTGCGCGGCCTTTGCGGCCTTTCGGAGGATGCCGTGCCGTCCCTGGAAATGGTGGAGGAAATGCTCAGGGCGGCCAACGCCTGATTCCACCCCCGTCCGATGTTTGATTTCAATATCGCGCATGCGCTGCGCATCCTGTCGATATCCCTCGTGCCAGCCCTTCTGGGCATAATTCTGCACGAGGTGGCCCACGGCTGGATGGCCGAAAAGCTTGGCGACCCGACAGCGCGCATGATGGGGCGGCTGACGCTGAACCCAATTCCGCACATTGACCCGATGGGGCTGGCGGTTTTTGGACTGACAAGCCTCACCGGCTCCTTTGTCTTTGGCTGGGCAAAGCCCGTGCCGGTCAATCCGCGCTATTTTCGCAAGATTGACCGCGACATGATGCTTGTGGCCCTGGCAGGGCCTTCCGCCAATTTCCTGCTGGCCGTCATTTTTGGCGTTCTGCTCTGGGCGGCGGTCTCATTTTTGCCCTTTGCCCAGTGGAAGGACAATTCCGCCTATATTTTTTGCCTCTCCTCCCTGCAGGCCGGCGTAATCATCAATTTCGGCCTGGGCTGGCTCAATTTGCTGCCCATTCCGCCGCTGGACGGCAGCAAGATCCTGGCCTATTTTTTGCCGCCCCAATATGCCTGGCGCTATATGGAGGCGGCCCGCTACGGCTTCATAATTCTCCTGATATTGCTCTTTACCGGCATATTGAACAAGATTCTCGGGCCTCTCGTTTCCGGCTCCAGCGCGGGCCTTTTGCGGCTGCTCGGCTTCTGATTTTCCGGATTTTCCCTTTCATGAAGTTTCAAGGACTTGAAAATGTCAGGCAAACAACGCACAGCATCGGGCATGCGGCCAACGGGCCCATTGCATCTTGGCCATTATTTCGGCGTCATCAGGAACTGGATTGAACTGCAGGACAGCGAGGAGGCCTATTT
>VSMX01000138.1:0-2376 GCA_009773975.1 Desulfovibrio sp. | reverse complement strand
GCCCTGACCAGCGATTACGCGGATACCTCAAAGCTGCGCCAGAATATTCGCGGCATGGTTCTGGACTGGGTGGCGGCCGGCCTTGACCCCGAAAAATGCGTCATCTTCCGCCAGTCCGCAATAAAGGAAGATGCCGAGCTCTCGCTTTTGCTCTCGATGATCACGCCTGTTTCCTGGCTTGAGCGCAACCCGACCTACAAGGAGCAGCAGGCCCAGATCAGCAACAAGGATCTCGGCAATGCCGGCTTTCTCTGCTATCCCGTGCTTATGGCCGCGGACATCCTCATGTACAGGCCGCACGGAGTGCCCGTGGGCGAGGACCAGCTCCCGCACCTGGAGCTAACCCGCGAGATTGCCCGGCGCTTCAACAATTTTTACGGCGATTTCTTTCCCGAGCCGCAGGCCATGCTGACCCCGGCGGCCAAATGCCCTGGCCTGGACGGCCGCAAGATGTCCAAAAGCTACAATAACGGCATCTTCCTTTCGGACAGCATGAAGGATATTGCGGACAAGGTGCGGGCCATGTTCACCTATCCGCCCAGGGAACGCAAATCCGACCCCGGTAATCCCGATCTCTGCAATCTTTTCCCCTACCATGCGCTGCTTTCGGACAAGATGGAGCAGGAGGAAATTCGCCGCGGCTGCACATCCGCCAGCCTGGGCTGCGTGGACTGCAAAAAAATCTTCCTCAAAAACCTGGCCGACTTTCTCGAACCCCTGCAGGAAAGGCGCAGGGCCCTCGAGTCCCGCCCGGGCGCTGTCGAAGAAATTCTCGAAGGCGGCAATATCAGGGCCATGGCCTTTGCCAGCAAGACAATGCAGGGCGTGCGGGAAAAAATGAACCTATGATTTTTCTTGCCGTCGATTACGGCCTTGAGCGGGTTGGCCTGGCTTTTTCCGATCCGGACGAAAAGCTGGCCTTTCCCGCCGGGCAAATCGATCTCGCAAGCCAGGGCTCGCGCAAGGCTGTTCTCGACAAAATCGCCGCCATTGCCCGCGAAAAAAACGCGGCCGCCATAGTAATGGGCCTGCCGCTTACCGAAAACGGCGAAGACAGCCTCACCACCCGCCAGGTCCGCAATGCCGCGCAAAGAATAGCCCGCCGCGCCGGCCTCCCCCTTTACCAGATGCCAGAATTCCTTTCTTCCTTCGAAGCCGCAGGCGATTTGCGCGCTTGCGGCATTGGCCGCAGGAAGGCAAAAAATTATCTGGACCAGCAGGCAGCCTGCCGCATCCTGCAATCCTTTCTCGACCAGCCAGCCGCCAAACGGAGGCCGATGTGAAAACCTTTTTGAAAATAGCCGCCTTTCTGCTGTGCTGCCTTGCCGGCGTTTCGCTGTGGCTCTGGCATGAAGCCGCGAGCTTTCTCGAAACCCCGGCCCGCGCGGATGGCCGGGAAATATATTTTGATGTGCCCAAAGGCGCCAGCCTCTCCGCGGTTGCCGACAGCCTGGCAAAGGCCGGCCTGGTCAGCGACGCCCGCAAGTTCAGGCTTTACGCGCGCTTCAAGGGCGATGGCAAAAGCCTGCAGGCCGGGCGCTTTGCCATGAACACGGGCTGGACCCCGCCGCGCGTGCTGGACGAGCTTGTCAACGGCAAGCCGGCCCTCAACCGCCTTACAGTGCCGGAAGGCCTGACCTGGTGGCAGACAGGCCGCCTGCTGGCCGCTAACGGCCTTGCGCGCTTTGAAGATTTTCGCGACGTCATCCACGACCCGGCCTTTTTGCGCCGCTACGGCATCCCCTTTGCCAATGCCGAAGGTTTTTTGATGCCCGATACCTATCTGCTCAGGCCTGCCGATGCGCCGCCGGAGGACGCCGCGGCCAGAGAGGCCTTCTGGAAGGAGCGCGCCAGGGCCATGGCCGGCCGGATGATTGACAATTTCTGGCGCAAATCGGCCACTCTCTGGCCGGGAGCCGCAGGCAAGTCCGCGGCCTGGCCCGTGCAGCTGCGCCCGGATGACGCCACCCTGCGCACCTTGATGACCCTGGCCAGCATAGTGGAAAAGGAAACCGCTATCGATGCCGAACGCCCCCGCGTCGCCGGCGTCTATCACAACCGCATCCGCATCGGCATGCCCCTGCAGGCCGATCCCACAGTGATTTACGGCATGGGGCCAAACTTCGCCGGGCCGCTCCTGCGCCGCCACCTGGAGGACAAGACCAACCCCTACAATACCTATCAGCTGCGCGGCCTGCCGCCCGGGCCGATTGCCTCTTTCGGCATGGCCGCCCTCAAGGCCGCCATCCAGCCGGAAGCCAACGATTATTACTACTTTGTGGCCAAAACCGACGGCGGCGCGCACCGGTTCTCCCGCACACTGGCCGAACATAACGAGGCCGTGCGCGCCTACCTGATGCAGAAGAGGGGCAAATA
>VSMX01000137.1 GCA_009773975.1 Desulfovibrio sp. | reverse complement strand
CTCAGAAAGAAGGGAATATTTGTATCCCCTTCAGGCGTAAGATCCATCTGGCTGCGACATGGGCTTGAGTCCATGAATCTGCGCCTGGCGGCTCTTGAGAAAAAGTCTGCTGTGGAAGAACGCCCATGCAGACCTTCCTTGATGGCAAAAAAATATGGGAGGAAAAAGTCGGACAGTTGAATTAAGTCTGACATACGCATCATCAAAACGGAGGCTTTTGTCAGATCAAGTTTGAACTACTACACATAAACGCGTTACTGTGGACTGGAAAGTTTGATAACGAGGACATCATCAAACAATCTTACAAAGCCGGAGTCCGGATAGTTCGGCATTTTTTTGAAATCTTCTTTTTCCATTATCGCTTTGCCTTGCCCGGCATCTATTATCTCAGGCAGGGGAATGCCAAGGGCATAAAGATAGGACTTTATCCGCCACGGACTCCCTCCGTCCCAGGCCCAGAAGGATGCCCCGTAAGCTTCTGGCCCGATGACAAAACCTGGACTGGGGACTTTGGGAATTTTTTCGGCCACAGCGCCACAGATCAATGTTTTTTTGCCCAGTGCCATATAGTTGGGCGCATTATCATAAATCTCGTTTACAACTCTTCCTGTTACAATCTGATCCCGTAAATTTGCGAATGTGGTTTGCATTGAAAGCTGGGTATTTATCGAAGCATTGGTTATAACAATGTATAATGAGGTAATTACAACAACATATTTTCCGATGATATTGGTTGTTTTATATGCCAGATAAAATAGGCCGGAATATAATATTGGCAAATAGATAAAAATTCTGGATGGCAGATGTGTGCCAAACAAAACAAATAGCGCAACAGAAAACAGATACAACAATATCAGGGATGCTACAATTTCCATCCTGTTCTTACAGGTTAAAAGCAAGATAATTGCCGGTATGACCAAAATTGGAAATACAGTGAATGTATAAATGTCTCCTGACAATAACTCTGCCAAAAACTTTTTCATGTTGGCATATATGATTTCAAAGTTTCCATTGCCCCAGACAAAATGATAGGATAAATAATCTGTAGCATCAACATTGTATATAAATTTCAAAACGTTGTCGCTAATTAAATCCAGGGCCACGGACAATAATGCCAAAAACACGATTAGCAGAGCTTTTTTTATAAAATCAACGCTGAATATATTAAAAAAATTGTCAATAAAAAAAAGAGCGAAAAATATAATAATTAACGATTGATAAGTAAGCAGTGCCAGGGCCAGAAAAATCGTGCTTATAACATATTTATAAATAAAATTATTGGTCTTTACCGCAAGAAGGTAGGCGAAAATTACCAGAGCCGCCGAGGCCGCGACAAATGCTATCTGGTATGAAAACATGAGCATGTGCCCAAAGGTGGGAAAGGAGATGGCAAGCGAACCAAAAAGCAGTTTGGCGGTGAACGATGCGTCCTTGTGCGTTCCCAGCCAGGCCGCGTAGGCCACGGAGAACATGAAGAGGGCCAAAAATCCGCTGATGAAGGGATAATGCGCCCAGTGGAGAAACATTTGATCGTAGGCAATGAGCATCCATCTGCCAATCTTGCCGTACCATTGGTAGCATGCATCCAGGTCTGTCCAGTTGTATTCTTCGTCAATGCCAAAATTCAGTTGGCCCATCTCATAACCATAGGCGAAGTAGCCAGCAAAAAAAACAAGAAAGACAAACTTGTAATTTTGCAGGGAAAAAAGCCTGATGCTTTCAGCCCAACGATTTAAAAGAGCGCTCAATGAATTGCTGCCCATGTATTTGTCCTGACCTGCCAGATATGGGCCCTGCGGGATTATTTTTCCCCGCGATAGACTTTGCGGATGATGAAGATGGGACGCCTTTTGGCTTCAAGATACGTCCTGCCCAGGTACTCGCCGATTATCCCTATGCCCATGAGCTGCAGCCCTGAAAAAAATGTGATGGCCACAAGCAGGGAGGCGTAGCCCGGCAGGTCCACGCCGAAAAATATTGTCCGCCAGAAGATGATGGAAGCATGGACAAAGGCCAGCAGCGCAAAAAAAGCCCCTATGTATGTCCAGACGCGCAAGGGCGCCGTGCTGAAGCTGGTCAGGCCCTCCATGGCGAAATTCCAGAGCTTCCAGGCCGGAAATTTGCTCCTGCCGGCGATTCTTGCGGGCCTGTCATAGTCAATGCTGGCGGTCCGAAAGCCAAGCCACGCAAAAATACCTTTCATGAAGCGGCAGTTTTCGGGAAGCATTTGCAGGGCATTGATGACTCTCCTGTCCAGCAGCCTGAAATCTCCCACGTTTTCGGGCAGCCCGGGTTGGGAAAAAAGATTGTGCAGGCGGTAAAACCAGCGCGCGGAAAGTCTTTTTGCCAGACTATCCTCCGCCCTGCTCTGTCGGTGGGCCAAAACCACATCGTAGCCTTCGCGCCATTTTTGCAGCATTTGGGGGACAAGCTCGGGCGGGTCCTGCAAATCGGCATCCATGGGAATCGCCGCATCTCCAGATGCCTGCTGCAAGCCGGCGGAAAGAGCGGCCTCCTTGCCGAAATTGCGGGACAGATCGACAATTACGATTTCGGGATCTTTTTCAAGACGCTGCTTGAGAATCTCCAGGGTATTGTCCGTGCTGCCATCATTGACAAAGACGAGTTCCAGCTCGTAATCAGGCAAATCCGCAAAAACACGCCGCAGCCTTTCGATAAAGGCGCCAATGCAGTCCGCTTCGTTATGGCAGGGCACGACTACGCTTATCACAGGGTTTTTGTCCATTATGGCTCGCCCGGTCTTTTCATTATATGCGCCTGTCCCCATATAAATATCATGGGGAAGGGTATTTTTGCCTGGTATTTGCAATATGATTCGTCTGTCAATTGTATTGAAATACTAGACGTCATTCAATAATATTCTGCTGGCTGGCAAACGCAGCAAAAGCAGGGCAGGGAAATGAAAAGCTTTCTCAAATTCATGGCCTCAATGCCAGTGCATACCAAAATCATTTCGATTTTGGCTGAAATACTGAAAGTCTCAGTTTTTTCTCCTGTACTTGATCAAAAACCTTTTTTCGTAAAAGTGCCATGAAAGCGCGGCCAGGCTGATGGTGATGATCAGGATGAGCGCGAGTTTCCAGCATGGAGCCATATCGAGGTCCTTGGTCTTGAGCACAACGGGCAAATGAAAAAGATAGATGCCGTAAGAAATTGTGCCCAGGTAGAGCAGCGGCGAGAGGAAGAGCTTGATGCGCGGCCCGGGCTTGATCAGGCAAAAGAAGAGCAGGAGCAGCCCAAAGGCCAGGGCGAGAATTGTGCGGAAAAAGATGACCATCCTGTCGAATTTCCAGTAATCCATGCGCCTTTCAAAAATCCACAGGGCGACAGACATGATGGCGCAAAAGGCCAGGAATACTGTTGCCTTGCCTATTGTCGAGCCGGCCAGTCGGCCGAACATTGGCGTTCTGGCAAAAAAGGCCAGGCCGATCCCGGCCGCAAAAAGGTCGAGCATGCCTGGCAGTTCCGTTGCGCAGATAAAGCGCAGCATGGCAAAGTTCTCGCTGCCAACGGGCAGGGAAACCACGGTATAAAGGCGCCACAGGAAGGTGATGGCCAGGGCGCCGAAAATGAAGATTTTCAGGGTCCTGAAGTTGAGAAAGCCGACTGTGAGCGCGAGCAAAACATAAAACTGCATTTCCGCGCCCAGTGACCAGTTGATGCCGTTGATGGTGCCGTGGTATTCGGGAAACCAGTTGTGGACAAAGAAGACATGCGCCAGCAGGTCGTAGAGGAAATCGGGATACACAATGGCGGGAAAGAGCAGGATAAAGAGCGCCATGGTCAGATAATGCAGGGGCACGATGCGCCTGAGCCTGTTTTTCATGAAGCTGAAAAAAATATTTTTGCCGCCGGATTTTTCCTGCATGTTCAGGGCGGACCAGGTGATGACAAAGCCAGAGATCACGAAAAATATATCAACGCCCATCCAGCCGTAGCGGAACCAGGCCAGGGGATAGGTTGTGGGAAAATCCTGCCAGCCGCATATTATTATGGTGTGGTAAACAACTACGGTAAGGGCGGCGAAAGCCCGTAATATATCAACAAGGTCAAAATGGGCGGTTTTGTTTGTGTTCATATTCCTGAAAAGCGCCTGACGTTTGTATTTGCCCATTCATATTGATGGCCGCATGTTTTGTCCATAGCTTTTATCCTGTCCTGCCCACTCGCCTTTGCCAACGCTTGTATTGCAACGCCCCCCGCGCTCAAAAGGCTGTTTTTGACTGATAACATCTGCGAATCACCAACAGCACGGGCAAGACAATGCTTTCATCCGCAAGCCGCTGCGTTCATGCTCAACAAAAGATATTGCCTTTATCAGGCAGGGCAACTAGAATAAGCCCCCATGGAAAAGCTGACCATCATAATAGCGGTGTACAACGCTGCCGAAAAGCTGCAGGCCTGCCTGGATTCCATTCTGGCCCACACCAGCCTTTCGGACGCCCGCAACCTCCTGCTCATCGACGATGCCGGCGGCGAGCCCGCGCTGGAAGCCATTTATAAAAGCATCTCAAGTCCATACATCCAGCTTGTGCGCAATCCGCAAAACATTGGCTACACAAAAAGCGTCAATCGCGCAATCAGCCTCTGCCCTGCCCGCGACGTCATCCTGCTCAACAGCGACACCATGGTCAGCCCGGGCTGGCTCGACAAGCTCCAGGCCCACGCCCATTCCGACCCCGCAATCGGCACGGTTACGCCCGTCTCCAACAATGCCGGCGAATTTTCCGTGCCAAAGGCCAACGAAAACCCCATCCCGCCCGACCTCTCCCACGAAGACATTGCCCGCATTGTGGAGGAGTGCGGCAGGGGCAAAACCTTCGACGTGCCCACGGGCAACGGCTTCTGCCTTTACATCCGCGCCAGGCTCATCGAAGTCATAGGCCTTTTTGACGAGATAAATTTCCCGCGAGGTTACGGGGAGGAAAACGATTTCTGCATGCGCGCCTATTATGCGGGCTTCCGCAATATCGTGGCCCTGGATACCTGGATCTGGCATGCCGGCCATTCGTCTTTTGGCAATAGCCGCGCGGCCCTGGAGCTTGCCGGCCTGGAGAAGCTCCGCGCCCTTTATCCCGATTATTTCAGTCTGGTTCGCAAATTCCAGACCGATTCCACGCTCTTGCAGGTTCGCGCCGCCATCGGCCGCCGCATTGACGCGGCCTCCAGGCAGACCCAGGCGTCCAAGGCAGCGCGGGCGGACAGGCCAGCCCGGCCAGAGACCCAAATTTCCGGCGCGGGCGGCCGCATTTATTCCGTTATCAGGGAATATGCCCGCCAGCACGGTCTGGCGCGCACTGCCAGAAAAATTGCCAGGAATGCCTGGCAGCTGGCGCGTTCAGGCAATTTTGGCGCCAAGCTGGACAAGCTCGATTCCATGTACAAGGCCATGAACCAGCAGCCCCCGGCGCCGCAGACTCTCCAGGCCCCGCCCGTGCTGGATTTTGACATCCCCGATAAAAAGACCATCCAGGACTTGCTGGCCGGAACTTCCGGCCTGGTCTGCCTTGTTGACCATAACTGGGGCGGCGGCGCCAACATCTATGCCCGCTGCCGCACTGATGCCTGGCTGCGCGATGGCCAGGCCGTTCTGCGCCTGGCCCATCCGCCGGAGCAGCCCTTTGTTTATGCCACTTTCCATGCTCCGCGCGGCCGCCTGGTTTACAGGCTGGAAAATCCCGCCCAAATTCTCGATCTGGACTGGCTGCCTTTTTCGGAAATTTTCATCAACGAGCTTGTGCTCTGGGATGGCCCGGACAATGGCGAAAATGCCTGCAAGGCCATTGCCGCGGTTACGGAAAAGCTTTGCGCCCTTGCAAGAGTCCGGCAACTCCCTATGAAAATGCCTGTGCACGACTTTTTCTGTGTCTGCCCCTCTTTCAATCTGGTTGGCAGGAAGGGGGTTTATTGCGGCCTGCCGGCAGAATCGGCCTGCGGGGAATGCCTTGGAAATCCTGATTTTGATATTGGCGAGTGGCGCGCTGCTTTTCGCAGGCTTCTCGAGAAT
>VSMX01000136.1 GCA_009773975.1 Desulfovibrio sp. | reverse complement strand
GCAATGCGGTGTGTGCCACACAAAAGGCATGAAGTCCAGATTGCCCGGCCACGGCAAGGAAGTTTTCCGCCCCAGGATCAATTTTGACAGCCGGGATCAGCACGGGCAGCAGGCCGCGCCGCCCATAGCCAGAAAACAGGAAAAACCGGGCCTTGACGCCGCCCTGAAGACGCGGGTGACCACATATTGCGTCAGCCATACAAAACTGGACGGCAGTTGCTGGCTGAGCCAGCTCGAGCTTGCGGCCACAATCGGCAGGGCCTTGCGGCGGGCCAAAATACCAGTTGCCTTTTCCCAGGGTTTTCATCCAATGCCGAGGATTTCATTTGGCCGGGCACTGCCTGTTGGCCTTGAGAGTGAAAACGAATGTTTTTTACTTGGGCTTTGCAGGGAAATGCCGGCGGACAAGGTGCGGGAAAAGCTGAACCGCTTTTTGCCGCGCGGCATGGAAGTAAAAGCCGTGCAGGCCGTTGCCGGCAAAAAGGCTGTAAAAGACGCGGACAGGGAAGAATTCGCCCTTTATCTGCCAAATGAATTGCGGAGCGGGGCCGCCAGAAAGTTTGAGGAGTTCATGGCGCAAAATTCCCACATTGCGGAAAAGGAAGGCAAACGCGGTTTGCGGGAGATTGATATACGGGGCTGCCTGGAAAGTTTCGAACCAGTGGAACAGGGGATTAACTTTGTGGCGGACTGGCGCAGGGATTATGTTTCGCCTTTTTTCCTGCTTCAGCATGTGCTGGGCCCCCTTTACCAAAATGACGAAACAAGGCAAAATATTCGCCTGGTCAAGATCGGTCGTTTTGCTAATTAACGTGTTTTTTTGGCAAGATTATTTACCAGAGGACAAAAAGAGATGGGTTCAGCTTTTCCCTTTGAAGAAGATGAATCTTTCGACCGCAAGGTCAAGCGCATGGCGGATGAGGAATTGCTGGAATTCTGGGAAGAAAGCCAGCTGCTTGAAAACATGCTCAATGCCGGCGCGGGCACGAACCGCTATGTGCTTTCGCCAGAATACGAGCGCGCCATCCTGAACGAACTTTTTTTGCGCAGGACAAGGCAATTGCAGACCGCGCCAGATACAGGGCAGCGCTGAAAAATTGCCGGACAGGGGGCCATTATGTGGAAATTTATCATCCTGGCGGCGGCCGCCTATCTGCTCTACCGTCTTTTTGCCAACGATTTTTTGAAAAAGAAAAAAGATGATGAAATCGCGGACAAAAAAGAACGGGAGCAAAAAATTGCGGCTGGCGAAATGGTGAAAGACCCGGAATGCGGCACATGGGTGGCCAAAGACGGCTCCCTCACTGTGCGCGACGGAGACGCCATCCATCATTTCTGCTCCTACGAATGCCGGGACAAGTTCCTGAAAAGGCTTGAGTCCGGCGGCCGTGTGCTGTCATCGCGCAAAAACGGGGATGAAGACGGGGCGCCGGATAATTGAGAAGCTGTCTTCACATGGTGAATTTTGTTCCCGCGCAAGGAAGATGAGTAAATTATGAAGGGAGTGCGCCCTTGCGGCACCTGGCCGGAATAATTTACGAAATCCGACGCAGCGGGAAGGCGAAATGCGCAAATGAAGACTGCTTCTGAAACAGGAGAATATATGCGTGTAACCGCGGTTTCAATCAGCGAGAAAAAAGGCGAGAAAAAGCATAATATTCCGGAAGGCGAACTCCGCGCAAACTGGGGCCTTGTGGGCGATGCCCATGCCGATGGCAGCCACAGGCAACTGAGTTTGCTGGCCAGGGAATCGATAGATGCCATGCGCGAGATGGGGGCCGATGTCCATCCTGGCGATTTTGCCGAAAACATTACCACAGAAGGGCTAACCCTGCATACCTTGCCCATTGGCACAAACCTGAAAATAGGCGACGATATTTTGCTGGAGGTAACGCAGATTGGCAAGGAATGCCATTCGGGCTGCGCCATCCAGAAACAGGTCGGCAAATGCATCATGCCCAGGCAGGGTATTTTCTGCCGCATCCTGGAAGGCGGCATTGTGCGCCCTGGAGACGAGATAAGGTTATTGGCCTGAGCCGAAACTGGAAGCAGTCTTCACATGCGCATTTTGCCCTCTCGCTGCGTCATGCCGCGCAACCTGCGCCCCGCAAGCCGCTTTCAGCGGCAACGGCTGCGCCGGATTTCGTAAATTATTCCGGTCGGGTACCGCAAGGGCGCATCCCCTTCATAATTTACTCATCTTGCTCGTGAGAGAACAAAATTCACCATGTCAGGACAGCTTCTTATTTTATATGGCCTGGCATTTCGTCCGGCCTTTTGGCTTCCTGTCCGTGGGCGGCAAGCACATTCAAAAGCGGCGCATAAATCCTGTCCCCGATTTCCCTGCGCTTTTCATCGGACAATTTTGTGCCGCTGGCGCCCAGAAGATATGTGGCATAGATCAGGCCGGGCATGAATTCATCCACATATTTGTCGTAAAGCTTTTCATCCTGCATGAAATGCCTGTCGGCCAGGTACATGCCCACCATGCAAATCGAAATCAGGTCCTTGCCGATTGCAATGTGCTGGGCCTCATTGCCGGTAAAGGCCGGCCTGTTTGTCTTTTCGACAAGCTCATCCTTGCGCTCCAGGGCCTTTTCTATCTCCCCGGCCGGGCTGTTCCCCGCTTCCCGGACCATGTCATCGTAAACCCTGACGACATCCTCCCGCATTCCGAATTCCGGCGCCATGATTTCGGCAACCGTAAGGGCCTGCGCGAGACCCGGGGCAAGAAGCAGAAAGGCCAGAACAAGAAATGAAAATGCGCGCAGGGCATTTTTTGGCTGCGCAGCGGCCCGGACTTCGGGCGCAGGGGCAAAATTTTCAAGACAGGCTGACATATTTCCTCCTGTCCGGAAAATAAGGGTAAAGCAGCGCCCTGTCAAAGACCGGGCGTTATTTGGGAATTTTTTATGGAATATAAAAACCTGCACGGCAAATCCATGCTCTGCCTCGAAATATCCAGCCATGATCCGGCCTTCAACCTTGCGCTTGAGGAATGCCTGCTGCGATCCCTGCCGGCAAATCATCCGGGCTTTTTCCTGCTTTGGCAAAACAGCCCGTCGATAATTGTGGGCCGGCATCAATGTACGGCGGAAGCAGTCAATCCGGCCTTTGTGGCCGAAAACAAAATCCCGGTCATCAGGCGCATATCGGGCGGCGGGGCCGTCTATCATGACCTTGGCAACCTCAATTTTTCATTTATCGTCCCTTCAAGGGGCAAAGCCGGCTTTGCGGCCTTTCTGGCCCCGATACAGGAAGCCCTGGCGACAATGGGCATAAAAGCCACGCTGTCCGGCCGCAACGACCTCGAGGTTGACGGCAAGAAAATTTCGGGCAGCGCCCAGATGATTTTTGACAACAGGCTGCTCCACCACGGCACCCTGCTTGTCAATCTTGACCTGGAGCGCATGGCGGCCGCCTTGCGCGTGGACGAGGCCAAATTCAAATCCAGAGGCGTGGCCTCAATCCGGTCGCGTGTTGCTAATATTTGCGAATTGCCGGGGGGAAAGGCGGATATGGCACAGCTGAAAGAGGCTCTGGCCAATTTCTGCGCTTCCGGCCGCGAGGAATTGTCGCCGCAAACGCTTGAAGCGGCCCGCGAACTTGCCGGGCAAAAATATTCGGCCTGGAACTGGAATTACGGCCAGTCGCCGCCTTTCAATCTGGAAAAAAGGCGGCGTTTCCCCTGGGGGGATGTCTCGATAAGGCTGGATGTGAAAAAAGGGCGCATCCGGAACTGCGCCCTGAACGGGGATTTTTTCAGTTTCGCGCCAGTCGCGGATCTGGAAAAACGGTTTGCGAATTTGCCCTTTGAACCGCAGGCAGTGAAAGACGCCCTGGCAAATGTCCGCTGGCAAGACTACTTTTCCGGCTGCGACGCCGACAGAATGAAGGCGTTTTTCACGGACGGGATTTTTGAATAATTTTCTTGCCATTGAATGTCATTTATACCAAGTTGGGGAATGTCCGCCTTTTGGGCTGAAAATATAATGGAGGCAAAATTGTGTCCGACAAAAGCATGAACTCCTTTCTGCTGGGCAATGGCTGCATCTTGCTGGCAACCATCTTCTGGGGCATAAACGTCCCGGCAACCAAGGCCCTTATCCCCGATTTCATGACCGCTGAAGGAATTTCCGAGGTGCGTCTTGTTGGCGGCGCCATCCTTTTCTGGGGCACATCCCTGTTTTTCAAATGCGAAAAAATAAAAAGGGGGGACTGGCTGCGCGTTATTCTGGGCGGCCTGGTGGGGCTTTTCGGCTTTATCTATATTTTAATCCTTTCCCTGCGCTATGGAAGCGCCATCGACATTGCGATCATAATGACGCTTCCGCCCATGTTTGTGATCCTGATTGGCGTTGTGTTCCAGCGCTTGCGCCCTTCCCTGCTGGAATACGCCGGAGTGGCGGTTTCATTTGCTGGCGCCGTCATAGTCATTCTTGGCGGCGCGGGTTCCCCTGACCAAGCCTCGTCCAATATTCTGGGGGATTTTCTGGGCATTCTTTCCGCGTTTTGCTATGCGCTTTACCTGGTCATTGTAGAAAAACCGGGCAAAACATACAGGCCGCTTTCTCTTTTGCGCTGGATTTTCCTCTTTGCCGCGCTGCCGGCGCTCTTTCTCTTGCCCGACATGCGGAACATGCCGATATTGCATACATCGCTCATGACGCCGTGGGCTGAAATCGCCTTCATTCTTTTTTGCCCGACCTTCCTTGCCTATTTTCTCGTGCAGCCCGCAATAAAAAACATTGGCTCGGAACTGACTTCCCTTTACCAGTACCTGCTGCCGGTCGTGGCCACAATAGCCACCGTGCTGATGGGGCTCGAAAGTTTGCGCTGGACGCAGGTTGCGGCAATGGCCGTTATCATTGCCGGCATGATCATCACCAACCTGGGCAAAAAGAAGCGTACTGGAGCCTCGGGCAAATAAAAACAGGTGTCTGCTGCCGCAGCCACCGGAGCCTTTGCCCAATTTCATTACGCAAACGCTCCATTATGATGAATCATGGCGAATTTAACCGCTTATCCTGAAAAACCTTGCCATTGATGGAATTAGTGACAATTTATCAAATCATCGGTAAAGATTAACTGATTTTTCATGCAAGGCCAATACCGTGAGATGCGATAAAAACAGAGCGTAATGACGTAATGTCCAGATTGCATGAGACATTCGGAGGAGTTACGCAAAAAGGGATGCGCCCCTGCTTTCCGATGGAACATTGCGTCGGAAATGAATTGAAAGCCTACACGCATGGCCCTGTGGTCCAGGAACTATATGAAGAGTATCGTTCGGAAGGGCGTAATCCGCTTACTTCCGCCCTGTCCCGTCAGGATGTGCGCCTTCCATTTTCCGGCGAAGAATTATACATTCTTGAAACAGTCAATAACTACTACGGCGCATATACGCCTTCAAGATTACGGAATATGTCCCATGAGGATTTTCCCGGAAAATTCGGCACCCAGGAAGTTATTCCAATGTCCGCTGTCAAGGCAAGATTTTCCGAGAATAGAGTTGTCAAAGCTATTGAGGGTGGGTGCTGATGCCTTATGAACTCATTGAGGACAATTTCTGGAACAGCCATGTCGGGCATCAACCTGGCTGGGTAAAATCACTGGTAAGAAACAAGATTGATGAAATTCGGGAACTGGATGACCCCAGATCCCAGGATGGGGAATATCGCGGGAAGTGGGTGTATCCTGCTGGCAAGGTACAAATTGTTGTAGCCATAGACGATATGCGCCATCAAACACGGCTATTGAAATTGATAAAACTCCCCTGAAAAGGCCGGCGAATTGCCGGCCTTTTTGTCGATTTCCATCTCCCTATATAAAAATCCCCCTGCCCTGCAAAATGGAAACAGGGGAATTGTCATTCCGCTGAAGCCCCTGCGGGATTAGAAACTGTTTTTACTTCCGGGCTGCATCCACGAAAAGTGCGAAAAATTCTGGACGCTACCTCCTTGAAACGGGACCTGGACGGCGCACGAAAAAAGCCCGGTCAGTTTGAAAAACTGGGCCGGGCTTTGGAGGTCAATAT
>VSMX01000135.1 GCA_009773975.1 Desulfovibrio sp. | reverse complement strand
GCTTGCGCAGCAAGCGCAGCGTTAAAGTGGGGTCCGGGGAGACGAGTCTCCCCGGCGGGGCGCGGGGCAGAGCCCCGCAAACCCCGCGTTACTTTACAAAGTTCAGGGTTTCCTGAAGTTCCTTGTCCGTAAAGTCGAAGGTGGTTTCATGCGGCGGCAGCTTTTCGTCCATGAAGAAGTCTGGCAGCCTGTCGAGGGCTTCGCCAATGCCGGCGCGCCTGTTGAAGTCAACTTCTGTGGTCAGGACGCGCTTGCCGAGGCTGGTTACATCGTCGCCGGTAAGCGACCAGCCGAACTTGGCATTGAGCATGTCGACAACGGCTGGCAGGGCGTCCGGCACGTCAAGCAGGGCAAAGGCGGTAAAGAGGCAAAGGCCCACGCTGTCTATGGAGGCCGTGGCGATTTGCAGATTGCGCGAAAGCTCGACCTGGCCTTCCTTTTTCAGCGGATCGACATGGCCTCCCACACTTAGGATATTGGCGGTAACGGCATAGCCGGCCGTATGGTCGGCGCCCATGGGCGTTGTGGCGTAGGTTACGCCCTGGCCCTTGACCGAGCGCGGATCATAGGCCGGAAGGCTCTGGCCCTTGACGCAGGGCACGCGGCGCACGCCGAAAACGCGGCCTGTCGTGGCCGTGCCGCAGCCGATTACGCGCCCGAGCGGCGTGCCTTCGCTGATGCCGTGCATGGCTTCGAGAACGGCCTTGCCGTCGCCCCAGGGAATGCCGCCGCCGGCCATGGCCACGCCAATGGCCACGCTCACGTCAATTGTGTCCACGCCGTAGTCATCGCAAAGGTAGTCAAAGTGGGCGATCAGGTCGAGGTCGTCAATTTCGGAATGTGGTCCAAAGCCCCAGATTGTTTCATATTCCGGCCATTTGCCGATGAGCTTGCCATCCTTGTCGGGATAGAGGCCGCTGCAGCGAATGACGCAGCCGCTCATGCAGCCGTGGGCGACCTTGCCCTCGCCGCCGCGCTTGGCGGTCAGTTCATTCATCTTTTCGCCGGAGACGTTTTCATGCTTCGGGAAACGGCCGCGCTCGAAATTTCTGGTCGGCAGGCCGCCGGCCTCGTTGACGATATTGACCAGGATGGCCGTGCCGTAATCGGCCAGGGCCTTGCCTGTGATGGGATTCTCGGCAAGAGCTTTGGCAAAGCGCCTGGAGGCGCCCTTGAAGGCTTCCACATCCTTGAAGGGGGCGATTTCGCCGCCAAGGGGATTGATGATGATGGACTTGAGGCCCTTTGCGCCCATGACTGCGCCAACGCCGCCGCGTCCCGCATGGCGGCTGGGGCGCAGTTCGCGGTCCGTGCAGGCAATGCTGGCCGCAGTGAGCTTGAATTCGCCGGCGCGGCCAATGGTTACAAAGCTGCATCCGTCCGCGTAAATTCCTTTCAGCGTGGCCACGGCGTCATAGTTGTTGAGGCCGGCCACCTCCGATTTCACAAGCCAGGCGGAATCCTTTTCCACAACCAGATCCCACCATTCGCCTTCCGGCGCCATGTCTTCGACAACAATGGCCATGATGCCCAGTTTGGCCAGATGGCCGCCGCACTGGCCGCCGGCATTGGCTTCCTTGATGCCGCCAGTGAGCGGGCTTTTGCAGCCGACGGAAAGGCGATTGGTATTGGGCGCATTTGTAGCGCCCAGAAGACCGGGGGCGAAAACCAGCTTGTTGCGCGGCCCAAGCGGCGTGCAGCCGGGATCGACCTCGCGGGCGACGATTGCGGATGTCAGCCCGCGGCCGCCAAGGCCTTCGTATTCTTTGGGCATATTTTCAAATTCGCATTTTCTGGTGGACATATTGACCCTTAAAAACCTGAACATAATTTCCTCCACGATAATTTTCGCCAATATAGGCCAATAATTGATTCAGGGTCAACAACTGGAAAAAACAGCCACGCTTTCGCCGCAAATCCGCGCAAGCGTGACCGAAATGGATCAGGCGGGCGTTTCCAGCCGCAGGCAGCGCGCTCCAAGCGCTTCCACCAGGGCCGGGTCGTGAGTTGCGCAGACAATGGCGCAGCCTGTATGACAAAGCTTTTTCAGCGCAGCGACAATTATCCCGGCGCTTCTGGCATCGACAAACGAAGTTGGCTCATCAAGCAGAAGAACGGCTGGCTTGAGAATCAGCCTGGAAGCCAGGGCCACGCGCTGTTTCTCACCGCCGGAAAGGGCGGCCGGCCTGCGCTGCGCAAAGGCCTGCGGGTCTTCAAAGCCGGCCATTTCCATGGCGGCCGCGTATTCATTCTGGAGATTGCCCTTTTGGCCGCGCAGCATGAGGCCAATGGTAACATTGCGAAAAACGCTTTCCTTCAGGAGATATGGTTCCTGCAAAAGCAGCGTGACTTCGCGGCGGGGAATAGCGCCGCCAAAATAGCGCAGGCTGCCTGAAGTCGGCTTCTCCAGAAAGGCAAGAATGCGCAGGAGCGTGGACTTGCCGCTGCCGTTGGACCCGGTGAGGAGCAGGACTTCGTTTTTTTCCAGCCGGAAAGACGGCAGGACAAGGGCATCGGCATCCCCATAGCGCTTGACCAGGTTTTGGCTCTCGTAAAGCAGGCTCATTTTCTGTTCCTGGCTTTCAGGCAGGCCAGCAAGCCGTTGACGGCAAAGGCGATGAGCAGAAGCACAAGGCCAAGAGCTATGCCCTGGGCAAATTCGCCCTTGCTGGTTTCGAGGGAAATCGCCGTGGTCATGGTTCTTGTGGAATTGCGGATATTGCCGCCAAGCATCATGGCCACCCCCACTTCCGTAACCACCCTGCCAAAGGCCGTGGCGCAGACCATGCCTATTTCGTAGCGGGCTTCCCTGATTGTCAGCCAGGCAAGCTGGGCGCGTGAGGCGCCAAGGGTGAGCAGGGTCTGGCGCAGGCGCAGATCCTGGCTTTCCACGGCCTGGGCCGTCCAGGAAACGACAATGGGCAGGGCAAGCAGGGTTTGGCCAATGACCATGCCGGGCAGGGTGAACAAAAGCCCCAGATGCCCCAGCGGGCCGCGATAGGTAAGCAGAACATAGACGATCAGGCCGATAAGCACTGTGGGAAAGGCGAGGAGAGTGTCGGAAACAAGCCGCAGGGCGCGCCTGCCGGGAAAGGAAAAATATCCGAGGCAGAAACCTGCCGGCAAGCCGGCCAGCAGCGCGAGTGCTATGGAAAGGGATGTGGAGACAAGAGTCACCTCCACGGCCGAAAAAGTGGCCTTGTCCATATCGGCAAGCAATTGCCAGGCCTGGGCAAGGCCATCGGAAAAGTAGCTCATGGCGGGTTGGCGGAAGCCGGCTTCCGCCGTCATTGTTCAGGATCTATTTGCCCGCATTGGGGAAGAAGAGCTGCTTGCCCTGCAAACGGAAATCCTCGATCAGCTTCTGGGTTTGCGGGCTTACCCACCAGTCTTCGAACTTTTTGGCCAGCGCGGCGTCAACCTTTTTGCACTGGGCGGGATTCACGGTGATCACGCTGTACTGGTTGCGCAGGGGCGTATCGCCTTCCACAATGATGGCGAGGGGATTGGCCTTGCCTTCCTGGGCGTCATACTTGATCCATGTGCCGCGGTCGGTAAGCACATAGCCCTTCTTTTCGGCTGCCATGCGCAAGGGGGCCATCATGCCCTGGCCCGCGGAAACGTATGCTTTGGCCTTTTCCGGATTCACGCCGGCATCCTTCCACAATTTCTTTTCCGCCTTGTGCGTTCCGGATTCATCGCCGCGGCTCACAAAGGGGGAGCCGCTTTCGGAAATCTGCTTCAGGGCTTCCGCAATACCCTTGCCGGCCACCTTTGCCGGATCGTCCTTCGGGCCTGCCAGGACAAAGTCGTTGTACATGATCTGGCGGCGGTCAATGCCATGGCCGGCTTCGACAAATTTCTTTTCGGCCGCCGGGGCATGCACCAGCAAAACATCGGCATCGCAATTTTTGGCAAGCTCCAGGGCCTTGCCCGTACCCACCGAAACCCAGGCCAGGTCGATGCCCGTATCCTTTTTGAAATATGGCTGGAGGTATTCCAGCAGGCCCGTGTCCTGGGTGCTGGTTGTCGTGGCCATCATCAATTTGTCGGCCGCATTGGCGGAAAGGGGCATGAGCGCGCACAAAAACAGGGCCAGGGCGATTCTTTTCAATACCATGAAATAACTCCGTTTGTTAAGTTGGGGGGATAAAACGGCATTTTGCCGTGGCCCCAGCATAACACAAAATTCAATTTGCGCAAATGGCCACGGCGCGGGCCGAAAAACGGGCGAAAAGCCTTTCCCCGTTTTCTGGCGCGGGATCGGGCAATTCCAGGTTGCCTATCCTGGCTTCCAGAAGCGCGCCATCGGCCAGGGCAAGCCCGAGCAGGCCCTCCACCGGATCCTGGCGGAAGGAGCAAAGCTTGCCGGAAAAATAATTCGCAAAATCGGGGGAACCGGCATGGCGGGAAATGAAGATCATGCCGGGATCAATGAAGGTCCAGAGCGTTTGCCCGGGGGCCGGGTCCGCGCTTATGAACTCATTCATTGGGCAGAGGCTGGCCAATGGCAGGCCGGAGAGGGTGTTCAGCCGCACAAGGGCGCTTTTCAGGCCGGTCTCAATGTCTGTTACAATGGCCATGAAGGCATTGCCGCGCACACCGTGGCTGGTCTGCTTTTCGCGCAGGGCCTTGCCGCCGGTCTGCAGGCCGCCAAATTGCAGAAAGGCCGCGAACTGGCCCGGAGCGCGCAGGCCCAGGTATTCCCGGACAAGGTTGAGCGGCATGTGCAGGCCAAGCAGCTCAAGCCCGCGCGCGTAGCGAAGTGCCCTTGGGCCGCACCTTGCGCTGTCAAGGCCGGCGTTTTTGGCAAGCGCGTAAAACGTGCGCCTTACAAAGCCGGGGTCAAGACGATTGAAATTGGCATCCCGGGCTTCTGGCAGCGTCAATATTCGCCTGAGGCTCCTGACTCCGCCAGGGGAAAGAAAAACTCTCCTGGCATTGTCGCCGGCAACTTCAAGCAGGCCGCTTTCCAGATCAAGCTGGCCATCTGGCGAGATGGCCAGAGCTTCTCCAAGGCGCAGGCCACCGTGGCGGATGAGCAAAAAAACAAGATGCGCCCTGGCCCTCGCAATGCTGCGCAGTGGCGTGGGCGCGGACGAGGCCCAGATTGCCCAGGCCTCTGTGAGTGCTTCAAGCTCGCCTGAGGCAAGTGCAGTGGAATTTTCCTTCAAGAAAAGCGAAAAGCCCGGTAGCGCAGCCTCTGCCGGGCGCATGGGATTATTTGTTGAGCGCTTCCACGCCGGCTTTCGCAACGTTGGTGTCTTCCGCAACACTGCCGCCGCTGACGCCGATTGCGCCGATGATCACGCCATCCTTGTTCTTTAGCAGTTCGCCGCCGCCAAAGACAACCAGGCCGCCATTGGTTGTTTCAATGCCGTAGAGTTCCTGGCCGGGCCCGGAAACAGCGCCAAGCTGGGCGGATGACATATTGAAGAAACGGGCGGTTTTGGCCTTTTTGGCGGAAATATCGATGCTGCCGAGAAAAGCGCCGTCCATGCGGCAGAATTCCTTGAGATTGCCGCCGGCATCGACAATGGCGATGTTCATGGGCACGCCCTGCTTGCGGGCAAAGGCAAGCGCGCCGTCCATCACTTTCTGGGCCTGCCCGAGCGTAATGTCACCGGAAAGCTGCAGTTTACTGACATCGGCAGCCAGGGCCGGTCCCGCCAGAACAAGGGCAAGCGCGAGGGAAAACAGAATTTTGGCCATAAGCAGAACTCCTTGGTTTTCCAGACATGAGACGTTTTACCTGTATAGCAGGATTTGAAAAATGTAACAAGAATGAATCCAGAAGCGATGCCAGACAAAAAATCACAAGTTATAAACCGGGCCCTGCTAAATTGCATTACCTATTTGTTCACTTTCATCCAGAAAGGTAAAAGCCATAACTGAAGAGCTATGCGGACATGAATTTTCAGCCAGTTCCATAAGCGCAATTGTAAAACGCCTTGATGAGCAACCACATGAATTTGCGGAACGCCATCCTGACGAAGCTTTTCCATATCTGGTGTTGGATGCAAGGTATGAAAAGGTTCGGGAGGGCGGAGCAATAAGGAGT
>VSMX01000134.1:2501-6088 GCA_009773975.1 Desulfovibrio sp. | reverse complement strand
GTTTTCATTGTTCCGGCCTGAGCGACTTCATTATAAATGCCAATAGCCTTGCGCATCAAAGCGTTGGAATTTTCCTGCGGAGAATTTGTATCGCCGGCATTTTCAAAATTCTTTTTCGCGCGATCCGCAATTTTCTGTTCGGCTACCGGAGAATTTTCATCCGTCTGTTCATCGTTTTTTTCTCCGAGCTTTTCGGTCTTTGCTTTCGCTTCCATGCTGGCAGCCTGGGCAGCGACTGCCCTGTCCTGACCGGATGGCTGCCCCGGAGCCAGGGCTGCGCGGCGCACTTCCTGCGCGTTTTTTTCATTTTCTTCGGGGTCGCCATCTACGCTTGAAAGACTGATATCAACATGGCCGCCTATTGCGTACTGCTTGCCGTCCGGTCCCTTTTGGTATTCATAATGGGGTCCGCCCACGGCATTACCGCCCGCAGCGGCCATGTGGGCTCTTTCATGGGCCCTCACCTCGGCATCGCGTTGCTTCAGCTTGCGTAACTGCGCTTCCGCTTCGGGACTTAAATCAAGTGTATCGCCTTGAATGCCAGGCGATTTATCCACAACTTTCCTGCCTCCGTATCCGGAGGGAACTGCCTCGGCAACCGGCCGTGAGCTGATGCTTTGAAGATTTTCCATCATGGCAATGTACCGGCGCGTCCTTGCGCCTGTAAAAAGTTAAAACAGGTTTATTCGTCTTTCGGCCATATTCAGAAATACTTTATATTCATTTTGAAAAAATTCCCGAAGCCATCTGCTATGGCAGTTAACCGGGATTCGAGAAATTTGGCTTGCCCGCCAAAGCCAAGCCATTTATCATGCGGGAAGAAACATCCCGGTAATACTTTTGACGAACAATGGAAATATGGTTTTACAAAATCAGCAAACCGAAACAGGCAATACCGAAAAAAGCAAGGCCGCTTCCTCCAGCGTGGTCTGGTCTGCACTGCTTACCATCCTCAAATTTGCGGCTGGCTTTGCAAGCAACAGTATTGGACTGATATCCGAAGCCCTGCACAGCCTTCTGGATTTTGTGGCTGCTTCGATAACATTTTTTGCTGTCAGGTGGGCCGGAGCGCCTCCCGACAGGCATCACCCATTCGGACATGGCAAGGCCGAAAATCTTTCCGCCCTGGCGGAAACTTTTCTGCTTTTCATTACTTGCTTGTGGATAGTCTTGGAAGCCCTGGACAGGCTGCTTTTTGAAGGCAAGCCGGTTAAGCCCTCCTGGTGGGCTTTCGCGGTTTTGATTATCTCTATTGTTGTCGATATTGGCAGATCGTCCATGCTCTACAGGGTTGCCAAAAAATACCGTTCCCAGGCCCTTGCCGCGGACGCGCTGCATTTTTCGACCGATATTCTTTCGACAGCAGTGGTGCTTGTCGGCCTGGTTTGCGTATATTGCGCCAATTTTGTGGCTCCAGACGCAACCCTGCACACAATTTTATACAAGTCGGACGCAATCGCGGCCCTTGCTGTAGCCACACTTGTATTTGGCGCAAGCTGGCGCATGGCGACAAAAGCCTTTGCCGCCCTGATGGATGGCGGAACGGAAGAAGAGACCCAAAAGGTCAGGGAGGCTCTGGCAAGGCTGGCCCCTGCATTTTCTGTTAGACAGACAAGAATCAGGGAAAGCGGTTCAAATTATTTTGTGGACTTGACGATTGAAGCGCCCCCGGCCATGAGGATCGATGATTCCCATGAAATCTGCGAAATGCTCGAGAAAACGGTTCAGAATGTGCTGCCGGGAGCGGAAACCATTGTTCATTTTGAGCCAGCCAAAATAGAATCGCCGGATCTTTATGCCAGCGCCCGTAACCTTGCGGCCATGCACGGGCTTGATATTCATGCGCTGGCGCTTACAATGCGCGAAGACGGGCTGCATATCCATGCGCATATTGAATTGCCATCCGAAATGTCCATTGCCAAGGCCCACAAAATAGTATCCGCTTATGAACACGATCTTTGCAAGCGCTTGTGGGCAAAGCATGTTGTCTCACATATCGAACCCCTTGAATCGGTGGATCGCTCCGCTCCACTTCATTCACCTCCATCAAGGGAACAAGTTCTTCAAACTCTTGAGAAGATTCGTCCGCATCACAAGGATGTCGGCGAATTATTTGACACAGAAATCTGGACCATGGGCGCAAATGTCGACCTTTCATTCCGCTGCAAGACCAACGGATCAAGAACAGTTGCGGAAACCCATTGCATGGCAAGCAGAATGGAAGCGGAAATCCGCAATCTTTTGCCGGGTATCGGACGCATCAGCATTCATTTTGAACCGGAAAGCAATTTCAATACATAAATGCCAAATATGGAGCTTGATATGGAAAACGCCTTTTTTGCAATGATGATTTCGCCCATCCCCTATGACTGGGCTGCCCTGCTTGTCCGTCTTGTCATCGGGCTTTCACTTTTTCCATACGCCCTGCAAAAAATAATGAATACCCAAAATGCGGCCCATTTTCCCAAAGTGCCCGGTTTTTCCCCACAAGCGGGATTCTGGCTGGCCATGTTTGTGGAAACCATGGCTTCGATCTGCACAATTTTGGGATTCTTTACCAGAGTTGTGGCAGTTGCCGGCATTATCAACATGGGAGTGGCAGTAAAAACCGTTCATGGCCGTTATTACAATGCCACAGCCATGCCGTACTTGCTTGGTTTTATTGCAATCTTGTGCATTGGGGCGGGAAAATACTCGCTGGATTTTTGGCTGAAGTAAGCGCGGGTTTATGATTCTCGCATATCATGCAATTTTTAGCGAATTTTTCCAAAGTGCTGGAAAGCCCCCGGGCAACACAATGGCCTTTGAAGCCAGATCCTGTGGAATGTATATTTCATTCGGCAGATTTAGAATATACAGGATGCCTGCGGCAATTGCGCGCATAGGCGCATCATTGGCTCTATAATGCCACTACAGATAATGACAAGCCATAACCCCCGGCTTTGCCGGGGTTCAGTCAAATGGCATGGTTGACATACTTGCTGCTTCAAAAATAAAAAGCCGGCAGTGCCGCCTTTTCCCGAATCAATTCAAACAGTCTGGCTGATTCCTCGTCATTGCCCAAAAAGAGATCCAGCAAATTTTCGACAATTCCACCCCTGGCCTGCGGTTTCATGACAAGCTTGCGGTTTGCCGGGATTCCAGTCTGTTTGGCAAGCCAGAGAAGCGCATCGTCAAAGCCGCCCATTGCGTCGATCAGTCCAAGATCCATGGCCTGTTGCCCGGTAAAGATCTTGCCGTCGGCCAATTTCTCGGCTTTTTCGTATGTCATTTTGCGCCCCTTTGCCACTATTTCCACAAATTGCCTGTGCATATCCATGATAACGCCTTGCAGATAGGCCCGATCCTGCGGCGTCAGCGGTTTCCTGTAGGAAGCGGCATCCTTGAAGGGCGCGGTGACCAGTGTTTCCTGGCCAATGCCAAGTTTGGACATCAGATCCTGAATTTGCGGAATATCCATGCGCACCCCAATTGAACCTGTTACCGTGGACGGGTTGGCAAATATCCGATGGCCGGCCATGGCCACCATCAGGCCGCCGGAAGCGGCAGTCGAGCCCATGCTCACAGCCACTGGCATTTTCGCGGCA
>VSMX01000134.1:0-2491 GCA_009773975.1 Desulfovibrio sp. | reverse complement strand
CATGATAAATTTCCTGGGAAGCCGCCGCGCCCCCGCCCGGGGAATCGATCCTGACAAGCAGCCCCTTTACGCCGGCATTCCCCTCCACCCTGCGCAGCCAGGACAATGTTGGCGAAGGATCCGCAATCGGCCCCGAGATGGTAACCAGGGCAATTCGCTCACGCTGGGCGAAAACGTCTTTTTTGGAAAGCGCGAAACCAAAGGCGCTGGCCACTATTATCATGGAGATAATGGCGCCGACCCAAAAAACAAAGGGATGACGCTTGCGAAAAGGCGGGTGCAGCAATTCCTTGAGCACAGAGGCCGGAATATGCGCAAGAGCCGCGTTTTCGGCCGGTGTCATTTTGCTTTTGCTGCTTTCGGGTTTTTCTGATTCAAATTCGAAATTATCTTTGTCCATTATATATCCCTTCGGGCATTTAAAGTCATTTTTTTATAAGCCCCCCCCGCCCAAAGAGCAAGAACAGACCATTTACGAAGCTTGAATTTTGACATAGAATTTCTTTCCCAAATGGCATTTGACTTGATTATATCAATAAAAATAAAGGAATTCAGATGAATGATTCGGCCAGCAAAAAAATGAAAAGCGGATTGAACAAGGCTCCACATCGTTCTCTCCTGTATGCGCTTGGGCTTACCCGGGAAGAAATCGATCGCCCTTTTGTAGGCGTTGTCAATGCAGCCAATGAAATCGTTCCGGGACACATTCACCTGGATACCATCACGAAGTCGGTCAAGTCTGGCGTGAGCATGGCCGGCGGCGTGCCATTTGAAATCCCCGCGATTGCGGTTTGCGATGGCATTGCCATGAATCACGAAGGCATGCGCTTTTCCCTGCCTTCCCGTGAATTTATTGCCGATTCCATAGAAATCATGACGCGCGCCCATGCCTTTGACGCCCTGGTCTTTATTCCCAACTGCGATAAAACCGTACCCGGCATGTTGATGGCCATGATGCGCCTGAACATCCCCTCCATTCTTGTTTCTGGCGGCCCCATGCTGCCGGGAGACCTGGGGAATGGCAAAAAAGGCGACCTGATAACTGTTTTCGAGGCCGTGGGAAAAGTTGGCGCAGGCAAGATGACGGAAGCCGAACTGGAAAGGATAAGCGAACGCGCCTGCCCGGGTTGCGGAGCGTGCGCCGGAATGTTTACCGCAAATTCCATGAATTGCCTTGCGGAAACAATAGGCGTTGCCCTGCCCGGAAACGGCACAATACCAGCGGTTTCATCCGCGCGTGTGCGTCTGGCCAAAAAAGCAGGGATGCAGGTGATGAATTTGCTGGAAAACAATATTCGGCCCCTCGACATTGTAACGCCGGATGCCGTGGCCAATGCCATCACCGTTGACATGGCGCTTGGCTGTTCATCAAACACAGTTCTGCATCTGCCAGCCATTTTTGGAGAAGCAGGGCTTGATATCGATCTTTCGCTCTTTGACAAATTAAGCCGCCAGACCCCAAATCTGTGCAAGCTTTCGCCTGCAGGCCATCATTATATGGTGGATCTGGAAAATGCGGGCGGCATTCCAGCTGTCATGGCCGAACTGGCTTGCCTTGGCCTCATCCATACCGATTGTCTTACGGTTACAGGCAAGACGGTTGGCGAAAATATAGCCAATGTCCGCATTGAAAACGATGACGTCATTCATACTGCGGAAAATGCCTATTCCAAAGAGGGTGGCATTGCCATTCTCAAGGGCTCACTTGCGCCGCAGGGCTCCGTGGTCAAACAATCGGCTGTCGCGCCCGAAATGATGAAACGCGAAGTCACGGCAAGGGTTTTCGATTCCGAGGAAGATGCCATGCAGGCCATTCTTGATGGCAAGATAAAACCCGGCGATGGCGTGGTGATCCGCTATGAGGGCCCGCGTGGTGGCCCGGGAATGAGGGAAATGCTTTCCCCGACGGCTGCCATAACAGGCATGGGTCTGGGCAGGGATGTGGCACTGCTTACGGATGGACGTTTTTCTGGTGGCACAAATGGGGCCGCAATCGGCCATATTTCGCCGGAAGCCGCCGATGGCGGCATAATCGGGCTTGTGCGGGACGGCGACATTATCAGTATCGACATACCGGCGCGCAGACTGGATTTGCTTGTTGATGAAAAAGAGCTGGAAAAGCGCAGGGCCAACCACAAGCCCAAACAAAAAACAAGCCCCTATTCCGTGCTGCGCAGATACGCGCAGCAGGTCGGTTCGGCCGCGTCCGGCACCAGATACCAGGAAAACCAGGGTAATTGAGGTGCAGCGTTATCCGCAGCCAGGCTGCATTGTGGAGTATATGGAAGGGAACGTTCCACAGATTGCCATGGTCCTCGAGGGCGATGAGAATCGCCTTCGTCTTCTGTTGCCCAACCGCAGGGAGGCCAAGCTTTCGTCAAGCCGCGTGCTCCCCTGGCTTGGCCCATGTTTTAATCCGGCAGCCAGCCGGGACGACAGCGTCCGGATTCTTGAGGAGCACAAGAAAAAACGTGAGGAACTGGCAAGGAGC
>VSMX01000133.1 GCA_009773975.1 Desulfovibrio sp. | reverse complement strand
GAATTGAAGCTTCATATTTATGAAGAATATTATCTATCCTTTTCATGGCTTGCATGGTCGGAAGCCACGCTGTGGATTTTTGGAAAGCAGAAATCGCCTCCAGCCGTTTTGCGCAATCTGAAATATTATCAATACCTGCTTCAAGAACAGCATCAATTAAAACAGTATTGTAGCCTTTGCCTTGAAAATAATTGCGTAAACGTCCTTTAAAAAAAGCAATTATTTTTGCTTGTCGTTCATCGAGATCCAATTTCCAATCTTTGGAACCATAAAATATATATGCATTTTTAAATAACTCTTGCAACGATACATTGAAATTAAATGCGATAATAATTCGTATTATTCCCAGGGCACATCTGCGCAAACCATTAGGATCAGCGGCACCTGTGGGAATCTTGTTCAATCCGAAGCATCCGGCAATAGTATCCGCTTTATCAGCGATAGCCAAAATCGCCCCGGTCTTGCTTTGGGGTAATGGCGAATCCGGTCCGAGCGGCAAGTATTGTTCTTTTATGGCTTCTGCAACTATTTTGTTCTCTCCAAGTTTTTCTGCATAGATGCCACCCATAATGCCTTGCAGTGTATCAAATTCACCTACCATGCCGCTGACAAGATCAGCTTTGGAAAGATATGCAGCCCTTACAACATTGTTTTTTTCTGTTTGATCCAGATGGAGTTCATCTGCAATCCATGCACAAAGTTCCTCAAGACGCAATTTTTTTTCTGCCATGCTGCCAAGGGAACCAATAAAAATAACCTTTTCAAGTTTGGCCAGCCAATTCTCAAAACCGGTTTTCAAATCTTCGTTCCAGAAAAATCTGGCATCTTCAAGCCTGGCACGAAGCACCTTTTCCCAACCATGTTTTATGCTGTCCAAATCTTGAGGGATAATATTAATAACTGTGAGAAAATATGGCAAAAGATTTCTTTGCGCATCTTCAAGACCGAAACTTTTTTGATGGCTTTGCATACTGGTCAGCAAAACCTCGCGTGGCAATTCAAGGAATTTTTTATCAAATTCGCCTAAAATTGGCACAGGAGTTTCTACCAAACCCTCTACCTCATCAAGCAAAGAATCTATCCAGATGACTTTTCCCTGGTGCTTCTCGGCTTCTTCATTACCCTTGTTGACGATTATATCGCGTCTGGTTGAGGGATCCAGGATTACTTTACAGGAATCGGAAATCGTTTTTTCGAAATCTTCCGCATTTGAAATGGAAAATGGACCTGCACCATGAACACGATGCCCATATGTTTCTCTTCCGGATGAAAGATGTTCAAGAGAAAAAGGTATAATTTCGTTATCCAGAAGCGCAACAATCCAGCGGATAGGCCTTGCGTAAAGAAAATGATGATCTCCCCAACGCATACTTTTGGCAAATGGAATGCTTGCAATAATTTGATGGCAAATATCTGCCAGTATCTCGCCCGCACTTTTTCCACCAATTGTTTTGCGCAGAACTACATATTCCCCTTTTTCTGTGGATGTGATGAAAATATCCGAGATGGCTGCATCGTTGGAGGCGAGAAAGCCTTGTAAAGCCCTGCCTGGTTCACCATTTTCATTAAAGGCAATTTTTTTGGCTGGACCCTGTATAACAGTAACTTTTTCTGTCTGAAATGGTTTCAGGCCCTTTATAAGTACAACAGCTCTTCTTGGTGTTGCATAAGAAAATATTTTATCATATTCTAATGAATTTGTTTCAAGGGCTTCCGAAAACTTTTTCTTTAATTCCGCCTGTTCACTTTTTAAAAATCTCGCAGGCAGTTCTTCACTTCCTATCTCCAGTACAAAAGTAGCCATTTCTACCTCGTCATATTGTCTTTGAGCAATGGATAACCCTGGGTCTTGCGTTGTTCAGCATATTGAGCTGCAACTCCAGCCGCCAACGCTCTTACCCTGCTTATGTAACCATTTCTTTCGGTAATGGATATGGCACCTCGGGCATCAAGCAGATTGAAAGTATGGGAACACTTAAGACAATAATCATAAGCAGGCCAGGGCATTCCATGAGCCAACATTGTCTTGCATTCGTTTTCATAATCATTGAATTGCCCCAAGAGCATCTTCGCATTACTCAATTCAAAATTATGACGAGATTGCTCCACTTCATTTTGATGGTAGATATCGCCATATTTGACATCTTTGTTCCATGATAGATCATAAACTGAAGATACGCCCTGAAGATACATCGCAAGCCGTTCAAGGCCATAGGTCAATTCCACGCTAACAGGAAAAAGATCTATCCCCCCTACCTGTTGAAAATATGTAAACTGGCTTACTTCCATTCCTTCAAGCCATACTTCCCATCCTAGCCCCCAGGCGCCAAGGGTTGGGGATTCCCAGTCATCTTCAACAAATCTTATATCATGTCCATCGGGATTTATCCCCAACGCTTCCAGACTATTCAGATAAAGCTCCTGGGAATTTTGTGGAGAAGGTTTCATAATGACCTGAAATTGAAAATAACGTTGGAGGCGATTGGGATTTTCTCCGTATCGACCATCCGTTGGTCGACGCGAGGGTTCAACGTAGGCAACTTTCCAGGGTTCAGGGCCAATGACTCTCAAAAATGTATGAGGATTAAAAGTACCGGCGCCACATTCTACTCCCAAAGGCTGTTCTATGACGCACCCTTGCTTTGCCCAATAGTCCTGCAATGTTAAAATGATGTCCTGGAAATACATTTTCATCCCGATATTAAATGTTTCTTGAAAAATTATATGCGCCTGAAATAACCATTACTGTATGCAATCCCCAGATGATATTGCACAAAACTGTCCATAGCCAGTCCGCAGGAACGTTTGATATCCGACATTAATCCGGTGTCGATCCATTGGGATGGGAAAGTTTGCTTCACCTCGCGCAAAAGGTCAAGCCCCGGTTTGGACAGTCTGATTTTTTTTGTCATTGATTGATGAGATTGACATTGGCTGCAGTAAATTCTGCCTTCGTCATAAGCAAAATATGCGTCGTCACCAGGTTTGGCACCACAGGACAAGCATATATTTAATTCCGGATTGTACCCCAACAAGCAACTTATCCTGAACCTGAAAAAAAGCACAAAAAGTGAAGGTAGTTCCCTGGCAGCCTGCAGTGTCGTTCTCAAGTCTTCCAGCAAATTGAAACATTGTCGGCAACTATCTATATCTATATCCAATGCTTCAAGGAAAGCCAGACAATTAAAAGCTTCTCCCATTCTCCGCCAGTTATTTCTTAAGCTTCCCTGGCCGGCCAGAAGAGTCGCCTCATTGAGAATATAATATTTTTTTCTGCTGGAAAGTGTTATCCTGCAATCCAATGTATTGAATACATCAAGGCAGCCGCAAAACCTGCGTTTGCTTTTGGCTCCGCCAAAAGCAAACAATGTAATTACTCCATAACTGGGGCTTAAAACTTTCAACCATATATCGGATTCCCTGAAATGCCCTTTTCTCAATACAAAACAGGTATCATGCAATTCAATCATCAGGAAGCAGATGGAGGAAAAGTTAATACCTTGACCTGCCCTGAAGTCCCTGGAGGTGGGAGATCTTTTCCATTATAACGTAAACGCACTCCTCCAGCATTACCAAGCTTCAATTCCAGGCTTTTGGCAAAAGTTAGCGCAAAAGTGTCCCCCTTGCGCAAAGAAAACTGTCGCGTATCTGTTTTATCGGCATTGGAATGTATCCAGCATTCTTCCGTTGCCGTTATAACCAATTTGTTTTGACCCGGTACAGTGGTTGTTTCAGAGGGTTTCCCGGAAATATCTTCATCCCTGGTTTTCTCGATTTTAACTTTTTCATTTGAAGAAACATCTTGTGAAGAAAAATCTTGTTGTATTACTGCAGTTGTTTGTTCTTTACGCTCAACAGGCTGGTTTTGGGAAGCATTTAACTTTTCTGAATCCTCTCTGTTTGTATTTGTTTCCGTATTTTTTGACAAAACCTGCTTTTCTGATCTGAGTTTATTGTTTGTTTCCGCTTTTGAAGAAATAAATTCCTCGGCGCTTTGCAACGCCGGGGTGTTTCCAAAATTTGAAATGTTTAATTTTTCAAGGTAATCCAGGGCGCCATTTTCCCAACCGACGTAAAGTCCCAGCGCCAATAAAAGAATGAGTACAGGGATAAAATAGGAATTCCTGGTCTTGCTGGGAGCCCCATCTTTTTCATTTGAAACTATTTTTTGCGGTGCCTTCTCGGGAACCCCAAGTGAGGCCAATGCCCGTTGTATTTCTTCATGGCTTATGCCTAGCCATGAAGCATAGGAACGGATAAAGCCTTTTGCATAAGCCTGATGGGGCAATAAACCAACGTTGCCTTCCTCAAGAGCTTGCAGCTGGCGAACATTAATTTTTAATTCATTGGCTGCGTCATCTATACTTAAACGACGTTTTTCCCGCTCAGCACGAAGAACTTCTCCCAATTCGGCATAAGTCATAAATATCTCCGCTATAATCGAATATCGATTACAGCCTTGTTACGAAGTTGTTTTGTATAGTCTTCAAAGCGTTCTTTGGCTTTTGGTTGTCTCAATATTGCGTCTATCTGCGGCTTGGCTTCTTCAAGAGTAAGAAGCTTCTCCTCCCCGCCACCTGGTCTGAAAAGATGCACCTGGGCTTTTCTTCCCTGGAGTTCAAATAAGTCTGTTACATCTCCGGGTTTCATTTTTGACAGACGACCATCCCACTCGGGATTTAACCTGTCCCATTCCACAACACCCATATCTCCACTTTTGTCACGATTTGGCGCGATGGAGTATTTTGCGCAAGCTTCCTTGAATGTCATTTTACCTGATTTGATTTGGTTTGCTATTGCCGCAGCATTTACGTTTGGAGGATATACCAGGACACCCATATGCAACCCTTTACGGTCATACATGGTATCCTTATGGGCTTCGTAATAGGATTTGATTTCAGCGGGTGTAACCACGACCTTCCGCATGACCTCCATGCCCATAATTTTTTGGCGAATGATAGATTTTTCGATGTTCTTGCGAATTGTTTCAACAGATAATTTTTGTTTGGCAAGTTGAGTTTCGAATTGTTTTTTGGTCAAGTGCCTCATTTTCATCATTTTGGTAAGCTCCTGATCAATTTCTGATGGGCTTACAGTTGCTTTCAGACGTTTTGCTTCCTGTGTCACAAGGATATCCATTATCATTCTGTCAAGCACAGACCTGAAAACATCATCCACAGCTTTCTTTTGGGCCGGATTTGCCGGGTTTAATTTGGCCCTGGCGAACTCCGGAATCGATTCTTTCTGGAGATCGAACATTGTAATTACCTGGCCATTGACGACCGCAGCCACCTTGTTTAACTGTGCAGCAGGAGCCATTTGTGCAAATGCCAAGGTTATAATGGCAAGCAATAATATTTTGCATGCTCGGTTCATTCATTTCTCCAGAAAAGTATAATTATTAAAGTTAATGAACTGAAAGTAATTCTGTTTTATTTACAGGCAATGGAAAAACAATGCAATTATTAGAAAATATATTGTAAAATCAATAAGTTAGCAAGGTTTTTTGATGCAATGTCCCATTAAAATGCCAATTATCTGTTATTTCCAAATGCTATTCTCCAGTTCATTGAAACTTGTGTCCTGGTCTGGGATATTTTTTGACATATCCGAGGACAGCAATGCATTTTTGAGATTTGGAGACACCAAAATTTTGGAGTTATAAAGGACATTTTGTAACCATTTTTCAAATTCATTATTTAATTTTTGTTTGATCAATATCTCTTCAATCATAGAATATACTTCAGGTAATTCCAGTTGGCGTGAAGCAATTTTGTTGGAAATAATAGTCGTTTGCCATGAACCTTTTTCCTCGAATAATTTTCCGCATCCTCCTGGTTTGCTTCCTTTAAAATTGTTATTTTCGTGCTTATCCAATTCTTTTGATGGAACATAAAAGCTTTGCATGAGAATATTTTTATCTTGCAATGTATTTACAGATTTTATCTTTTCAAGATTATTGCAAAATTGCTCAAGAATGCTTTTTTGAGGCGCGGAAAGATATGTAATCTCCTGACATTCCGGAATAACAAATTCTTTTTGATGAGTTTTAAAGTAATTGGAAACCTCATTTGTTTGAACTTTAACTTGAGGCAATAAAACTCTTTCCATAAAAACCAATAATTCTATATGGTCTTTTGTAAGTTCTTTCCAATCATTTTCATCAATGACAGCTTCATCAAAATATTTTTCTATTA
>VSMX01000132.1 GCA_009773975.1 Desulfovibrio sp. | reverse complement strand
TCGCGGCGCTCGGCTTCCAGCTCGTCCAGAATGTCGGCCGCGTCGTCCCGATCCATCTCCGCTATGATTTCGGCGGAAAGGTATGCATCCAGTTTTTTTATAACATCAGCCGCCACATGATGCTCAAGTTAGTCAATTGCGTCGGCCGCGTCTTCCCTGGCCAGATGGCTTACCGCGTCCCTGCGTTCCTCCGGGCTTAAATTTTCGAGATGATCGGCAAGATCGGCAGGGTGGATGGAATCGGCTTCATGGCTCCTGTGTCCCATAACTTGCGAAGGAGTAAGGGCCTGGGGCTGCTCCGAAAGGCTTTCAAGGGCTTCCCGCATGACCTCCGCATTGTCCGCGGGCCCTTTGATCGTCTGATTCTTTTCCTCACGGTCGCTGGTCATTTTTTGCCTCGGCTGAGTCCTTTTCCTGTTTCACGAGCGGATAAATTCATGGCTTTGAACGACATTTTTTATGGCAATTTTCAATGGAAAATTGCCATGATGACTGCGTGATCAGGCGGCCGCCGCGAACGCGCAAGCGCGGCTTGCTCGCGCGAAACGCGTGGAAGCGAGCGCAATTGGCATTTGAAAATATCAATTTTCAAATACATATTACTATATCAGATGCGCAATTGGCAGACAAGGCAAATATTGCCTGCAAAACCGGCGGACAACACGGATGCTGTTCTCTTGCAAAAATACGGCTTTTGGCTATTGGCCGGGTATGCTATTTATTTTTGGGCGACGACGTTTATCCGTAAATTCCGGAGGAAATATGCTGACAATAAAAGAACTGGACGAATTTGAACAGGCCCTCAAATCGGGACGGATTGAGGCCGATTTCGAGTTTGGCAATGAACAGCAGCGCTATGACATCCTTGAGCTTTTGCAGAAACTTATGGATGTGGCCGATACAGCAGATGAGGTTGCCAGCAAAATCATCTACAGGGGCCTGCAAAAACCCCGGGAAGCATAATCATGGATTTGCTGACTCCACCGCTTTTGCCCCTGCTTGTTTTCGGTTCGGTCATAATCCTGGTTATCATTATTTTGTGCATAGCCAGGGGCGTATATATTGTCAGGCAGCAGACAGCCTGCATTGTTGAACGATTCGGCCGTTTCCGGCGCGTGCTGTTCCCCGGCCTGCATTTTGTGATTCCCTTTATCGACAGGGTTTCACGGCCAATCAATTTGCGTATCGTCCAGCTGGACATCAAGGTCGATACCAAAACCGAGGACAATGTCTTCGTCAAGGTGCCCGTTGCCGTGCAGTACCAGGTCAATCCCGAAAAAGTGCGGGAAGCCTGTTACAAGCTGGAAGAGCCGGAAGAACAGATTGAAAGCTACGTCTTCGATATTGTCCGCGCGGAAGTGCCCCGCAAGACGCTTGACGATCTTTTTCTCTCCAAGGACGATATTTCGGAAGCTGTCCAGGCTTCATTGCAAAAAGTCATGGACGACTACGGCTTTATAATCAGGCGCAGCCTGATTACCGACATTACGCCAGATGCCAGGGTCGCGGAGGCCATGAACTCGATCAATGCGGCCAGGCGCAACAGGGAAGCGGCCGAACACGAGGCGGAAGCAGCCAAGATCAAGCTTGTGGCGGCAGCGGCGGCAGAAGCCGAAAGCAAGAAACTGCAGGGCGAGGGCACGGCAAACCAGCGCAAGGCAATTGCGCGCGGCATAGCCGAAAGCGTGCAGCTTTTGCGCGAATGCGGCGTTTCCGAAAGGGAAGCGAACGCAATCCTGTTGGCCACCCAGTATTTTGACATGCAGCAAAGCCTTGGCCAGAACTCGAACGCCACAACCATTTTCACGCCTCTTTCCGCCAGTGGCGCGGGGAATACCCTCAACGACATCATGGGCGCGCTGGCCGCATTTGACAACGGCAAAAAATCCGGCAACGGCCCGCAAGAATAAGGAAACGCCGATTACTTGCGGGCTCTGCCCCGCGCCCCGTTGGGGGCCGCCGGCCCCCAAACCACCTTTATACCTGTCCAGCATAAAATGGCCCTTGCGGAATATTCCGCAAGGGCCAACCATCCTTCTTGCTGACTGAAAATTGTCAATTCCTGGCTCTCAAATCCCTGTAGGCATGACGTTCAATAATCCAGGCGCCAATGGCGGCCGAGGTAAAAAGCACCCAGGCCAGCGCCAGGCTGATGTCAAGCACTATATTGTGGCTGGCAAGCAAAATCATGCACAGAATTACAAAACAAAGCACGGAGGCGGGCAGCAGGCGCGAAGCCAGATCCATACGCAAAATTTCCAGCGCGTCCTTGCGCTTTTCAATATTCACATTCCGCATTTCTTTCTCCTGACTCTTTCTGGAGTCCTTCGCCATAAATCAATGAAACATTATAAAACATACCCGATGCGCATCGGCGGAGAGGGGATTTAATTCTCTATGCGGAATATGTCAATAAAAATTCGCGCAAAAATATTTCCCATACCGCATGACCTGCTTGCCGGAACTGTTTTGCTGGCATTGGAAGATTTGCCCCTTTGCCAGAACGCGCCTTTGGGCGTAACGTGGCCTGTATCTGGCCTGAAAACCGGATTTTTGCGTTTTTCCAATATCTTCCCACAATAAGGGATTTGTTATCCACAATTCGGAACAACAATGCCCCGACCATCCTGGCCGGGGCGTTCTAAACTCTTCTATTCAGAAAGAATGTTACATGAGCTTATGGACTAGGCGCCGGCGCCCTGTCCTGTTATGGTGGCAAAATCACCGCTAGTCACACCCTGAAGCTCTACAATGCAGACGTTTCCTTTTACAGACGAAAAGTTCGAAGCAGACAAGTCCGCTCCCCAGCCAGCACTGGTTCCGCCGCCCTGAGCCATAAGGTAGGCATTACCATTGCAGAAGACAATGCCAGCTGTTTGGGCGCCTTCAACGCCAGTCACAGATACGGTGCTCGAAGAGCCTGTGTAGATTTTAATTGCGGCATTCCAGACCTCGGCGGAAGTTTCCACAAAATGGTTCAGACGTGTCGTTCCCGTGCTTCCCGCGCTTAATGTGTCCTGAGCCGCATTGAAGTTTTTCACCTGAACAAAAGCCGCTCCTGCGCTAGTATTTGAAGATTCAAATGCCGAGTATAGCCCGAGCACATCGGCGTCCGAATCCACTCCAAGATCGACAGTGATAACATTCTTCACGCTGTTACCGGCATAAGCCCAGCTAAGATTGATATGATCAGCACCAGCGCCGGCATTCACCACGCTTCCGGTCGCGTAAGGGGTAACTTGAATGGAATCATCGCCCGAACCCAGATTGGCGGTGACAACTTTGGAATAAAGCGCCAGGCCTGAAATGTTTCCTGTCATGTCAGAGGCGTTCACGGCCAAAGTGTTATTAGAGCCGCTGCCCATTTGCGCAGAGAAGTCGATGTCACCAGCGCCGTCAAGATTGATTTCGGTAACATTCGGCATCCGATTGCTATTAATCTTGCCTCCCTCGCCGGAATCGTTAAGATTCTGGCCGAATGCGACTATGGAACCGTTCGGATTCGTAACTTCCAGGTTAATGGTTGTCTGGTTGAATTCAGTTACCTCTTTGCCGGCACTGTTCGTGTCAGTAACACTTGTGGCCAGTACGACCTGGCCTTCTCCGTCATTTGTGAAATCAAAGGTCGACTGCCCGGTATAGCTTTTGCCAACCTGATTTACCTCTACAGTCTGGGTCTCACCTGCTTTTGGTGCAGCGGTCAAAGTGAGGTCGGCAACGCCGGAGCTATCCCCGAGATTCCCTGCAGTGGCTTTCACATTGCCGCTTTGCGGTAGAATAACATCGGCTCCATTTCCGACAGAAACATTGGTCGTGCCGTTGCCGTTTTCTTATGTAAGCCCGGTTAAGTCGGTGATTTCTCCGGACGGTTTCGCAGTGATATCTTGAGTGGAGTTTTCCGGAGCCAGATATGAGCCGCCGTCAACGACATCCGCCGGAGGCTGATTGGGGGCAAGCTGCACGATTTGTGTCTGTTCTATGCCGAAAGTCTCCGCGATTTTGGCTGTATCCCAATTTGTCGCGCCGGCAGCAAGATAAATAATGTCGTCCCTGCCAAGCGAGCCTTCAAGAGTCACATTGGCCCCATTGCCCATCAAGGTGATCCTGTCCACACCAAGGCCGCCAGTTATGGAAACCAGGCTGTAGTTTGAGCCATTGACAAGGATTTCGTTGTTCTGGAGGGCGGAGCCGGTAACGGAAAGCGTGTCGGAATTGGCGCTTCCAGCGAATGCAGCCTTGAATTGGGCATTCAGCGTGCTTGCGTCAACAGTGAGATTCTCGGCATTGGAGCCAAGCGCGCTATATCCCCGCAAATCCACGCCGCCGAAACCGCTGACCGTAATATCCGAAACGCCAGTAATATCTGAACCTTTTCCCAGAATCACAGTTGGTTCGCTGTTGTTCCCCAGATTGTTGCGATTGGCCACAATGGACAGATTTTCAAGCTCAGTGCCGAGAATGTCTCCGGAGAAAACATCGCCGCGTTCGGTTGTGTTGCCGACGGTGAGATTGAGCGAGGAAGTGTCGTTCAGGATAACTTTGCCCGAAAATGTCTCCTGGCCCTTAGTACCGCCAACAGTCATATTGATCTGGTCAACGTCGCCAATTTCCAGATTGCCTGCATTGTCGCCCACAGCATTAACATTGAGTTCGCCAGTGGCATATTCGGCAAAAAGGATGTCTTCCGAAGCATCCATACCGCGGACAACCAGATTTTCAAGACCGGAAATCTCGTCGCCTGCAATTGTAAGCTTCGGGAGAATTTGGCCGGCTTTCTGGTCAAGAGTGAGTGTTTCAACAGAGGTCAAAACAGGCTGATAACGACCGCCAACGCCGTCAAAGGTAACAGTGTCATCGCCCTTGCCGCCGTCAATCTCGGAAGTTTCCTCGAGATTTGAAATCACGAGGTTATCGTTGCCCGAGCCCAAAGTGGCATTCTGAAAATCAACGGCTTTTGAAAGGTCAAGATTCAGATCGCCTGCGGCTTTCACGGCATCCACTGTTTCGACACTCTGGGCGACTTCATTGACCGTAAGATCTCCAGTCCCGCCAATGGTGAACGTTTCTGCGGCGCTTAGCCCCGAAAGATTGGCGTAATTATCCCCGGAAACATTGAGGGTTACGTCTTCTATGCCGGCCATCTTGATATTTGCAAATGTGGGATCTGCGGATCCTTTGGCTGGCGTTCCCACATCGTCCAGACCAAGAGTCATTTCATCCGAGCTTCCGCCGGCGACATCCTTGGCAAAAGTTATGCTGGAGGTGGCTTTTCCGGCCAATCCCTTGATATTTACAGCAGCGCCTGTTTCTTCGACATTATTAAGATTGATTGAGCCCTTTGTTTCGTCAAGCGTCCAGGTCTCAACTCCGGTAATTCCTTCCGCATTAAATGAACGCGATCCTTTGCCAGTTGAAGAAAGAGAAACTTCCTCCACGTTTGCAAGCGCCCCATCGTTGCGGAAGCCATTAAAGTTGCCATTCATGTCAAGACTGAGCTTGTCATGTCCTTCGCCGCCATCAATGTTGGTGTTTTGCGTGAAAGTCGCTTCACGCCCCCCAACCACGCCCATGAAGTTGTCGTTGCCTTCCGTGCCTTCGTAATCGTTCTTTCCGGCAACCAGAGGAATGTCGTTATAAATAATAGTCGCCGTTCCCCACGGGGTCTCCCCTTCGGGAACGATTACCTGTTCGGCTGCCGGAACTTCCGTGACATTCGGGTCATTGTCGTTTACGGCAACTTCAACGGCGTTGATGCCATGCTCCTGATAATAGGCAAGCACGCTTTCCGGCGTCCAGTCGTCCCTGTCATCGAATTGCATTTCGTTGCACTGGGCGGCTTTTCTGGTCAGGAATTCGGAAAGGTCCATCGCGTTGGACGGATTGACGCCCTCGAACTGGCCGGCAGTGGTGAAATGATCCCAGGCAGTTATGCCATGATCGTTGAAATACCTGAGGACGGATTCGGCTGTCCAGGCATTGCTGCCCTCATAGCCCGCGCCCTCGTCCAGAGCGTTCAGCTGATTCGCCTTGGCGGTCAGATACTCCATCACGTTGAAGAGCGGATTCGGGCTGCAGTTTTCGGCATTGCCGTTGCTCACGAAATTTTCGTAGCCCATCCATGGCTGGTAGTCTGCCTCGCCGTTGGCCGCCGCCAGAAATGAACGCACGCTCTCAGTGGTCCAGGGAAGCTGCCCGGCGTCTCCGAAACGAATGGTGTTGCACTCGTCCACTTTTTCGTTGATGTAGTAATTGTCGTTGTACCAGGCCGGTACTGTTAATCCTTGTGG
>VSMX01000131.1 GCA_009773975.1 Desulfovibrio sp. | reverse complement strand
ATCCTAGATAACTATTTGAAAATAAACGCTTATTTTTAAAAATAACATTTTTCATGAAAAGTCGGAAAGCCTGGATGTGCGGCCGTAGTTGCGGGTCGCGCTTTACATTATCCTCAACCCGAGGCGCAAGTTCATTTTCAATATGCAAAGCTCGCCGGCCAGCGACCTCCGCCTGGTCAAGCCCGGGGACTTTCCCCGCGTCTTCGATGCTGCGCCACGCTTGACGCAGTGCGGGAACTCTCGAGGAGATATCGAAACACGGCAGTCCCGCCCGGCGCAATCCCAAAAATCTTCTTGTAATTCCCTGTCTTGTCGACTATAGGAATTGTTTAATATTTCACATTTTTGACCACAAAGGGTCTTTATGTCCGCTGTTCCGCAAGATTGTATCAGAAATTTTTGCATTATCGCCCACATTGATCACGGCAAGTCCACCCTGGCTGACCGCATTCTGGAGCTTACGGGAGTTGTCAGCAAGCGTGAATCCCGGGAGCAGTACCTTGACAAGATGGACCTTGAAAGGGAACGCGGCATTACAATCAAGGCGCAGACCGTGCGCATTCCCTATACTGCCGCGGATGGCCTGGAGTACGAGCTGAATCTTATCGATACGCCCGGTCATGTTGACTTCAATTATGAAGTCTCGCGCTCGCTGGCCGCCTGCGAGGGCGCGTTGCTTGTCGTTGACGCCACGCAGGGCGTGGAGGCGCAGACTCTGGCCAATGTTTACCTTGCTCTCGACAATGACCATGAAATCATTCCCGTGCTCAACAAGATTGATTTGCCGAGCGCAAATGTGGATGCGGTCAGGGAGGAAATCGAGGAGACAATTGGCCTGGACTGCACCGATGCGCTTGAGGTTTCCGCCAAGACGGGCCAGGGGGTGGGGGATGTGCTTGAAGCCATTGTCAGGCGCCTGCCGCCGCCGGACGGCGACCCGGACAAACCGCTCAAGGCCCTGATTTTCGATTCCTGGTACGACAGTTACCAGGGCGTGGTTACGCTTTTCCGGGTGGTTGACGGCGCCCTGCGCAAGGGCGACAAAATTCGCCTGATGAGCACGGGCAAGGAATATGACGTGCTGCGCCTGGGTGTTTTCTCGCCGGAAGCGGTGGATGTTGAGGAGCTTGGCGCAGGCGAGGTGGGCTTTTTGTGCGGCTCGATCAAGGAGCTTGGCGACGCGGCCGTTGGCGACACAATTACCCTGGCCAACAGGCCGGCGGACGAGCCCGTGCCCGGTTTCAAGAAGGCCCAGCCCATGGTTTTTTGCGGCCTTTATCCCACAGAATCGGGAGATTACGAAAATCTCAAGGCCGCCCTGGAAAAACTCCAATTAAATGACGCGGCCTTCACTTTTGAGCCTGAAACTTCCCAGGCACTTGGTTTTGGCTTTCGCTGCGGCTTTCTGGGCCTGTTGCACATGGAAATCATCCAGGAGAGGCTTGAGCGGGAATTCCGGGTCGGGCTGATTGCCACCGCGCCGTCCGTGATTTACAGGGTGGAGACAACAGACGGCAAGACCGCGGAAATCGACAATCCCAGCCTTTTGCCGGACCAGGCCAAAATCCGCGCCCTCTACGAGCCCTACGTCGATCTTGATATTCATGTGCCAAGCCAGTATCTCGGCAATGTCATGAAGCTTTGCGAGGAAAGACGCGCCACGCAGAAAAATTTGCGCTATCTTTCCAACAACAGGGTTGTGGCGACATACGAAATACCCTTTGCGGAAATTGTTTATGATTTTTTTGACCGCCTCAAATCAGTCAGCCGCGGCTACGCTTCCATGGATTACCAGCCCTGCGGCTACAAGCAGGCCGACCTGGTGCGGCTTGACATTATGCTGAACGGGGAACCAGTCGATGCGCTTGCGGTAATTGTCCACAAGGACAAGGCCTATCAATACGGGCGCTCCCTGGCGCTCAAGCTCAAGCGCACCATTCCGCGCCAGCTTTTCATGGTTGCCATCCAGGCGGCCATTGGCCAGAAAATAATCGCCAGGGAAACTGTTTCCGCCTTCCGCAAGGATGTAACCGCAAAATGCTATGGCGGCGACATCACCCGCAAGCGCAAGTTGCTGGAAAAACAGAAAGAAGGCAAAAAGCGCATGAAACGAATGGGCAACGTGGAATTGCCCCAGGAGGCTTTTCTGGCCGCGCTCAAGGTTGGCGATGAATAAACAAACCATGCTGATGGCAGGAAAAGGCAACGCTGAATCAAATCCTTGCAGGTCATTAACTGCTTTGTTATTTTAACAAGACAAACCAAACGCGGCGTATTCCGTATCCCCGACGCCCAAACCAGGTAAACCCATGGCTGGCAATCAACTGGAAAAGCACGTTCTTGATATTATATGCAGCATCTTTGATGCCCATACGGCTGCCCTTTTTCTTCCGGGACAAGAGGGAGAAGCCCACAACCTGGCTGCCTGGTTCAGCCTTGGGGACAATATCAATGAAGACGCGGTCATCCGGCCGGGGGAAGGCATTGCCGGCTGGATACTCCTCAACCGGGAGCCCCTGGTAATCTGCCCCTTTGACCAGCACGAGGGCGCCCTGGGTTATTATCACAGCGGCGAAAGAGAAGGCATCAAGGCCTTTATGGGCGCGCCCATCCCGACAGGCGGCGTAGTTTGCGTGGACAGCAAACGCCAGTTTTCATTTTCGGACAAGGACAGCAAGATCCTCCAGCTTTTCGCGGAGCTTCTGGCCATGCAGCAGACCATGTCCGTCAACAATCTTTCCACCGACATAGCGCGCTATTTCGCCAATCTTTCCCTTATCCAGAACCTGCGCTTCCGCTATCTGCGCTGGCCCGTTTTTTTGCAAAATTTCCTGAACACCATGGTTGCGGCCACCCAGCTTGAATATGCGGCCTTTGCCTCCCTTGAAGGATCAGGCAACGCTTTTCTGGTGGAAGGGGAATCAACGCCAGTGCTGCTTCAGGACGCGAATCCCCTCCGCATGCCGGTTGGTTCCGGCATTACAGGCTGGGTTTTCCACAATGGCCAGCCTGTTTTCACCGATGGACAGTCCGGGCAATCGGCCGCGATTTTTGGCAAGCTGCCCGGTTTTCCCGATTTCAGGTCCGCCATCTGCCTGCCTGTAATCGTCAACAAGAGCACCTGCGGCGTGCTTTCGCTGGCCAGTTCGCAAACCATAGACATTGACGAAAGCATGCGCAGCTTCGTGCACCAGGCCGTGGATCACCTGGCGCTTTTCCTGGAAACGCTTTACCTGAAAAACCGCCTGAAAAAAAATTTACCCCGGGGCCGGCTGGCAACGGAAGGCGGCAGGGCCTATAACCCAAATTTCGCCCCGAATCCCCGTAAACGTGACAACGACTGAAGATGAGTTCAATCCTTTCGCGCCTGCTGCAGATTTTTTCCACAGATATCGCCATGGATCTGGGAACCGCGAACACCCTGCTATATACCAGGAAACGCGGCATCATTATCAACGAGCCATCTGTTGTCGCCCTTGACGCCAGGGACAATTCAATCATGGCCATCGGCGCCAGGGCCAGGGAATTCATCGGCCGCACTCCCGCCGGCATCAAGGCTGTCCGCCCGCTTAAAGACGGCGTTATCGCCGATTTCGATGTAACCCGCGCCATGATTTCCACCTTTGCCCAAAGGACGATCACCGGTCTCAAGATAGCAAGGCCAGGCATGGTCATCTGCATCCCCTCCGGAATCACCCAGGTGGAAAAAAGGGCCGTCATTGATGCCGCAAGGCTTGCCGGCGCGCGCGATGTGCGCCTGATCGAGGAGCCGATGGCCGCGGCCATGGGCGCGAATTTGCCCATTGAAGAGCCTGTGGGCAACATGGTTGTGGATATTGGCGGCGGCACGAGCGAGGTTGCGATTATTTCCATGTGCGGCGTCTCCACATCCAAATCCCTGCGCGTTGCCGGCGATGCCATGAACATGGCCGTGCAGCGCTATATGCGCGAAGAATTCCGCCTTGAAATTGGCGAAAACACGTCCGAAAATGTCAAGATACTTCTCGGCTCGGCCGTGCCGATGAATAACGCGCCAACATTGCAGGTTTCCGGCAAGGACACAGTTCAGGGCTTTCCCCGTTCGGTAACCGTGAACGAGGGACATATCCGGGAGGCGATTTCCGAACAGCTCGGCGCCATCCTGAACACAGTGCTTTCCGCCCTGGACAAGGCGCCGCCGGAACTTGCGGCCGATGTGAGCCGCAACGGCATACTCCTGGCCGGCGGCGGCTCGCTGCTCAAGGGGCTGGATCAATTTCTTTCGCGCGAAACCAGGCTGAATGTCTATGTGGACAGCGATCCACTCACCACTGTCTTGCGAGGCACGGCAAGGGCCATGCTTGACCCCGCGCGCTGGCATTCCACATTCATCAACTGATGGAGAGCCAGCCCAAATTGCCGCCCCTTTGCGAGGCGCTTGACGAGAAAAACAGGCCGCTTTGCCTGCTGGACCATGCCGACGCGCTGGAGCAGGGCCTGCGCCATCGCGCTTTTGCATTGATGCTGCGCGGCCGGGACGGAAAATTTATTCTGCGCAAAAATGGGGACACTTACGGCTTTTATCGCTTTACCTTCCTCCCTGCCGGCCTTGCCGGCGAAGATGCCGCAATTGCGGAAATTGGGGCCGGGCTTGGCGTTGTCGAAAGCCATCCCGTTTTTGTCGGCCGCATCCAGCCGTGCCCGGAAAGCAGGCAGGGGCTGGTGGACATTTTTGTGGCCGAAGTGCCGCGTCGGGAAGCGCTCGATATGGAGAAAGACACGCAGAACTGGCTTTTTCTCACAATGGATGAATTGGCCGCGTTTTGCGATAATTCCCTGCTTGAGCCGTTCATGCGCCATGCGCTGGCCCTTGGATTTTTTATAAAATGAAGGCCCATCCCTCGCGCCTTGGGCCGCAATATGCCCCGCAGATCGCGGAGCTTGAAAAAATGTGCTTTGACCAGCCCTGGAGCGAGGAGCAGTGCAGGCAGGCTTTTGCCCAGCCGGCATACGCCGCATTCGGCATGCCTGGGGCGGATATCTTGCTGGCCTACATCTCGCTCTACTTGGTGCGCGATGAAATGGAAGTCCTCAACCTTGCCGTGCGCCCGGAATGCCGCAGGCAGGGGCATGGACGCCGGCTGCTTTTTCTGGCCTTGCAAGCCGGGCGCAAAATAGGTATTCAGAAAGCTTGCCTGGAAGTGCGGGAGAGCAACTTCCCCGCCATCAGTCTTTATGAGGGGCTTGGTTTTGTCCAATGCGGAAAAAGGCCGCATTATTATGCAAACAATGAAAATGCCCTGCTTTATGCCCGCGATATGGGGATATAGCAAACCGCTTATGAAAATATGCGCTTGCCATGGCGACTTTGCTTCGCAAAGGCGCCCGCGCCTGTCCAGCTCCACGGGGAAATTTCCCCAGCGCGGATTTACTCCGCAATTAAGGGGTAATTTCAAGCGTGGCATATTATAATTGGCCTGTAAGGCAAAGGAAGGACTATGCGAAAAATTATTGCCGCCAACTGGAAAATGAACAAAACACGTCCCATGGCCGCCGAATTTGCGGGACAACTGGCCATGGCTCTCAAGGAAGGCACGCCCGAGGGCCGTCTGGCCCTTGTTTTTCCGCCCTTTACCGACATTGCGGCAGTTGCGGATGCCTTTGCCGGCATCAACAACCTGGCCGTTGGCGGACAGAATTTTTATCCGGCCGAAAAAGGCGCCTTTACCGGCGAAATTTCCTGCGCCATGCTGCGCGATGCCGGCGCCAACTGGCTGCTGGCCGGCCATTCCGAACGCAGGCATGTCTTTGGCGAAACAGACGGGCTGATTGCCCAAAAGACGGCCTTCGGCCTGGAACAGGGCTTCAAGGTCATGCTCTGCGTTGGCGAAACGCTTGAGGAACGCAACAACAACCAGCTCAATGGAGTTTTGCAGCGCCAGCTTTCTTCCGCCATCCAGCCTCTGGCAAACGGAATCCTTTCCAAAAGCCCTGACCAGATTGCCGTCGCCTACGAGCCGGTATGGGCAATCGGCACAGGCAAGGTCGCGGGCCCGGATGAAATCAGGGAAGCCCATGCCGCAGCCCGCAAGATTTTGAGCGACCTTCTGGGCAATTCCTATGCCAATAGCGTGCCCCTTCTCTACGGCGGCAGCGTCAATGCCAAAAATGCCGGCTCGATTATCGCGCTTGACAATGTGGATGGTCTTTTGGTAGGAGGAGCTTCTTTAGAAGCGCCAAGCTTTTTGGATATATTGCGCGCCTAGATCAGTTATGCAACGCAATTGCGTAAATGATCTAACGCGACTTTGCCTCCAAAGGAGCGCG
>VSMX01000130.1 GCA_009773975.1 Desulfovibrio sp. | reverse complement strand
CTATAAGTTTTTTTAAGGAGGCCTCTGTAAAATATGCAATAGATATTTTAAATAAAAGATTTGGTCATTACGTTGATATCAAAGGTGAAAATGTTAGCGCTAGATATTGGTTTAAGGATGGTGTATCTGTTTCAAATTATTTTGGCTTAAATGACAGGTTTGTCTTCTATAATATTGATAGAATTATTGAGTATAATAAAAAAGAGAATGGGTTTTTTGAGAAAATTAAAGCCATGCAACAATTATCAAGCAAAGATAGCGGAGAAGCTGATCTAAAAGGATTACATGAATTGATGTAGACCAGTTTGAGTCATTTGGTGCTTTGGTTTCGGATGGTCAATCTTAATCAAATCATATTGGTTCTCTAATGAATAATACTTTACAGCCGGAAAATACCAAAACATCAATTCAACATCTTGCAATTTTTCTATTGGAGTATGCTTCCGCTCAGCTGGCCAGCGGCGGACAGACACTTCGTGTGGCACGTTCAGCAGCCAGGATTTCAAAATGTTTTGGTTATTCATGTCATGCGACTTTTTTATCTCGTCATATAACGATGACGATTTCTACAAAAGAGGAGTTACCCGTAACTATCGTTGGAACAGTGCCTGATATGGGGTTGAATTTTAGACGACTTGTAGCTTTGAATAGGCTCAGTTGGCTTGCAATTGATGAAAAGCTTGGTTTTGAAGACATTCAGGCACGTTTCTGCGAAATAATGGCTATGCAGAATTTCAGCCGCACTGTGCTTCTTTGGGGGGCATCTTTTGCGAATGCAGCTTTTTGCAGGTTATTTGGGGGTGACATCAGCGCAATGCTTTTCGTTTTCGCAGGAACTTTTGCCGCTCTTGCATTTCGGCAATTTCTTGACAAGCATCATGCGACGCCATGCCTCTCATTCATCCTGGCGGCCTTTGTCGCCAGTATGATTGTTGCCCTGGCAGTACTTTCAGGTATGAGTACAACTCCTCAAATCGCGATTGGCTCCAGCGTACTTTTTCTGATTCCCGGTGTGCCGATGATTAATTCAACTCTTGACTTGCTTACCGGCTATCCATTGATGTCTTTCTCTCGCTTGGTGCGTTCAGGAATGTTGGTGAGTTGCATAGGGCTGGGTCTTGGATGTACACTTTTCATCACCAATCTTGAAATGGGTTCTTTAACGCCTGCGTTCCCCATTACTAATTTGTGGCCCGATTTAGTCTTTGACGGAATATTTGCAGCTGTGGCTTCAATGGGGTTTGCTGTTCTATCCAACCCCGGCCTTTTTCTTGTTTTTTGCAGCGGACTTTTGGCAGCCTTGGGACATAGTTTTCGACTTTATTTATTATACACAGGGGTGATGAGTATTATACCCGCATCGCTTATGGCTGCCTGTCTTATTGGCATAGCTTGTGTAGGACTCGCCAGACGCTATCACATACCCGGAGAATTTTTTTCTTTCCTGGCCCTATTGCCTATGATACCTGGCATGTATGCCTATGGTGTAATACTTTCGACAATTCAGTTTATGAGTGCATCCACGGCCATAGAATCAATAGTTCCGCTCGTTGAGCTTATCAAGGATTTTCTTTTAGCTCTTTTTATTATGTGCGCTTTGGCCCTTGGCGCAATTGCACCCCTCCTTGTTCAGCATTTTGTATTTCATGATAGCAACAGGTTTGCCAAGAAATAATACTCTTATTCGATAAACTGAAACATCTATAAAAAGCCAGGCATTTAAAACCTTTGCCAAATTTGCCTCCGCCCTGGCAAATAAAATAGCCACGCTGAACAACGGCCAAATCCCGCCCCTCAATGTGCCCGGAAAGCGCCCCTACAAGGAATTCAAGTCAAATCCCCTGCCGCAATCCGTAAACGACAACTGCATCCAGTGCGGCGAATGCGCCCGGCAATGCCCAACGGCGGCCATTAATATGAACGACGCGCGCATTGTGGCCAAAGAAAAATGCATTTGCTGTATGCGCTGCGTCAATGTTTGCCCTGTCCACGCGCGCCATCCCGCCCCGGCCTTTATCAGCGCCGTTAGCGAAAGAATTGGCCCGTTATGCAAGGAGGCAAAACAGAACGAATATTTTGGCGTGTAAGATGCCGTCTTTACAGGCGCATTTTGCCCTCTCGCCGCGGTATGCGCCGCCTTGGGCTTTGCAAATGGCGATTGCTGCCCAAAAATTCTTCAAACATATTCAAGACAGATTTCATCGCTGGAATCAAATTTCAGATTGTCAAGATTGAGGCCCAGACGCTGCCACAGGGCAAGCAGGCTCTTGCGATGCCCCGTGGCAAAGCCGCGCGCATTCCCGGGCACATGGAGCAAAGCCCCCGCAAGTGTCCGCCGTCCCTGACTCCTTGCCAGCGCAAGCGCGGCCAGCATGAGAGCCCGAGCCTGGACCATGCTCCCAAGGGCCGGATGCCAGGGCCCGGCCAGCATATTGAAGCCTGCTTGCGGGGCAAGCCCCATCCTGATTACCGGCACCCTGGCCATATTGGCCAGCAAAAGCCCCTGCGCGAGCCGGCGCAGGGCAACGCGCAGCGGCCAGGGCCGGTAATCCCCGCGCCGCCACAGCGCGGCCAGCGCCGTGCCCTCCAGCACCTGGCAAGGATAGAAACGCAGGCAGTCTGCGCCAAGCTCTATTGCCCGGGCGACATCCTCAGAAAACGAAGCGTCATTTTGACCGGGCATACCCGGCATTAACTGGATGCCAAGCTGAAGGCCGGATTTTTTAACCATGAAAGCAGCTTCTTCGGCGGTGGCGCCCGTATAGCCGCGCCGGGATTCAAGCAACGCTTCATCGGCAAAGCTCTGCGCGCCCAGTTCAATCATGGTGCAGCCGCTGGCGATGAGTTCGGCAAGGATGGCATCGTCCAGGCTATCTGGCCTTGTTGAGCAGCGAAAGGAGAGGATTTTGCCCTGCCGAAGCATTTTTTGGGCAAAATCAAGGCAAAACCGCAGGGATTCCCTGTCCTGGGCCGTGAATGTGCCGCCATAAAAGGCGAGCTCGACAGGCTGTTTTTTGTTTGCCGCGGCCAGGGCTTCTTGCGCGGAGGCCAGAATGGCCCGCACCCCGCTGGAACCGGCGGGGGAGGGGGTTCCTGTCTGGGCCGGCTGCGAGCAGAACACGCAGCGCGTTCTGCAGCCTGAAAAAGGCAGAAAAACAGGAAACACATCTGGCCTTTTTGTGTGTTTGCAGGGCCAGGGCAGGGAAGATTTGCCATTGCCGGAGGCATTTATTGTCAACTCGGGCATAAAACGCGAAAATATCCTTGCCAAATGGGGATTATCGCCCAGTTTCCCAAAAATATGCCTTGTATTTGGACTTGCTTGCATATAATCTCTTGTCAGAATTTCACCTATGGCAATCCGGTTCCGGTCTTGCTTAATGGAGAAAGTGAGATGAAGAAAACACTAACCAAGGCTGATATCGTTGAAGCAATCTATGAGGAAACAGACCGCAACCGCGTAGATGTGAAAACAGTCGTGGAAAAACTGCTCGAACTCATGAAAAACGCGATCCGCAAGGATGGTTCCCTGTTGTTGAGCGGTTTTGGAAAGTTTGAAGCCTATGAAAAAGCTTCCCGTAAAGGACGCAATCCGCAAACCGAAGAATCCATTACCCTGCCTTCGCGCAAGGTAATTGTTTTCCGGCTTTCGCGCAAATTTCGCTCGGAACTCAACCCCGAGTAAATTTCTCAACCCCCGGCCGCTTCGGCGGCCTTTTTCTTCGCTATTCCACGCTGCTATTTCTCCTTGGCGACATATTGGACAGAGGGGCGAATTTTCCTTACAAAGGCCAAGACCCGATAGCCGGAGATGGCCATGCTTTTTAGCTCATACGCCTTTATTCTTGTTTTTCTGCCGCTTTTTTTGCTCTTTTGGCAAGGCTGCGCGGTATTTTACCCAAAAGCGCTGCCCTTGTATCTTCTGGGAGTTTCCCTGCTTTTTTATGGACTTTGGGGACTTTCCTTTCTTGTCCTGCTAATTCTGATTATTTCGCTCAACTGGTTTTTGGGCCTGCTGGTTTGTTCCTGGCCGGACAAGGGGCGCACGCTTTCGCGGAAGGCCCTGTTCATAATCGCCCTTGGCCTTAACCTGGCGCCGCTTTTATGGTTCAAGTATTCCTGGTTCGCAATCAGCAACCTTGGGCTGCTTTTTGGGGTCAGTTGGGAATTTTCACCGCCCGGGCTGCCGCTTGGCATATCATTTTACACATTTATCCAGATAGCCTGGCTTTACGCGGTTTATAAAAACGAGCTCAAGCCTGGTGGCCTTTTGCGGCATCTGCTCTTTTCAGCCTGCTTTCTCTATGTCATGTCCGGGCCGATTGTGCGCGGCAGCCAGGTTTTGCCGCAATATGACGAACTCCGGGGCATAAGCGTCGGGTGGCTTGCGCGCGGCCTGACCCTTTTTGTGATCGGTCTTTCCAAAAAAGTTATTCTGGCGGATTCGATAGCGGTTTATGCCAATGCCGTATTTGGCGCGGCCGAAAAGGGCTGGCAAATCAGCACCCCGGAGGCCTGGCTTGGCTCGATTTGCTACACATTCCAGTTATATTTCGATTTTTCCGGCTACACGGACATGGCCCTGGGCCTTGGCCTGATGATTGGCCTCAATTTGCCGCAAAACTTCGATTCCCCATACAAGGCCACAGGCATAGCCGATTTCTGGCGGCGCTGGCATATTACCCTGAGCCTCTGGCTGCGCGATTTCCTCTATATCCCCCTTGGCGGCAATCGCAAGGGGCGCGTCAGGCAGTATGTCAATCTTTTTCTGACCATGCTGATTGGCGGAGCCTGGCATGGAGCGGGCTGGACATATATTATCTGGGGCGCCATGCATGGGCTGATGCTTTCTGTCAACCATTTTTTCCGGGCCCTTATCAAGGGCACGGCATTTGAAGGCTGGGGAAATTTTTTGCCACTGCGCCTGTTGTCGACAGGATTCACCTTTTTTTGCCTCAATTTTTGCTGGGTGATTTTCCGCGCGCCGAATCCGGAAAGCGCCCTGGCCGTTTACAGGCCCATGTTCAGGCTCGTAACCGTGCCGGATTACTGGCCTCCCGACCAGGCAGAGGGGCTCACGCGCTTTTTCAATACCTGGCTGCCCAACGGCTATTTTGACCTGAACGGCCTCTTGCTAACGGCAACATGTTTTCTGCTTGTCTGGGGCATGCCCAATAGCGGCCAAATCATGGCCGGCGGCGGCAGGCTGTTTGGCTGGCGTCCGGCGCGGGGCTGGGCCACAGGCATGGCTTTTGCGCTTTTTGCCTGTCTTGCGCTGCTTGGCCGCAAGACAACCTTTCTTTATTTTCAATTTTGATGGGGCGCGAAGTGAAAGGTTGTAATGAAAACAATTATGCCAGCTATCTGCGCCTGTTTCTGGCTGTATTTTTGGGACTCGCTCTTTTTTTTGCGCTGGTTTTACTGCCCTGGTCAGCCTGGTGGATTGCCAAAAGCGGCGACAATGCCATCGAGCGGGTGGTTGAAGCGCAGGCTGCGGGGCATTTTGTCATTTTCGGATCCGGCATTTCCCAGGATTTTGTGGATTACAAGCTCCGCCTTTACGCCGCTGTCAAGCCCGTGATCGCGGCTGTCGGCTCATCCAGGGTGATGCAGTTTCGTGGGGACTGGTTCAGGAAGCCCTTTGTCAATCTGGGCGGCGCGGCGGGCAATCTTTCTGTCCTGAATTCAACGGTCAATGCCATGATAAGGGATCACAGGCCAAAGGTCGTGCTGCTTGGCCTGGATTTCTGGTGGTTTTTGCCGCAATGGGAGAAAAACCCGGAAGCCGCAAACCCACCAGCAAGCGGCTCATATAATTATGGCCTGGAAAATCTCAAAAAGCCCTGGCAGTGGCTTTGGGAGGGCAAAATAGGCGCGGGTGATTTTTTCCGGCCCCTCCTTGGCGCATTTGGGCATGGCTTCAGGACTGATCGTTTCGGGATCATGGCCCAGCAGTACAATGATGGTTTCGGGCCTGATGGCTCGTGGAATTATACCGGCGAGATTACTGGCCAAAAACCGCCATTTGATTTCCGTTTCCGGGACACCATTTTGCAGGTTGCGCGCGGGATAAAGGCATTTTATCATGCTGGCGCCGGAGAGGACGGCCCGGCCAGGACGCATCTGGAAGTGCTGGTGGACATGATTTTGCGCCTGAAGACGCGCGGCGTGAAAGTTTTTACCTTTATTCCACCGCTCGCGCCGGAAGTGTTTGCAGCGATGAAGGAAAGGGAAAAACTCTACCCGCATCTTTTCAGATTGAAGGATGAGCTTGAAAAATACGGCATTGAGGTAATGGATTTCAGCAATCCACGCGACCTGGGTTCTTCGCATTGCGAGTTTATAGACGG
>VSMX01000013.1:404-24979 GCA_009773975.1 Desulfovibrio sp. | reverse complement strand
GCTCCCATCCGCATCTGATTCAGGCCTGTTTTGCGCAAGCAGGATGTGTTTAAATATAAAATAGATGATCAGTAATTCTGGCGATCGAAAACAGGCTTGGCCTAAAATATTTTTCTGGCGTTCCAGAGGATCATCTGGCAATTCCATGGGCCGGCATAACTGGCGGATATAAAAAAAATGGAGTTTCAACCTGGAGCAGAAAAGAATTAATCGCCTTTCTTGTTGAAGCAGGCTTCAAAAGTTGTAAACAATTTGTGCCAATTCCAGATTACAAATTGCCATATACAATAATTACTTCTTCTGGTCTGGATGCATCTCAAGACAAGCTTGTACTCGAGCCGATTTTAGCTAGTTCTCAAAGACGCTATGAAAATCCTGCCTTGTTCAATTTGAAAGCTGCATGGAAAAGTGTAATAGATGCGGGATTGCTGGCTGATTTGGCCGATTCTTTGTGTTTTGTGGCGTATGCTTCTGAAAATGCTTTTCCAGCGCACGAAAAAGGCCTGCTTGTGCAACATTATGGGAACGGCGCCCATGCGGACAAACATTTTGCAAAGGTGTTGAGCATTGTGGAAGATAATGGAAATTTGTTTGTCACAAGAAAAAAACTCTTTCCTGATTTCCATTTTAATCATGGCGATTACAAGCAGGTAATCGAAGATGAGCCATATTATTATGGCTCCAGGGTTGAGGACAACGCACGCCATTGCGTTATGTGCAAAAATTGGACGCTTTCTGATTTTGCTGAAACTTTTAGCCCATGGATTTATTTTATTCTTGAACATAAATCCCATGACGATTTTCTTCCTGGAAAATTCCTGGATCTTGCACCATTTAACCTTATTGTAAGTCCTGCTGGAAAAACGCATCCGTTCGACCTTGAATGGCAAAAAACAAAGCCTGTTCCATATCAGTATATTCTTGTAAGAGGTCTGATAAATACTTTTCACAGAATTCAGCCAGTATCCATGCCCAAAGTTGGTACAAGTCTCCAATACAAAGAACTTATTAAAGGAATATTCTCATATTTTTCATTGGAGTATGATGAAAATCATATAGAGAAAATTTGGGATAGCGAGAATTTTGCTCATATACTGGAACTGCCTTGTTTATCATGGGAAGCTGCCACAAACCATGCCATGCGTTTGGAAATAAATGATGTAAGCTCCTTGCTGGCACTCGTTGATTGTTGCGCATCACTTGATGTTCAGCCTGCCCACCTTTATGATTACATTATCAGTCTCCAAAAAAATATTGTTTCCATGCAGACACAGTTAAAAAATATGGCCAAATTTGTTGATAATTTAAAAAAACGTCGTTGAAATAATTATGAAAAGTCCCACAATCCAGCTTCTGATATACGAGAATGGCGGCAATATTTTTACCTGCATCTCATCTATTAATGAATGCGCAACAAATATGGCTCTCCATCTTTATTGCCTTTTCAGAGATGCTGGCAGAGAAGATGAATTGCAGGAAAAGTGCAAAAGAATGCTGAATGAAGGCAAAATAACCTCTTTTAGCTTAATCAAGGGCGACCCTGAAACAACGTTTGAGAAAGTTGCAAATCAGCTTTTTTCCGCGCCCAATTCCGATGAAAATACAGACAATCTGCTTTTTTTTCTTTCCTCGACAATTCATCTTACACCAAATGTAATTAAAACCCTTGGTGAAAATCTGGCAAAGAATCAGTGCGTTGTTGGTTTGAACCCCCTTCTGCTTGCCGGATGGAATGAAAACGTCAAAAACAGAGCGGCCCATCTGGGCATTGTTTGCGATTGTCAGCAATATATCCACTATCTTTATGAAGGATTGCCAATTGAACATCCTCTTGCAACCAGGAAAAGATTTTTTCAAATCGCTCATCCTGGATCTGTAATTTTAAGACAGTCAGATTTTATCAAACTTGGCGGTTTTAATACAAAAATCGAATACCTTGCCTGGTATGATTTCTGTGTGCGATTAACTGGTGAAAACTGCCGTTTTTCAACAGAAGCATCGTGCCAGGCGTTTCAGACCAATGAGTTTGATTCCTGGGAATTTTGCGGAATATGGAACAGCGCTTTGCAACGAGGGAGATTGCGGGCCTCCGGTCTCAAGATCGATTATCCATTAAAAGTTAAGGAAGACAAGCTTGATTATAGCCTTGACGCATGGCTTTGCGAAGGAGTGAAAAATCTTCCGCTGGCAGTTGAAGAAGATTCCCCGCAAGGAAAATGGCTCGATTGGCGGCATGCCCCAAATCCTTTAAACTTGATAAAATATATCACATCCCTTCCTCCTGAAAAAAAAATCGAGGCTTTTGATCTTTCTACCGCCCTTCCGGCAAGTTTGCCCGGCACCTTTAATTATTACATTGCCCAATGTGAAAAAGTCGAACAATTTGCCCAAAAATCGGGATTAATTGACCTGAAAAACCAGGCAAAAGACTGGCGTAAAAAATCCAGCCGTTTTCATTACAGTCTGCTCAAACCGGGGATGCAATTACTGCAGAAGGCGGGCGTTTACAATTGCTCGCTGGATTGGTCAACCTGCGTTTACAAGGCCTGGGTGGAAACAGGCGAAAAAATACCTGATATTCAGTCTGGAAAGAGCTGGCCAATGATTTCCGTGCTTATGCCTGTCTGGAATCCCAAACCGGAATTTTTGCTTCAGGCAATTAATTCCGTCCGGACGCAAAAATATTCAAACTGGCAATTTTGTATTGCGGACGATGCTTCGACCAATCCGGATATAACCGAAATTCTTCGGTCTCTTGCAGCCAGCGACAAACGTGTTTCAATTACATTTCGTGAAGAAAACGGGCATATATGCAAGGCAAGCAACAGTGCTCTTGAGCTTGTTAAAGCTCCGTACATCGCCTTTCTGGATCATGATGACATGCTTGCTCCGGAAGCTTTGGGCATTGTAGCCGAAGCAATTGCCAAAAACCCTTCATTGCGGTTCATTTATACTGACGAAGACCATATTGACAGCAATAACGTCCGCACTTCCCCGATTTTCAAATCTGAATTCGACCGCGACCTTTTTTTACCCGGCCATCTTTCCATATATGAAACTGCTATCTTGAAAAAAACAGGCGGCCTTCGTCCCGGCTTTGAAGGCTCCCAAGATTATGACCTAGCGTTGAGAGTTACAGAAAAACTCACATCGAAACAAATTTGGCACTTGCCGTACATCCTTTATCATTGGCGCATACATGAAAACAGTACTGCAGGAAGCATGGAATCCAAACCTTATATCCTTGAAGCAACCAGAACAGCAAAACAAAAAATGGCTGAAAGGCGTGGGATACAGGCTAATGTCGTAAAGACAGGCAAAAACAATTTTTTTCTGTTAGCCTATGATTTGCCCGATAATTTGTCCTGCAGCATCATTCTCCTGACCGATTCTGAAAATCCATCCCCGAATGCGAATCTTGTGGCCTCCATTAAAACCCTTGCGAAAAAAATCAATCTCGAAATCTGCATTCAACCAATAAGCAGTTATGTTCCGAATGCGGCGTTGCCGAACAATATTCCGCACAAAGTTTTACCGCATGGGAACAATAACTGGGCAAGATCCTGCAATAATGCCGCCATGCAGGCAAAGAACCCTCTTTTGCTCTTTTTGTATGCCGGCTTGAGTCCATTGCCAAATTGCAGGCCAGAGCAATTGATTATCGAAGCCACAAGGGATGACCTTGCCATGGTTGGCGGTCTGGTCTGGCGCAACGGCTACCTTGTCAATGGCGGCTGGTATCCCGATATAACTGGTTTGCCATTCATGCTTTTGCGCGACTTGCCATATCCAGGATTGGCAGAATCCGCATGGGGACAATTTTTATTGCCACGGCATACAATTGGTGTTTCATGGCAGTGTATGGCAATCAGAAAAGAAATAATTGAAAATGACAAATTTCTTGATGAATCTCTCGGTATCCTATCAATGGTTGACTTCAGCCTGCGGCATGCCGAAAAGCATCTTCACACCCTTGCCACGCCCTGGGGCCAATGGGAAGGCGGCAAAAAAGAATTTGCCGCAGAAGAAGCGGAAACAAAAATCAGGGAATTATGGGGAGAAAACATCCGTAACAATGGTCTTCGCAATGCAAATCTTCGCGCCGCGCCAGATAATGACTGGACACTCATTTTCAATGAAAAAATGATCTAGATGGCAATCCCCATTTATATTGCCTTTCGCAGATTAATGGCAAAGAATAAATACCTATCCCAACAATTTTAAGTGTTTGAAAGCCTTTGAAGTTGCCATGCGCCCGCGCGGAGTGCGTTTAAGAAAACCGGATTGAATCAGGAAAGGCTCATATATTTCCTCAATAGTGCGAATTTCCTCCGAACAGGCCGCAGCCAGCGTGCGAACGCCAACAGGGCCGCCATCATAGTGTCTGATTATGACATTCAGTATTTTTCTGTCCATCTGGTCAAGACCAAGTTCGTCAACATCCATCTGCTCAAGCGCTTTTGAGGCTACCGCGGCTGTAATATTGCCATCGCCATGAACCAGAGCAAAATCCCGCACCCTTCTCAAAAGGCGGTTGGCGATTCTTGGAGTTCCCCTCGATCTTCGCCCAATTTCGGCGGCACCTTCATTGTTTATGACAACGCCAAGAATTTTTGCTGTGCGTAGCACAATTCTGGACAGATCTTCCGGAGAATAAAATTCCAGATGGGCAAGAATACCAAAACGATCGCGCAATGGTGAAGAAATAAGCCCCATACGCGTAGTTGCCCCCACAAGCGTAAATGGCTCAAGTTCAATTTTTACAGTTCTTGCGCCCGGACCCTGGCCAAGTACAAGATCCAACTTGAAATCTTCCATTGCCGGATAAAGTATTTCTTCCACCGCTATCGGCATTCTGTGAATCTCATCTACAAAAATCAAATCATTGCGCCCCAGATTGGTCAGGATGGCGGCCAGGTCGCCGCTGCGCTCAAGCACTGGACCAGAAGTGCAGACCAGATTGACATTCAATTCCGATGCCATTATCTGGGCCAGGGTAGTTTTACCCAGCCCCGGATTGCCGTAAAAAAGCGTATGATCGAGAGCCCTGCCTCTTTCCCGGGCTGCGCGAATATAGACAGCCAGATTTTTTCTCAACTCTTCCTGGCCTATGAAATCATCCAGCGTTCCTGGACGGACACTTTCGTCACTTTGTGAAATATTGTCGTCAAAACCGCCCATCAAGTTCTCCTGGCTGCAAGGGCTTTGAGGGTGGCACGCAAGGCGCTGCCCACATCAAGATCCGGATCTCCAGCCAATACAGTTTTTACCGTTTCCGCGCATTCTTCTTCCGCATAGCCAAGATTTGCGAGGCCATCCAGAACATCGCGCAAAACTGATGGCATTTTTGCAGGTGCCGCCCCTCTGGGAATTGGCGTGTTTTTCAGCCTGTATTTCAACTCCAGAAAAATATGCTGGGCTGTTTTGGCTCCTATGCCCGAAACGCGCGCCAGGGCAGGAATGTCTTCTTGCGCCACTATGTGAACAAGATCATCCGGTGAGTATATGGACAAAATTGCAAGCGCGGTGCGGCAGCCAACCCTGGATATGCCCGTAAGCATTTCAAAAGCCTGTCGTTCGGCAAAACTTGCGAAACCATATAGTTCAAGGGCGTCTTCCCTCACTGCCAGAAAGGTATAAAATTCCACTTCGCTGCCAGTTTCCGGCAAAGCTGCAAGAGCCTGTGCTGGAAGCGCAAGCTCATAGCCAACGCCACCAGTTGTCAACACCAGGCAAGAGCTTCCAAACACTTCGGCAAGTTTGCCTTTTATGTAGGCTATCATTATTAAAAACAATCCTGTTCGCAACAAGGCATTTTAGCCAGAAAAAAAGGACATTTATTCCCGCGTATACCGAAATGACGGCGGTCGGAATTGTAAGGCATGAACGAATTTTTTCCATATTTCAGAGAAAAATCGAGATGCAGCTGCCGGTAGTTGCCAAGAAATGAAAATGGCCTTAAACAGTTGCACATGAAATACCTGCCATTATTAACGGTGGTTCTGTTGTTTCTCGCTGCTCCATTGGCCCTGGCCTGGGATGGCTTTGATGCTGAAACCACAGATCTTGTTGAAGTTATACCGGATCAACTCCCCATCAAGGGAGATGTTTTAACCTTGCGGGATTATGATACTGACACATCCCGTTCCTGCACTGTCGAAAGCGTGCGCCGCAACAGAAGAACAATTGAGCTTGTAGTGCGGTGCCCTAAAAATGATCTTCGCACCCTTGTCATGGAAGCCCTCTAAACCAACAATTCCAATACTGTTTATTATAAAACAGCATTTCAACAAAGCACACTTGCAAATTCGCAATTATCGATGAATGTAAAAATTGCAAATGCACAATAAAATAGATTTGCTGTCAGTGAACAAGCTTTGTTAACAAGTCATTACAGAAAATATTTTTGAGGCAAGACACTTCCGGTGAAACGCTGGAAGCCCATCAAGTTTAATTCGGCTATTTCGGCGGGAAATGATTTCCCGGCTTAAAGTTCTCATTTTTGGACTTTTTCATGCCCGGGAAGCACCATTGTATAATTTTTGCCCTTGGGACAGTTGTCTTTCAGGCTGCAAACCTCACATCCCCCCTTGAAAGGATAATGCGTTACTGTTGCATAGCGGCGTTCGGGCAGCAGGGCATCTCCAAGATTGCACGGAAAACCGGCTTCCATCAAGGCGTTTGCCAGGGCAAGCGTTGGCTCTGGTGAAGGAGCGCAGCCACCCTGCTCCACCATGGGCAACAATTCGGCTATGGCCGACATACACATATACTGGGCAAGATTATTAATCATGAAGCCCTGTGAAGGCGACTCATCAAACAGATTGTCAACTTCGTTCTCAACTTCTTCCGGCAGCCAGACCGCAAGGGCTGATGTCCCACCAGTCTTTATTTCACAGATATTCAGTTCAGAAAGCCATTTATCCCATAAGGATGTCAACTTTTCATAAAGATCGCCATTAAGCCTGGTTTCCTGGCAAAGCCCCAGATAAGTTTCCATATCGAAGTACGGCTGCACATCAAGCCGCTTTATTTCAGCTTTACTCACTCTTTCTCCCGAACAGCATGCCGGAGCATGGCAATGCTCCGGCATTGTAATTTTAATTTATTCCCAACTTATTTCAAGGCACTTAATATAGTATCTGTTGAAATCTTGCCAAGCACCTTGCCATCAACAATAACAGCCGGCAGTTTCCTTACCCCGTAATACTGGCAAATCTGAACTGCCTGGTACATATTTACGTTTCCCGCATCATAACAATATTTGGCAACAGCCGGTTCCTGTTTTGTCGGCACAGGCGGATTGAGCTGCATGAGATAGCCGTAATGGATGGGATAATCATGCGATGTTGCCGTGGCATCATATTCATTGGTAAATGATTTGATGGTGCCGGAACTCTTCTGTGCGGCTTTTACCGCATTCCAGCGACCAAGCGCGTATGTCAGATAAGGCATGGCCTTGCCAGAACGGGAATGGGCCAGCCAAATGGCCAGGCCCATCAGGTCTGTACCGTAATTTTCACTGCTTTTGCCGAAAACGACAATCTTGCATTGTTTGGGAGAAAGCGACTTGCTTGCGGAAACAACGGCTTTCCACAGGTTTTCGCAGGCAGGTTCGGCAAAATTGAGCACAACAATGATTTCATGCGGCGCTTTCTTGTCCCCAAAGACCACTGGATAAAGTTCATCCCGCCAATTTTTGCGGTGTCTGGCCTCCTCTTCAATGCTTTGCACCTTGCCGCCAAGGTGGCCAAGCATCTGCCGGCCCTCTCCTGTTGTTCCCCTCAAATTGGGCAATTCAGACTGCATATAGGGGTTAAAGGCATTTGTTCCGCCACCCGGCGCAGAAATGGAAAGAGCGGATGTATCCTGCGGAGAACCCGACAAACCCGCGCATCCTGCGAGCAAAATCCCAAAACAAATAACCGGCAAAATAATTTTGTGCATGGCTTGCTCCTATTTTTTCAGCCAGTTTTTGCCGCTTTGGGTCTGTTGTCAAGAAGCGTCATCGAGATTGGAAGAAATTTCCCGAAATCAATCTTTCAGAAAATCTACCGCCTTTCCAAGATTCCCAAGCCAGAGATCCGCAACAGATGCATATTCCGAAATACCCTTAAGCACAGGGTTGCACCGACGGCCGGCCGCTTCTATCCTTGAACGCCAGGAATCTGCCGCCGATCCGGCCATATCGTTTATAGCATGTTTTCCAACAACGGACAGAAGAGGCATAAGCCAGACCACCTCCGAAACCAGTGATGGAATAATGGTTTCAAGTTCGTTTGGCGGACTCATTGTTCCCAGATAGACGCGTCTGTCCAGTCTGGCAAGCTCAATTGCCAGATAATTATAAAGGCTGCAGGCCTCATGCCTTGCGCCATGCCCCATCAGCACGACGTCTTCATCGCTTTTTCTATCGGCAGGCAAATGCGCAAGCAATGCGCGCGCCACTTCTGGAGCCTCGCAGGGGGTGGAAAGCAAAGGGCGCCCTATGGCGCAACGCATCTTCCGCGCACTCGCAACTTCACCAACAGCATTGCAAATCTGCTGATATTCATGGCCGGGAATTGCCTGTAAAGGCTGAATGGCCACACATTCATACTTTTCATGCCAAAGTCGTTCCAGCGCCTTGCGCACGGAATCGCTTTTCCTGCGCATATTGGCCATTCTTTCACGCAAAAGCAGTGAAGTAAATGACGAGAGCACTGGAAAATGCTGAAATTTCTGGCGGCACATGGCCCCAAAACTGTAAATTGTCCTTTGGCTATAAGGATTTGCCTATCCATAGGCCGCCAGAAGAAGGGCAATTTTCATTATTATTACCTGTGAGATTTGCCCTTAAAGGCCTTGTTTTTTGGCATTGACAGCCTTGACACATCAATGCCTTCGTGTCGCAACAGCCAGATTTTTATTGAAATACCGCCGCCATAACCAGTGAGATTGCCGTTATGGCCTATTACACGATGGCAGGGAATGATTATGGCAAGTGGATTATGGCCAACAGCACCGCCAACCGCCTGGGCAGACATACGTGCCAGACCCTTGCGAATGGCTATTTCCCGCGCTATGTCGCCATAACTTATGAGTTTTCCGTAAGGAATATTTTGCAAGCTCTGCCATACTTCAAGTCTGAAATCGCTGCCTTCAGGATTAAGTTGCAGTTCTCCAATTTCTGGTTTCTCACCTGCAAAATAGGCTGAAAGCCAGTTTTTTGCACGTTCCAGAACAGGGTGCTTCCCGGAATCCTTAAGAATATTCCCCGCAAGACCGCAAAAATGTTTCTTCCCTTCCAGATAAGCGCCTGTAAGCGCCTCTCCATCAGTAAACAGAACAATTTCCCCGACTGGCGTGTCATGTTCGCAAATATACTGGCGCATACGGAATTCCAAATTTCAACAGGCAAAAACTCCGAACCATATCAGCTGTCCAGCCATTTTTGAAGGATCTTTTCAATTTCTGGATTGCGTTTTTGATCAAAATCAAGAGAAACCGGACCTGGGTTACGTTCCAGAAATTGTTCCAGATATGTATTTTTGCTGGCGTAAAGTTCTTGCAGCGTGCCCGCAAAGATTGCGCGCCCCTCGCCAAGCACAAGCACATAATCTGCAATGGTTTTGAGACTGGCCAGATCATGACTTACTGAAACAATGGTCATTCCTGGATATTTGGCATGCATGGAAAGAAGCAGGTTATCCATGCGGGCTGCTGTAATTGGGTCAAGTCCAGATGTAGGCTCATCACAAAGCAGGAGCGCAGGGTCTGCGATAATCGCCCTGGCAAGCCCGGCGCGTTTGCGCATTCCGCCTGAAAGCTGGTTGGGATAATAATCGACAAATTCTTCCAGGCCAACCATTCTTAAAACCCTCAATGCCGCTTCCCGCAACAGCTTTTTCTGTAAACGCAAATGTTCGGAAAGAGGCAACACAACATTCTGGGCGAGAGTAAGCGCGCCAAGGAGAGCGCCATCCTGAAAAAGAACTCCCATTCGTTTGCGTAGCCGGCGGAAATCATTTCGTGAAAGGGTAAACAAATCTTTTCCGCCAATCAGGATACCGCCCTTGATGGGTTTTGCAAGGCCTATGACATGCCGCAACAGGGTGGACTTGCCACAACCTGAACCACCAAGGATAACAGATACCTTCCCGCCGGGCAAAGTGGCATTTATATCTGAAAGCACCGGCACGCCATTGTAGCCTACACTCAAATTCCTGAAGCAAATATCCCAGCTTTCCATATATGTAGCCTAAAGGAGAAATGAGGTTACCACATAATCGGCGGCCAAAATGAGCACACAGGAAATAACCACGGCCGAAGTAGTGGCGTTGCCAACAGCTTCCGGCCCAACGCTGTCGCGCCGCAAGTGGGAAAAATAGCCCTGATGGCAGCATACAGTGGAAACAAGAAGACCAAAAACCAGGGCTTTTACAAAACCGCCATTAACATCATTCATTGTCACGGCATGTGAAATTTTGTAAAAATAGACGCCGGAATTCATATCCAGCATCAAAACACCGGTCAAATAGCCTCCAAAAATGCCAATGGTGTCAAAAATGGCTGTCAGCAACGGAAATGCCACAAGCGCGGCCAGGATTCGGGGACTGACCAAATAGCCTATGGAATTGATATCCATTACATCCAGGGCATCTATCTGATCTGTAATGCGCATCACGCCAATTTCAGCAGCCATGGCTGATCCAGCCCGGCCCGTAAGCATGATTGCCGTTAGTGCCGGCCCGAGTTCACGGATCAGGGAAAGTGAGACGGCAGAGCCGAGCAGCCCCGTTGAACCAAACTGCACGAGTGTGTAGTAACCCTGCAAACCAAGCACCATGCCTGTAAAAATACCAATCAACATGATAACAAAAAGCGATTGGTAGCCTATGATATAAATTTGCCGGATAGTGCGGGGAATAATGCGGATGTTTGCAAATATCTGAAAAAGGCCCCTGACCATAAAGATGGTCATGCCGCCAATTGCATCAATGCCGGAAAGCGTTTTGGCGCCCAGCACGCGAACAAGGTCAACAATCCTTGACACTGACCCCTTGCTTGCTGTGGGCACGCTCATTTGCCCCCCTTGGCGCGCTGTTTACCCTCCACCGGTTTTTTGGAAAGTTGAAGAGGCTTCCCAAGCTTCAGATTTTCCAGTCTGGCCCGCAATTTTGCCGCATCTGATTCCGTGCCGCGTAATTTTACCAAAACCAGATGCACCTTGCCGCTTTTTTGCACACTGGCGCGGTGGCCGGCTTTTTCCAGTTTGGCATTGAGCTTGTTTGCCTCATTTGCGGATTTGTATGCCGCAACCTGATATGAATAATTGTAAATTTGGCCATTGTCCGTTTTGGCCGGCTCAGCGCGTTTTTCCCTTTCCCGGGCACGGGCTTTTTCACTTTTGGGTGAAGTTTTTTTTGGGGGTTCTTTTATCGCCATTACGGGCTTTTCGTCTCCCCACGCGGCCTTGCTTTCACCTTCAGGACTTGTAAATGGATATGGCTGTTCAGACGCTCCATCCTGGCGCGTTGACCCGGATTCCGCCTCCCCGATGCCTCTGGCAACATTTTTGGACAAATCAGTATCTTTTTCACTTTCATCTGTAAGGGCAATTCCGGTCATGGACTGGAGTTTGGCGCCGGGATTTTGCCCTTTGCCAACCATAAAACCCATAAAAAAAGCCCATGCCACACAGGCTGCAAGCACAAGACTGAGGGCGACCACCATGGTTCCCGAAAGACTGATTGCAAAGTGCGGGGCGCCAGGGGCGCGTTTCTGGAATATCTTGCGCAAGGGCAACTGTATCGGCATATTTTAAATCCCTTCAATTAATTTACATCTGCTCCGGCGCATCAACTCCAAGCAGAAAAAGACCGTTGTTTATTACCTGGCCAACAGCGCGGGAAAGCGCAAGCCTGGCCAGCGTTTTTTGCTGATCTTCCGGCAAAATTATCTGATGTTTGGCATAATAGCTATGCAAAAGGGCGGCAAGCTCACGCAAATAATTGCTCACATAATGAGGGGCGAGATCCCGGGCCGCATTTGCCAGCATCTCTTCATAAAGCGCAATCTGGCACAGCAATGCCTGGTCTTCTGGCGTATCAAGCCGGGCAAGAATTTCAGGAGATGAAAAATCGGCCAATTCGATGCCGCGCTCCTTTGCCCGGCGCATGAGCGCCTGAATCCTGGCATGTGCATATTGAACATAATATACAGGATTTTCCATCGAGCGTTCTTTGGCCAGTTCCAGATCAAAATCAAGAGGGCTGTCGCTTTTGCGCGATAAAAACATGAATCTGGCGGCATCAACACCGACCTCGTTGACAACATCTTCAAGGGTGACAAATGTTCCGGCTCTGGTGGACATTGAAACCTGGTTGTTGTCCCTCAAAAGGTTGACCAGCTGGATAAGAGCCACGTCAAATTTGTCGGCATTTCGGCCCATGGCTTCGATTGCGGCGCGCATCCTCGGTATGTAGCCATGATGATCCGCCCCCCAGACATCAACCAGCCAGTCATATCCACGTTCGAATTTGTCATGATGATAGGCTATATCCGTGGCGAAATATGTAAGGGAGCCGTCAGATTTCCTCAATACGCGATCCCTGTCATCGCCAAAAGCCGTGGTCCTGAACCAATAAGCGCCATCTTTGTAAAACGTATGCCCGGCCTTGTCGAGAGCTGCAAAAGCCCTGGACACTGCCCCGCTGTCCACCAGACTTTTTTCCGAGAAAAAAAGTTGATGCTCGCAGCGGAATTTGGCCAGATCGCTCTTTATGCCCCCTAAAATCTCCACCATGCCGAATTCCTGGCAATGAGCCCTGGCTTCCTCTTCCGGCTTTTCAAGCAAATCTGGAACAAGTGTGGTGATTTCCCTGGCAAGATCAACAATATAATCACCCTGATAGCAATCTTTGGGGAAGTCGGTTTCCTGACCGGCAAGCTCCCTGGCACGAAGAAGAATGGAAAGCCCAAGCGTGCGCATTTGCAGGCCGGCATCATTGAGATAATATTCGGTACCAACCTTCCAGCCCTGGGAGCGCAGAATACGGGCCACGCTGTCGCCGTAGGCCGCCCCCCGTCCGTGGCCCACATGCAGGGGGCCTGTGGGATTTGCGGATACATATTCAACCAGCACGCTGCTGTCCGCGCCCTTGCTGGAGTGCCCAAAATCAGGGCCGGCCTTTTCAATCCTTTTTACAATATCCTGCCAGTAACCCGGCCTGAAGGTCACATTGCAAAAACCCGGCCCGGCAGCTTCCGCGCTTGCAATATCCGGACATTCCCTTACCAGGGCTTCGGCCAGTTCCTTGGCCAGCGCGCGCGGATTCTTGCCTGTCTGCTTTGCAAGCAGCATGGCCACATTGGTCGAGAGGTCGCCAAAACGGGTGTCCTTTGGCGGATTGACGACGTGTTTTTGCGGAATTTCCAGATTATCCCTGGCCAGAATCGTTTCCAGGGCGCCAATAAGAATATCTTTAGCGTGCATGGCTATTCCTCCGCAAACACGCTGACAAGCTCAACTTCTGGATGGGCAGATTCATCGAGATCCTGGGTGACCATCTTTCCCAGAACGGCTTTTGGGCCTATTTCCATATACTTGCGCGCTCCGTCCGCCCACATGGAGCGAATTGTTTCCACCCACAAGACAGGGGAAACCATCTGTTTGCCAATGTTTTCCAAAAGCTCCGCTCCGCTGCGCGCGGCTTTGCCGGTTACATTGCAATATATGGGAAAACGCGGGTCATGCCAGTCAGCTTTTTTTAACGCCGGCAAAAATTCCCTGTTGGCTTCGGCCATCATGGGGCTGTGAAAAGCTCCGGACACGGGCAGCATTATGGCCCGCCCCTTCTTTTCCCTTGCTTTTTTACACATCAGATCAATGGCTTCTTTTTCCCCGGAAACCACAGTCTGCAAAGGCGTGTTGAAATTGGCGCAGACTGCAATTTTTCCCGTTTCGCTTGCAGCCTCATCAACCAGAGCTGAAACCTCACCAGCAGCCAGCTTGACGATTGCGGCCATTGCTCCGCCATTGGCCTGGGCCATCAACTTGCCACGCAAGGCTGTAATCCGCAGAACATCATTTACCGAAAGCGCGCCGGAAGCGCCAAGTGCCGAAAATTCCCCCAGACTGTGCCCCGCCGCTCCACAAGGGTGAAGGCCTGCCACATTCCAGATGCTTAAATTGACAGCTGTCAGGGCCGGCTGCAAAGCTGCAGTATCGGCCATTTCCTCTTCACTGCCTTCCCAATATATTCCCCTAAGTCCAAGGCCGCTTGCTTTTTCGGCTTTTTTCCAGAGACACATGGCTTCCGGAAATTTTTCGGCCAAAGCGCGGCCCATGCCTTTTGTCTGTGAACCCTGGCCAGCAAAAAGCACTGCCTGCGGCAAATTGTTTTTCTCTGTCATAATTTGTCCATAAAAAACATAAAAACATGATATGCCCAAGAACATTCCTGACTAAAAAATAGATTATTCCCTCCTTTTACCATATTCTTTGGCAAGACAAAAGGCAAGATTTGTAAATGTGGTGATAATGGCATACCACCAAGGCACTTGCGGATCGAAACAATTTGCCTATTACCATAATAAATAATAATCTGGAGAATCATGACAAAAACAGACTATCTCCCCCTTGAAGAGGATTTTGAAATCCAATATGTCAGGCCGGAGGCAAAAAATCTTTATGAGAACAGTTTTCCTCAACCGGCAACACCTTTCTCTGCCGGTTGCGACCTGGCAGCTTGCCTCATGGAAAGGGAAATTTTTCTTGAAAAAGGCGCCAGGATAAAAATACCCACCGGTTTGGCAATCCAGCCACTCAAGCGGGGACTTGCCGGATTTATATACAGCAGAAGCGGCCTTGGAGCAAAAGATGGCCTGATCGTCGCCCAGGGTGTGGGGCTGGTTGACCCGGACTATACTGGAGAAATTTTTGTCTTTATCTTGAATACTTGCGGGGAAAAAAGAACAATCTCGCACGGGCAGCGCATTGCGCAGCTTGTTATTCAGCCCTTTGTACGCCCAAAATGGCGCCAGGTAGCAACGCTGGCCAAAACCGAAAGGGGCGCAGGCGGCTTTGGCCATACCGGAATTTAATCACTTTCGTTCATGGAGGAGCAAAAATGTCTGAAGCATTTGAAAAAATAAAACGTGCTGAAGAGAAACTTCTTTGTCGCACCTATAGCCGCTATCCGGTTGCCATTACGCGTGGAGCCGGTTCCAGGCTTTGGGATGTGGACGGCAAGGAATATGTTGATCTCCTGGCCGGCATTGCCGTTGAGGGTCTCGGGCACTGCAATCCCGAACTTTGCGAAGTGCTGGAAATCCAGGCGCGCAAGCTCTGGAATATCAGCAATCTTTTTTATCAGGAAGAACAGCTTGATCTGGCCAAAATTCTTCTGTCCACCTCCCATCACGACAAGGCTTTTTTCTGCAATTCCGGAGCGGAAGCCAATGAAGCCTGCATCAAGCTTGCCAGACGCTATATGCGCAAGATCAAAAAAGTCGACGCCTATGAAATCATAACCATGTCGGGATGTTTTCATGGACGTACTCTCGGCACGCTCGCCGCGACAGGACGCAAAAGCCTGCAAGATGGGTTTGAACCATTGCCCGAAGGTTTTGCCCAGGTTGAGGCAGGCAATATCGGAGCTCTCGAAAAGGCCATTTCGTCCAGAACGGCTGCTGTAATGCTGGAAGCCGTGCAGGGCGAAGGCGGCGTGGTGCCACTGCCTGCCGATTATTTGCGCAGTGTCGAACAATTATGCCGCGAGAGAGGAATTCTTTTGATTTGCGATGAAGTGCAATGCGGAATGTGCCGCACCGGGCGTTTCTGGGCTTATGAACATGCCGGCATAAAACCCGACGCCATAAGCATTGCAAAATCCCTGGCAAACGGTATTCCCATGGGCGCAATGCTGGCCACGGATGAAATGTCCCGGGGATTCGAAGCCGGCAGCCATGCCACCACTTTTGGGGGAGGCGCGCTTGCAAGCGCTGTGGCCCGCAAGGTTATAGAAATAATGCTGCGCGATCGCCTCTGGGAGAGGGCGGAAATAAACGGCGGCGAATTGATCGCTCGGCTTGAGGATTTGCGTGGGGAAATGCCTGACAAGATCCGGGATGTGCGGGGCCAGGGCCTGATGATAGGGGTGGAGCTGGTTTCCGGCGCGCCCGAGGTCTGGAAAGAACTGCTGAACAGGGGCTTTATTTGCAGCCTGAGCCATAACGTTACCCTGCGCCTTTTGCCGGCGCTGACCATTGCCCGGGAGGATCTGGACAGCTTTGCTAAAACATTGAAAAGCATTCTCAAGGGAGGCTAATGGAAAGAAAAGGTAAAATTTGCCAAATTTTTTCTTTGTCCAACTGTTTGGTATTATGGCAGATTTGGGTTTATTCAGGAAAGAGGATCCAAGAAATATCCAGAAAGGGGGTTGACGCAAGGCATCAACCTTGTTACCAATTTCGCAAGCCATCCACCTGCGTTTTTTGTTCGGCAATCTTTGTTTGTGGGCATATTAAGAACGTTGGCGGCCTGGCAAAAAGGTCAGTACAGGACTTGTTTGTGATTTTTCACACATGTTCTGCCGCAAAGGATGCCAGCGCTCTGCCTCATTGGGGAAGTTCAGCGCAGCACTTTGAGGGTTTGCAAAAAATATTTCAAGAGTGGAGGAAAATATGCCGACATTTGTCGATCCGGCCAAATGCGACGGTTGCAAAGGCGCTGAAAGAACCGCCTGCATGTACATCTGCCCCAACGACCTCATGATCCTTGATCATGAGGCAATGAAAGCCTACAACCAGGAACCGGACGCGTGCTGGGAATGTTATTCCTGTGTAAAAATCTGTCCCCAGGGCGCCATTGCGGCGCGCCCCTATGCCGACTTCTGCCCCATGGGCGGCGTCTGTACCCCTATGCGTTCCGGCGATTCCATCCAGTGGACTGTAAAATTCCGCAATGGCGCCATCAAACGCTTCCAGTTCCCCATTCGCACAACTCCCGAAGGTTCAATCAAGCCTTATGAAGGCAAACCCGCAGGCGGCAGCCTTGATAACGAATGCCTGTTTACCGAAGCGAAGCTGGCAGAACCCCAGACCGTTCTCGGCAAGAAGTTCGAGGTGGAAGATCCGGGCATGAAGCGGAAAGCCGCGAAAGACGGCGTTCTGTATGATCCCGAAGCTGTTGGCTCAAACGGCTAGCCAGTTTTTGAACTTGTACCGCATCAATGCATACGAAATAACAAAGCTCTCGGGAGAATATAATCATGCCAAAACTTCCAGTTAATGAGCCCTGCAAGGGCGTTCCGATTGAAGACCCCAGTGTTAAAACCCATGATGTGGATCTGCTGATTGTCGGCGGCGGCATGGGCGCCTGTGGCGTTGCTTACGAAGCCGTGCGCTGGGGCGATGAACACGGCCTGAAAATCATGCTTTGCGACAAGGCCGCTCTTGAACGTTCCGGAGCAGTCGCCCAGGGTCTTTCGGCCATCAACACCTATCTCGGCAAAAATACTGCCGACGACTATGTGCGCATGGTGCGGACCGACCTTATGGGCATTGTCCGCGAAGACCTCATTTTTGACGTGGGCCGTCATGTTGACGATTCCGTACATCTTTTCGAGGAATGGGGCCTGCCTATCTGGGTCAAGGAAGACGGCCACAACCTGAACGGAGCCCAGGCCAAGGCCAAGGGTCTTTCAATCCGCAAGGGTGCTGACCCTGTCCGTTCCGGTCGCTGGCAGATCATGATCAACGGCGAATCCTACAAATGCATCGTTGCGGAAGCGGCCAAGAATGCCCTGGGCGAAGACCGCATCATGGAACGTATGTTCATTGTAAAACTGCTGCTCGACAAGAATGAACCCAACCGCATTGCCGGAGCCGTTGGCTTCAACCTGCGCGAAAACGCGGTTCATATTTTCAAGGCCAATGCCATCATGGTTGGCGCAGGCGGCGCTGTGAATATCTATCGTCCCCGCTCAATGGGCGAAGGCATGGGCCGCGCATGGTATCCCGTATGGAATGCCGGTTCCACCTATACGCTTTGCGCCCAGGTTGGCGCCGAAATGACGATGATGGAAAACCGCTTCGTCCCGGCCCGCTTCAAGGATGGTTATGGTCCTGTGGGCGCCTGGTTCCTGCTTTTCAAGGCCAAGGCAACCAACTCCAAAGGCGAAGATTATTGCGCGACAAACAAGGATCTTCTGAAACCTTACGAAGCGCGCGGCTATGCCAAGGGCAACGTCATCCCGACCTGTCTGCGCAACCACATGATGATCAAGGAAATGCGCGATGGCCGTGGTCCCATCTATATGGACACCAAGACCGCCCTGAACAAGACCTTCGCAACCATGGATGAAGAGCAGCAGAAAGATCTTGAATCGGAAGCCTGGGAAGACTTCCTCGACATGTGTGTTGGCCAGGCCAACCTGTGGGCTTGCAGCAATACCATGCCAGAAGAACGCGGTTCCGAAATCATGCCGACCGAGCCCTATCTTCTTGGCAGCCATTCCGGTTGCTGCGGCATCTGGGTTTCCGGCCCCGACGAAAAATGGGTTCCGGAAGAATACAAGATCCACGCCAAAAACGGCAAGGTCTATAACCGCATGACCACAGTCGAAGGCCTCTTCACCTGTGCTGACGGCGTGGGCGCATCCGGCCACAAATTCTCATCCGGCTCCCATGCCGAAGGACGTATCGCCGGCAAGCAGATGGTCCGCTTCTGCCTCGACCACAAGGACTTCAAGCCGGCCATCAAGGAAAGCGACGAAGAACTCCGCAATCTGGTTTATGCTCCTTATTACACCTGGAAGAAGGGGCACGAAGCATCAACCGATCCAACCATCAACCCGAACTACATAGCGCCCAGAAACTTCATGATGCGCCTGATCAAGGCTACCGACGAATACGGCGGTGGTGTCGCAACATACTACCAGACATCCAAGGCAATGCTGGATACAGGCTTCCATCTGCTCATGCTGCTGGAAGAAGACTCCGCCAAACTTTCCGCGCGCGACCTGCATGAACTCCTTCGCGCCTGGGAAAACTACCATCGTCTCTGGACAGTGCGCCTTCACATGCAGCACATTGCGGTTCGTGAAGAATCCCGTTACCCCGGCTTCTATTATCGGGCCGACTTCATGGGCCTGGACGACAAGAAGTGGAAATGCTTCCTCAACTCCCGCTTTGACCCGGCCACCAACGAGACCACCTTCTTCAAGAGACCCTATATCCAGATCATTCCCGACTAATCATAACTAAAATCGGGGCGTCCCCTCGGGGACGCCCTTTTTGCCAGAGCGCTGGCGCTGCTTGACCCGTTTTTATTCGGGGAAAAGCCCTTTATTCCAAGCGGCCCGAATAGCTGGCCGCCTTCAAGGAGGATATCAAGGATGTCCAATGCCATTCTCGTCGTGGGCGGCGGCTTTGCGGGCCTTACTGCCGCCATTGAAGCGGCGGAACTTGGCCACGAAGTTTATATCGTGGAAAAAATGCCCTGGCTGGGCGGCCGTGTTGCTCAGCTAAACAAATATTTTCCCAAGCTTTGTCCACCTTCATGCGGTCTGGAGATCCAGTTCCAACGCATCAAGAACAATCCCAAAATCCATTGTCTGACATTGAGCGAGGTTGTGGGCCTTTCGGGCAAAAAAGGTGATTACAAAGTAAAAATCCGCATCAATCCTCGGCATACAGCTCCGCACAATGTGGATTTCAGCCTGCTTGCCTCAAGTCTTGAAGGCGAAGCGCCAAGCGAATTCGAACTTGGCCTTTGCAAACGCAAGGCTCTTTACAAGGCCATGCCTTTCGCCTACCCGGCCCGCTGGGCGCTTGATCCTTCAACCCTTTCTGTTTCGGATTCAGCGCGTGTGGCCGGGGACAAATTTCTGGACGTCGTTGAAAAGCCCAGGGAAATTGTGCTTGACGCTGCTTCCATAATTGTGGCTACCGGCTGGCAGCCATATGACATGGCCAATCTGGCCAACCTTGGCGGCGGCAGCATAAAAAACTGTATTTCCAATATGCAGATGGAACGCCTGGCTTCGGCATTTGGCCCGACAGGCGGCAAGATCCGGCGTCCCTCAGACGGCAAGGCGCCGCTCAAGGTGGCTTTTGTGCAATGTGCCGGCTCGCGCGATGAAAATCACCTCAGCTATTGTTCGTATATTTGCTGTATGGCAACTTTCAAGCAGTGCCTGTATATTGCGGAACAGGCCCCGCAAACCATGATCACCGTGTATTACATAGACTTGCGCGCGCCCGGGCGCTATATCAAGGTTCTGGAACAAGTCCAGGCCCTGCCAAATGTAAAATTTGTCAAGGGCAAGGTAGCGGAAGCGTTGCAGGCGCCAGGCGACAAGGTAACCCTTGTTGCCGAAAACGCGCTGACAGGCCAAAAGTCGAGGATTGAATATGATCTGGCTGTCCTGGCAACAGGCATGCAGCCCAGCCTGGCTGCCGGCAATTTGCCTTTCCCGATCAATCTTGATGAAGACGGTTTTGTTGAAGATGGATCGGCAAAGGGAATTTTTACAGCGGGTTGTGCCAAGATGCCTCTTGATGTAAGCCGTACGGCCCAATCCGGCACGGCGGCCGCCCTTTATGCAACCCAAATCATCAAGGGGGCCTCCAATGGCAAATAAAATTGGCGTTTATCTGGATAAAAGCAATATCGGGGGCGGCCTTGATATTGAAGCTCTAGCCGACGGTCTGAGAAAAAAATGGGGCGAACTGCTTGGCGTGGTCAAAGTTGTGCCTGTCCTTGCCGAAAGCGTGGAAGAAGTTTCCAAAGACATAGCCGAACAGGATCTTGATGGAGTTCTCCTTTGCGGAGCCTCCCCACGGGTTGATGCGGATTTGTATCGCTTCCCACCTCATAACGGCCAGGCCATCCAGGTCGGTCATGTCAACCTGCGCGAACAATGCGTTCTGTGCTTTCCAACTTCATCCGACAATTCCTTTCCCCCTTCCATGCTGGAGCAAATGGCGCGGGATTACCTCAATATGGGAGTTGTCCGGCTGCAAAAAACCGGCGTAAGTGAGCCGGCAATTGTCAGGGGAGTGCGAAGGATTCTGGTTATCGGCGGCGGCTGGACCGGCTTGCATTCCGCGCTTCAGGCCGCAAAAAGTGGTTATGAGGTTGTGCTTGTCGAAAAATCGGGGCGTTATGGAGGAGCAGTAAACAATATTCCGGTTGCCTCTCCCCTCTCACCCCCCTGGACAGACAAGCAACCATCCAATCTGCAAGATTTGATTGATGAAGTTCTGGCCAATAACAAGATCACAGCCCACCTCAATTCCACGGTCGCCAGGCTGGAAGGCGAGCCAGGCGAATTTCGCGCACACATTCAGTGCGGGGAAAAGGCATTGGATTACGAGATAGGCGCTGTTATTCTCGCAAGCGGATGGACCCCTCTGGATCCCAAATACCTTGCACCGATGGGGCTTGGCAAAAGTCCGGCCATTGTTCATGCCGGCCAGTTTGCAAAAATGCTCGTCGAAGGCACTGTAAACGCCAGACGTATCGCCTTTGTGCTTGATACCACCCTTGCGGAAAAAGCTTTTGCCGCTTCTGCCAACAAATCTGACGATAAAGTCGCGAAGGACGAAACAGCCGGAGAAAATGCGGAAAGCGACGGCGAAAATATGGATGCTCCTTTTGTCAAGGAGGATCTGGAAAGCATACGCCATCTGCAATATTCCAATGTGGTCAATTCGGTGGGGATGCTACGGCAGGCCAATATTATATGTGACAGAACAAACGATGCCACACAGGCCTTTATCATCTATAAAAACATGGCAATCCCCGGTATTCTGGAAAGATTTTACCGCAAAATGCAAAATCGCCTCGGGATAATGATGACCAGGGCGGATGTCACATCCATTTCGGATCGTGGCGACCGCGTGGTTGTATCCTGCGAAAATACGCTGCTTGGCATGGATTTTGACCTGGATGTGGATCTGGTGGTTCTGCCTTGCGGCATTGTGCCAACCACAGCCCTTGATCTTACAATAAACCTTGCCTATCGCCAGGGCCCGGATTTTCCTGATCTTACGCTCTTTGACGGTTTTGCGGATTCCAATTACATCTGCTTCCCATACGAGACACGCAGGACAGGAGTTTATGCGGCCGGCTGTGTGCGTCAGCCAATGACGATGGACGGATGCATGGAAGATGCTGCCGGCGCGGTTCTCAAGGCCATCCAGTGTATTGAAGCTGGAGACCACGGCGTGTCTGTCGCCCCAAGATCTGGCGACAAGTCCTACCCCATGTTCAATTTCGTACGCTGCACCCAGTGCAAGCGCTGCACCGAGGAATGTCCATTTGGCGCCCTTGATGACGATGAGAAAGGCACGCCAAAGCCAAATCCTTCCCGCTGCCGGCGTTGTGGCACATGTTTTGGCGGTTGCCCGGAAAGGGTTATCTCGTTCGCCGACTATAGCATTGACCAGATCAGCTCGATGATTCGCGAAGTTGCGGTTCCAAAGGACTTCAAAAAGGAAGGCCCGCGCATCCTGATCCTGGCCTGCGAAAACGATGCATACCCTGCGCTTGATATGGCAGGCCTGAGAGGAAAATCCTGGAGCCCGTATTGCAGAATCATTCCGGTTCGCTGCCTTGGTTCGGTTAACGCCATTTGGGTAGCGGACGCAATGAGCAAGGGCTATGATGGCGTGTTGCTTCTTGGCTGCAAATATGGCGATGATTATCAATGCCATTTTGTCAAGGGATCTGAAATATGCAGCCGTCGCGCGGACAACATTGCGGATACCCTCAAGAAAATGGTCATGGAGCCGGAGCGAGTCGAACAGATGGAAGTAGCCATTGACGAATACGATTCTGTGCCGGATCGCATTAATGATTTTGTGGCCAGAATCACGGCCATAGGCCCAAATCCGTTTAAAAGCATGTAGGAGGTATGGGCAATGGCAAAAATTACATTGCAAACAGATTCCGAATATACCCGTCAGCTGATGGAAGCTGGCGGTAAAAACCTCAAAGAATGTTATCAATGCGCCACATGTTCGGTTGCCTGCCCTCTGGCGCCAGATGCTGCGCCATACCCGCGCAAGGAAATGATCTGGGCTTCTTGGGGCCTGAAAGACAAGTTGATGAGCGACGTTGATTTGTGGCTTTGCCACAACTGCGGCAACTGTTCCGATCTTTGTCCACGTGGCGCGCGGCCTGCTGCCATGATGTCCGCGGCCCGCGACATGGTTTACAGGGATTTGATGGCGCCTTCAATTATCGGCAAATGGATGAGCAGCCCCAGGGGCTTGCCCTGGCTTTTTCTCATTCCGGCAGTCATCTGGTTTGTTGTCTGGTGGATTCGTGCCGCAATCATGGGCAGTTGGTTTCCACGCACGGAAGACGGCAAGATTGTCTTTGGCCAGATTTTTTATGGCGACTATACAATTGACCCGATATTCATGCTGACATTTTTCACAGCCCTCGCCATTCTGGTGCGCGGCAGCATGAAACTGTGGGATCGTTTCAAGCCAAAAGGCAAAACGACTTATATAGGTCCTCATAGAAACTGGCTGCTTTGCATTTGGGATGTTTTGTGGGAAGAAGTAATCAGCGCCAACCGTTTTTCCGAGTGCGCTGATGGCCCGAAAACCGGCCAACCCGAACAAAGCAGGCGTCTGTCCCATACAATGATTGTCTGGAGCTTCTGCATTCTGGCTTTTGTAACCGCGGTTGTAGCCCTCGGGCACTGGGGAGGCAAGATAATTCCGGCCATACTCATCGAAACCCCCATGCCGCAGACATTTTGGGTCAAGATCATAGCCAATGTGGGCGCTGTTCTTTTGCTTGTCGCCCTTGCGCTGCTAACCTGGCGGCGTCTCAGCCTGAACCGCAAATATCAGACTTCAAGCTATTATGACTGGTACCTGCTTGGAATTATCTGGCTTGTGGCCCTCACAGGTATGGGTTGCCAGATTTTCAGGCTGATGGACTGCATTCATACCGCTTTTATTGTTTACTATCTGCACCTGGTGTTTGTCTGGATGTTATTTGCCTGGGTACCGTGGACAAAGCTTGGGCATTTTGTCTATCGCGCTGTCGCGATGGTTTATGTGCGGATGTACGGGCGCGGTTAATTGCATTAACAGGACTATCTATCTCCATAAGGGGTTATTTCATGGCTGATGAACGCAAGGTATTTCCGGTTGAAACGGTTCTTGCCCTGATTTTCGGCAAGGGTGGGGATAATGCCAAAAATCTCGCTTCATTCCTTACAGGGTACACGGCATTGAGCACGGATGAAGAAAAAACTATCGGCCCATTTGCCGCTTCCTGGCTTTGCCGTTGGTATCCCAAATTCATGACCCATGAATGGCATGAAGGCCAGAGTTGGGATGCCTTTGTTACAAAGGTTAAAGGCCTTGTTGGCGACAATGTTTCAGTCTCGCCAATGGAAGGCAGAATGAAAGAATTGGTCGGACAGGTAATCGAGACATTGGAAGAAAATGCCAAAAGCCTGGCAAAACAGACAGAAGCCGTATTGCTGCTTGAAAAGGAAGTCAAGGATCTTCGGCCGGTGCGTGAACAGGCCAGGGACCTTCAAAAGAAGGTTGATGAC
>VSMX01000013.1:0-394 GCA_009773975.1 Desulfovibrio sp. | reverse complement strand
GCCCTGCACAGCAAGGCCAAAAGCATGAAAACGGAAATGAATGGCCTGAACCGCAAACTGTCCGAATTCGAAGGCAAAGTCGCAATTGACCACGAAGACCTGATGCAGAATATCAAGGACGCAATCAAGGACGGCCTGAAAGGTCTTTCCATAGGCCACGCTGTTGCCAACACCATCGAAGCTGCTTCCGACTCCTCAGCGGACGCTGTTGTCGAAAGCGAAGTTGAAGATGATTTCGGTTTTGGTTCAAACAGCAGCAAAGATTCTGACGGCTTTGGCTTCTAGCACTCAATGACATTGGATATTTCGTATTCAATGTCAAGATCGCTTCGCCGAAAACGTGGTTTCGGCTCGCTTACGGCGGCTATGCCGCCGCGCCAGGCTTACGCCTGAC
>VSMX01000129.1 GCA_009773975.1 Desulfovibrio sp. | reverse complement strand
TATACATTTTACGCATGAGAATATCTCTTAACGACAAAACAAGCTTGCCTCGAGATATTCTCTCGCGCGCCTTTGCAGGCAAAGTCGCGTTTGAGCATTTTCGCAATTTCTTTGCATAAATGCCCTGGAAAGGCTTTGTAATTTGCGGCTATTATCATATAGGGCACGCTTTTAGAATTCGTTTTCATCGAGTGTGTATATTCGAGATACTTGAAAATCGATATTTTCAAATATCAATTCATGAAAATATTTTTTGTTTAATTCAGCTTGTTGATAATTAATGTGAGAGTGGCGGCACTGGTAGACGCACTGGACTTAGAATCCAGCGCCATTGGCATGGGGGTTCAACTCCCCCCTCTCACACCAAAATAGCATAAAAGGAGCCTTTTGTGGAATTCAGCGTTGAAAGTATTTCACCTGTAGAGAAAAAAATTAATGTAACTGTTAGCCCCAGTGAAGTAGACGCTGCCATAATAGGTTCTGTGGCAGTATATAAGGATTCCGTCAGGCTGGATGGTTTCAGGCCAGGCAAAGTTCCAGCATCTGTTATTGAAAAACGTTTTCATGATCAGATTTATACAGAAGCCCGTCAGGATCTGATAAATGCAAATATAAATGAAATCACCAACCAGCTTAATCTTGAACCCATTTCCGGGATAAATATTGATGGATTGGACAAGCCCCTGCAAAGAGGCGAATTTTTTTCCTATTCCATGAAGTTTGAAGTTTTGCCGGAATTTGAGCTTCCCAACTATGAAGGACTGGTAGTAGAGCAAGAAAAGGTTGTTGAAAAAGAAGAAGATATTAACAAGATTTTAAAACGTATCCAGAAAGAGCACGCCAAGCTTGTTCCGGTTGAAGGCAAGGAGCCTGGCAAGGACGGCCAGATAGTAAATCTGGATTTTGAAGCTTTTGAAGATGGCGTGCCTCTTCCAGATATTAAAACCGAGAACTTTGATCTTGAACTTGGCGCAAATGCATCACTGCCAGAATTTGAAGAGCTTGTAAAAACTATCGCACCCGGTGAAACCGGGTCCCGGAATATAAAATTTCCTGATGATTTCATCTCGCCCAATGTGGCAGGCAAAAATATAGAGATGCATGTTACTGTTCATGCAGTCAAGGAAGCGCAGTTGCCTCCTCTTGATGATGACTTCGCAAAGAGTCTTAAACTGGAGAATCTGGAACAGTTAAAAGATAATGTTAAAAAGAGCTATGTTCAAAGCAAGGAAATGCTGAACAGGGGCGTCGCGCAAAAAAATCTTCTGGATGGACTTCTCAAACAATGCGAATTTCCATTGCCTGAAAGTTTGGTTGAACTTGAGATCAGATTCTTGCTTTCGGATTTGGCTGGGCGGCTGGAAAAACAGGGCAGAAGCCTTGGCGCCCTGGGAAAATCCCTCGATGAACTTAAAGATGAGATGATGCCCCAGGCCAAGGAATTTGCAAGAAGCCAGATTCTTTTGCATACGATTGCAAAAAAAGAAGGACTTTCTGTAAATGAAAATGAAATACAGGCTCAAATATTCAAGAACTGCCTGCGAACCGGCCAGGACTTCAAGGCAATGCGTGAAGAATATGAACGGAGTGGTTTGATTTTCCAATTAAGAGACAAACTGCTTGCCGACAAGGCTATGGATCTGGTTTACGCCAAGGCAAACATCAAATTTACGGATACGCCCTCGCCTGAAGAGCCCGCTCTTTCAGAAGCCAATTATCGGGAATAGATTCTTTCTGGCCTTAATTTGAATAGTGCTTAATATGTTGATGTAGTATCCCAATTAAGGCCTTTTGCCTGATAATTACCGGGAAAAGATAAACAAAAATCGGCGACTCAAGCGCCGCTCAAGAGGTTTCCCATGACAATGGTGCCTATGGTTATTGAGACAACTGGCCGTTCTGAAAGAGCCTATGATATTTATTCGCGGCTTTTGAAGGATCGTATTATTCTTTTGGGAACGGAAGTTAATGATACAGTTGCTTCATTGATATGCGCCCAACTACTTTTTCTGGAATCACAGGATCCGGAAAAGGAAATCAGTCTCTATATCAATTCTCCTGGTGGATCGGTTAATGCTGGTTTGGCTATTTATGACACCATGCGGTACATCACTTCTCCTGTATCGACTGTTTGCATGGGGCTTGCCGCAAGCATGGGCGCATTTTTGTTGGCTGCTGGTGAACCAGGCATGCGTTTTGCCCTTCCCAATAGCCAGGTAATGATACATCAGCCTTCTGGTGGATTTCGCGGTCAAGCTACTGATATTGAAATTCATGCGCGTGAAATCCTGAAATTGAAAGACAAGCTTAATCGCATTCTTTCCGAAAATACCGGACGACCTTATGAAGAAGTTGTGCAAGCAACTGAAAGAGATAATTATCTTACGCCTGAAGAGGCAAGGGATTTTGGCCTGATTGACCGCATTCTGGTTTCTCGCAGGGATGCAATCAAGAAGAAGGATAAATAAAATGAGTACAGGCAAGACTCCCGTAAATGAGCCATTGACCTGCTCTTTTTGTGGCAGGAGCGAACTTGAAGTAAAAAACCTGATAGTTCAGGATGGCGCAAGCATTTGTGACAACTGCGTCAAAGCCTGCGGAGAAATTATTGCCAGAGACAGGCTTGAACGGCCAGAAAATGGCGGAAAATTATTGTCTCCACAGGAAATTAAAGACAAGCTTGATGAATATGTAATCGGTCAGAACGAAGCGAAGAAAATTTTGTCTGTCGCAGTCCATAACCATTATAAAAGAGTTTTTTATGCCAGTGCCCTTGGGCAGGATGTGGAACTGGAAAAGAGTAACATCCTTCTTGTAGGCCCTTCAGGAAGCGGCAAAACATTGTTGGCAAAAACGCTGGCAAAAATTCTGAATGTCCCTTTTGCAATTGCAGATGCGACAACTCTTACAGAAGCCGGCTATGTTGGAGAAGATGTTGAAAATATTCTTGTCCAGCTTCTGCAAAACGCGGACTATGATCTTGAAGCTGCAAGCAAGGGCATAATTTATATAGATGAAATAGACAAGATTTCACGTAAGGGTGACGGTCCATCAATAACCAGAGATGTTTCTGGCGAAGGCGTTCAGCAGGCGCTGCTAAAGATTATCGAAGGAACAGAGGCCAACATTCCTCCCAAGGGGGGAAGAAAACATCCCCAGCAGGAATTTATCAGATTAAATACCAATAATATCCTGTTTATTGTTGGCGGCGCTTTTGTTGGACTGGACAAGATAGTTGAACAGCGGGTCAGCGGCACATCAATGGGCTTTGAGGCAAATGTGCGCGTCAGCAAGGAGTTGCCGCTCGCCGAGCTCCTCGACAAGATTCATCCCCAGGATCTTGTTCAATTTGGTTTGATACCGGAATTTGTAGGTCGAATTCCGATTATCACCCATGTCGATGATCTGGATGAAAATGATCTGATAAGGATTTTGACTGAGCCAAAAAACGCTCTCGTAAAACAATATCAAAAACTTTTTGATCTTGATAATGTCAGTCTGCGTTTTACCAACAATGCATTAAAAGCAATTGCGGCGCAGGCGATTGAAAGAAAGACTGGCGCGCGTGGATTAAGAAATGTGATGGAAAAAATAATGCTCGATATCATGTTCAAGATTCCATCGATGCCCAATGTCAAAAAATGCCTTATTAATCAAGCTGTGATTGAAAAAGGAAAAGATCCAATTCTGATGTATGCTGATGATACTCCTGCGAATTGCAATTCCAAGTCAAAATCTGGTGGCAAAGCTTCCTGATTCCATTGTTGGAGACATCAATGTCCACTAAATATAGTGTGGCAGGTGAAATTCCTGTTATGCCCTTGCGTGAAATCGTCATGTTTCCGCGTTTGGTCATGCCCCTTTTCGTAGGACGCGAAGCTTCTATTAAAGCCATCGAATCGGCACAGAAACTTCCCCTCAAGGAAATTTTTCTTGTAGCTCAAAAAGAATCCAATACTGAAAAACCAGAAATTGATGATTTATGCAAAATCGGAGTAGTTTGCAAGGTTTTGCAAGTTTTGCCCTTGCCTGATGGCACAGTCAAGGTTTTGATGGAAGGACTTTATCGGGCTTCATGGAATAATATACACAAAACAGGCGATTTTTATTGGGTCAGTATTTCACATGAGGTGGAAACCCAATCCAGGCCTGATGAAAAGGCCGCGCTTGTAAAAGCAGTAAGGGATGCTTTTGAGGAATATGTAAAAAACACCCGCCGTCTCCCCCAGGATATTGTTTTGTCAATAATGGCCTGCCATGAGCCAGGGCAGTTGGCCGATGCGATTATGCCACATTTAAAGGCGGAATATAAGGTCAAACAATCCATTCTGGAAATTTCAGATGTTACGGAAAGGCTTGAACGCACATATGAACTGATACATGCCGAACTTGATTTGTCATCTGTCGAAAAAAGAATTCGCAATCGTATCAAGTCTCAAATGGAGAAAAACCAAAGAGAATATTATTTAACAGAACAGATCAAGGCCATAAACAAGGAAATGGGACGAGAGGATGATGTCCTCGCGGAGATTGTGGAACTTGAGCAAAAGTTGAAATCTCGCAATATGCCCGAGGAAGCTCGTTCCAAAGCGCTTTCGGAAATAAGGAAATTGCGCTCCATGCAGCCTGCGGTAGCCGAATATACAGTAGTCCGCAGCTATATTGACTGGATTTTGGACCTTCCATGGAATGATTTGCGGCCTCTTGATATAGACATTAATCAAGCAAGATCCATACTGGATGGAGACCATTATGGCCTGGATAAGCCAAAAGAAAGAATTCTTGAATATCTTGCAGTACAAAAACTATCCAATGGCTTGAAAGGTCCAATTTTATGCTTTGTTGGGCCTCCTGGTGTAGGAAAAACTTCTTTGGCAAAATCTGTAGCCAGGGCAACAGGCAGGGATTTCGTGCGCCTTTCACTGGGCGGAGTGAGGGACGAGGCAGAAATCCGGGGCCACAGACGCACTTATGTCGGGGCTTTGCCCGGGAAAATAATTCAATCAATCAAAAGGGTTAAGTCAAATAATCCCTTGTTCCTGCTGGATGAAATAGACAAGATGAGTTCCGATTACAGGGGTGATCCTGCATCCGCGCTTCTGGAGGTTCTCGACCCGGAACAAAATAGCACATTCATGGATCATTATCTGGATCTTGAATATGATCTTTCAAAAATTTTTTTCATTACAACGGCCAATTCTCTCCACACTGTCCCGGCGCCCTTGCTTGACCGAATGGAAATAATTGAATTGCCCAGTTATCTTGAGACTGAAAAAAGGCACATCGCCAAACAGTTTTTGCTTCCCAGGCAAATTGAAGAACATGGCCTTAAAAATTGCAATCTCCATCTTTCCGATAATGTGATAACTGAAATCATCCGCAGCTATACCTGTGAATCCGGTGTGCGCAATCTTGAAAGGGAAATTGCCGCAATTTGTCGCAAGACTGCGATTCGCCTTGTAAAAGACAATAAACTTGATAAATGTATCAATGTCTCTTGCCAGAACTTGCAGAATTTTTTGGGCGTAAAAAAATATCGCCATGATGAACGGGAAGACAAATCACAGATTGGAGTATGCGCAGGTCTTGCCTATAATCAGCGGGGAGGAGAAATCCTGCTCGTTGAAACAAGCATAATGAATGGCACAGGTAATATTGTAACCACCGGCCAACTGGGCGATGTAATGACGGAATCAGCTCGCGCGGCATTTTCGTATGTTCGTTCAAGGGCAGATCAACTTGGTCTTGATTCACGTTTTTATCGTAAAATAGATGTCCACATTCATGTGCCTGGCGGCGCAACTCCAAAGGATGGCCCTTCCGCAGGAATTACCCTCGCCACTTCAATTGCTTCCGCATTGCTCGGTATTCCGGTAAGAAACGATATAGCCATGACTGGAGAAATATCATTGCGCGGCCGTGTCTTGCCCATTGGTGGATTAAGAGAAAAGTTGCTGGCGGCAAAAAGATCCGGAATTACAAAAGTAATTATGCCCGCATCCAATGAAAAAGACTTGAATGAAGTGCCAGAAGAAGTCCTCAAAGGTCTTGAATTGGTATTTGTGGAGCACGTTGATGAAGTGCTTCCCCTGGCACTGGAAGCAGCCTCGGAGGATATTTTTTCAGGTAAAGCCGAAAATGCCGGGCCCCTGTGGACAAAATTGCGGATTAAACACAACAGGAAATTTCAAGGCTCCTTGCCACAATAAATGCAAGGAATGCTGGTTTTCATATAGAGAACGGCATCGTTTTCCAAACAAAATCCGGCAGGATTTTGCGTCGCGCAGCGGCGCGCTGGGCTTTCGCCCAGCGTACTTATGATTTGGTAAATCATAAGTAATTCCTTCATCAATTTTATTTGAACTCCAACAAGAAATTTATCTTTTGCTTGATGTATAATTATTATTCACACGTGAATAATAATTATAC
>VSMX01000128.1 GCA_009773975.1 Desulfovibrio sp. | reverse complement strand
AACCTTGTTCTTAGCCACATCCCTCTGACCTTGCCACTGGCTCTGGTTGTGGGGCTTCTGGCATTTTTCATGCCTTTTGCCATAAAACATTATGGCCTGTTCAGCCTGCTGATAACCTGCATGGTGCTGATACTTATTGATATCTCCATGCTGGCCCATGGCGGCGACATGCGGCTTTTGCTCTGGCGCTGCATAGATACGGTTGTGGGCTGCATCTGGGTTCTGGTTGCCAATATCATCCTGAAAATGCCTTGCGGAACTTGAAAAAACATTGATCACAACCACCCCCAGGAGAATCAGCCCGATGCCCAGGCAGGCCGCCAAGTCAAGATGCTGTTTGAAATACGCCACGCCTGTGATTGCAACCAGGATGATTCCCAGGCCGCACCAGATGGCATAGGCAATCCCCACAGGAATATATTTCAGGGCGTGGGAGAGGGTGTAAAACGAAACGACATAGCCAAGCACCGAAAAAGCAGAAGGCCAAAACCTTGTAAACTGTTTTGAGGCATTGAGGCTGGAGGTGGCGAAAGTTTCCGCGATAATGGCCACCAATAACAGGCCATACGCCAATATATTACCTTGCATATTGTCCTCTTTGTCAAGCCAGCACAGGCACCTTTGGCACAATTTGTAAATGGCGGAGCAACTTTGCCGGCCTTGTAAAATCAGGCTGAAAAACGCAGGGAACGCAATCCTTGCGCCCAAATGGCAAGCAGGCTGATAAAAAGGGAAAGCGCGAAAGCTGTGATGGACAAATATTCATTATGCAGCACGGAAGCGACTGCCCCCGCGCAGCCGCCGCAAGCCAGCGCGCAAGTCATTATGCCGGGATGCATTTTGCGGCCGCTGCAGATGATGGCGATGAAAACCGGCGGAACTATGCCGCAGGCATAAATATCATTGGCAATCAGCAGCAGGTTCAGGATACCTTTTCCCTGCAGGGCCAAAAAACAGGCCGCTATAACCAGGACGCCCATGGCAGCGCGGCAAAAGCCTGTGCCCGGCTTTTTGAAAAGATCGTTGGCCACAATGGAAGCGGCCGTGAACAGGCAGGAATCCGCGGACGAAACTATCGCGCTCAACAGGCCGAGAAGAATGGGCGCGGAGGCCCAGGGCGGCATTTTCTCCCTTACAAAAATCCCCAGAATGTCTTCGGCCCTGAAATCGGCGCCAAAATTATCCGGCGGCAAAATCCCGTGCAGCGAGATGCCGATTGCGGTAATGGCCGCGGCAATTACAAATAATCCTCCTGCCGATGCAATACAGGATTTTTTGGCGGTCGCCTGGCTGCGTGAACTTAAAAGCCGCCCGTACAGCATTGGCCCGACAACAAAACTCCCCCCCAGTATCAAAAGATAATAAACAAGTTTTTGAGGCGGAAATTTCTGGTTGAGCAAAACGGGCGGCGTATCCGCAAGCGCGGCCCTGCCTTGCGGCATGGAAAGGCAGAAAAAAAGGATTAGCCCGATTGCGCACATCAGGATGACAAATTGCCAGATATCGCTTTTCATGACGGCATTCTGGCCGCCAAGCGCGGTATAGGCGTATAGAAAAAACGCGCCCCCCAGGAGCGCGGCCAGGTGGTCAAGGTTTCCAATGGAGGAAATAATCAGGGCCTGGGCGCTTAATTGCGCGGCCACAATGGGCACGTAGGCCACAAGAATAATGATCGCGCAGCCTGAGCGAAATGTCTGGCCAAGTTGTTTTTCCAGCATTTCGGGCATGGTTTTGGCGCGTGAGCCCCTGACCTTTCGGGCCAGAAAGAAAGCCAGCACCAGAAGACCGGCAACGCCAGCCCCCAGCCACCAGAAAGCCGGTATGCCGACTTGCCAGGCAAGGCCGATCACGCCAAGCGTGGCGCTGCCGCCTATGCAGGACGCGAGCATGGAAAAGCTTGTGGCGGTTACGCCGGCCCTGCGATTGCAGATATAGTACTGGATCGGGTCAGCTTTATGAAGCAGTTTTGTCCAGGAGCAGACAAAGAGCAGGGCTATGAATAAAATGAGCCAGAGCATGGAAGATTGCTTTGTTGCCTTGCGCGTCGCTTCGTCATACGAGCGCACAATATCTTGCATTGCCTCGACCTGAACCCTGCCCTTCCGTGAAACCGGCATTTTTGAGCTTTTCAAAGTAATTGAGCGTATCGGATGTCGTAGTTGTCATATTGGCCTCCCGTGTTTATCAGGCCACAAAAAAAATGGTTTTCAAGACAAGTTTGCTGTTCAATTCTCCTGCCTGCGCGAATCCGCTTGCGCAGCGGATAAAAATTGGCTTTGACATTTTTTGTGGGCGGCGATAAAAGGCTCATCCGCGATGGCAATGATTCGTCCTTTGCATAATTAAAAGGTCGATATTGCCGATATGCGAAAATGTACAACGAACCTGATCTTGTCAAGGAGAATGGTAATATGTTGAAAAGCAGCTCTTTTGTGATTGTCATAATGGCAGCCGGTATATGCTGCATTTCAATGCTTGCATCACTGTAATTGCGTAAGGCCATGATTTTCTGGTGGCCGCATACAATATCGCCCCGCAAGGATGACCTTGCGGGGCTTGTTTTGGTGCGCCGGGCATGGTGCGTTTCAAGGTGGCGCAAATCCTCTCCGGGTCGTTGCGAGCGGAACCGGTAGCCGATGGTAGTCGACCGGAATAATTTACGAAATTCGACGCGGCCGTTGCCGCTGAAAGCGGCTTACGGATGCGGGGTGCCGGTTGCGCGGCATGACGCAGCGAGAGGGCGAGATGCGCATGTGAAGACAACTTCCGGGATGGGGGAATCGTGAGACTCTTCCCATCCCGATTGCAAAGCAAATGCTTCTTATTTTTCTCCCATCGCCTCATTCCAGATACAATAGCGGCCCTTGCCCATGGACTTGGCCGCGTACATGGCGATATCGGCCTGGCGAATCAGCGGGTCAATCGAGGTTCCAAGCGTGCCGTAGCCGCGTATGCCTATGCTGGCCGACATCCGCGAAAGATGGTTCGAGCCGCTGAACTTCTGGTTGATGCGCCGCAAAAGACTCGAGCCCAGCCTTTCCAGTTCCGCAAAGGGCACCTCGCGCTGCACGCAGACCAGGAATTCATCCCCGCCAAGCCTGGCCGGAAAATCCTGGGCAAAAACATTGCGAATGGACTTGGCCACAATCTTGAGGGCCTCGTCGCCGGCCTTGTGCCCCCAAAGGTCATTCACGGCCTTGAACTCGTCAAGGTCAATGTAAAAAAGATGAATAATGGACGAGACAGGCAGCTTTTTCACAAAGGAATCGAGAGCGTGGCGATTGGCAAGGCCAGTCAGGGAATCTGTGTTGGCATCGCGCCAGATGCGGATTTCCAGATCCTTTTCGGCTGTGATGTCCCTAAAAATATTGACCTCGCCCACGCATTTGCCGAAAATGTCGCGTATCCTTTTGCGGACAAGATCCACAAAATGCATCTTTTCAGCCTTCTCGAAACGCAAATACTCGCTGCCGTTCACAGGCGAAATCTCGCCCTGGAAAGTATTGTCGCACCAGTCAGCGAATGATTGCCCGACAATGTTGTCGCGCTTCTCGCCAAAAAAATCCAGAAAAACATTGTTCACCTTGCGGATTGTGCCATCCTCGCGGCAAATGGCCAGGGGAAAGGGCATTGAATCCACAAAGAAATTCAATTCCATGTCCAGATTGAGCAAGTTTGTGAGATCGTGCCCAAAGCCGACGGTGCCCAGGAGTTCGCCGTGCGGACCCTTGAGCGGCGGCTTGTAGGTCTTGAAAAGGTGCTTCTCCGCGCCGCTTTTGACAATCTCGTCGGCCAGCACAGTGCTGCCGGCCTCGATTGCGGCCTGCTCGGACGCCTTGCAGGAATCGTCGTCTTCTGGCGTGTTCCAGATGCGGGAATGGGTGGCGCCGATAACCTCGTCACGCTCCTTGCCCACAAATTCGCAAAACCTGGAATTGACCTTGTGATGCACGCCCCCCATATCCTTGAACCAGACAAGATCCGGCATGCTGTCGATCAGGGTGTCCTGCCAGAGCATGTGCTGGGTGGCGTCGGCATCGCGCTTGATTTCGGAGAGCAGATTGCGCATGCGCAGGCGAATGCGCGGCACGAGAACAGGTTTGAGCCAGATGTCGTCAACGCTGGCAAGATCCCCGTCTGTCAGGGCTTGCTCCGCTTCCGGATCCATACAGGCAATCAGGCGCGCTCCGGGGCTGGCCTTTGCCCGGATTTCGGGCAGGCTTCCCGGCAGGGGCACATCCAGGATGGCCAATTCGGCCCACCCCAGGGTTTCGGCATCAAATTTGTCCAGCACCAGAATATCGTGGGTAAAACATTCCTGCGGGACAAAAGCGCGAATTTCCTCCGCCAGTTCGGGATTGGACGAAAAAACCGCAATCCGGAGAGTGTGATTGTACATCTGAACTCCAACAATTATATCATTCCCTGAATAAGAATATCCATTTCCAAGGGATATTCTCATTCATTTGCGCCGCCATCATTTCAGCCGCAGGCAAGCTGCTGCTTAATTTAGCTCTGCTGCCCATTTGCGTAAGCCAGCAAAGCTGGCCACGAAAACGTCCCTGCGGGACGGCCTTCGGCTGGCCAGCGCGGGTGTCTGCTGCCGCAGCCACCAGAGCGTTTGCCTAATTTCATTACGCAACCGCTCTAAAATTCTCCCCCAGCCATTTTGCTTTTGCAAAACTTTATTGGGAATGATTCCTTTTAATTGGTTACAGGACGCAAGCTCAGGATAAATATAATTTGCAGATTTGGCAAGACAGGACTTTGCAATTTTGGCATGTGCGCATGGTCATTCCGCAGCGATAACGGAATGACCCTGGGCATGTGCGCGTTTTTTCAGAATTTTCTTGCAATGCGGGCGGCAATTGGCAAAAATACGTTTTTGTCAATAAAAAGGAATTGAAAATGCAGGATAACAAGCCTCTTGTAGTGGGATTGGCCGGTTTCGGCACGGTCGGCGGCGGCCTCTGCCGCCTTTTGCGGGAAAACGCGGATCTTGTGCGCAGGCGCTGCGGCCGGGATATTCGGATAAAAACAATTCTTGTGCGCAACGCAAACAAGATTCGCGAGGTGGAAACGCCGGCCGGCGCAGCCCTTGTTGAAGACGCGGCAAAAATTTACGCGGATCCGGAAATCGACGTGGTCTGCGAGTTGATGGGCGGCATCAAGCCAGCAAAAGATCTGATCGACAAGGCCCTGGAACACGGCAAGGACATTGTCAGCGCCAACAAGGCCCTGCTGGCGGAAGACGGCCTGGGCCTGTTCAGGAAGGCCCGCAAGCTTGGCCGCGCCCTGCGCTACGAGGCCAGCGTGGCCGGCGCGATCCCGATCGTCGAAATTCTCCGGGAAAGCATGAGCGGCAACCGCATCACAAGCCTGATCGGCATTCTGAATGGAACCAGCAATTACATACTATGGGAAATGACGGCGGGGGGCCTGGATTTTGCGACAGCCCTTCAGCAGGCCCATGATCTTGGCTATGCCGAGGCTGACCCCTCTCTGGACATAGACGGCATCGACACGGCCCACAAGCTTACCATTCTGATTCGCCTGGCTTTTGGCATCGACTATCCTTTCTCCAGTCTCTATGTGCGCGGCATAAGGGATGTTTCCGCGCTCGATATCCGCTTTGCGGGCGAATTTGGCTACAATATCAAGCTTATAGGCCAGGTGCGCGATGTTGGGGAAGAAGGCGCGCCCAGGCTCGAGGCCGGTGTCTTCCCCGCGCTTGCGCCCAAGCCTTCGCTGATGGCCAACGTGCGCGGCGCCGTGAACGCCGTTCGGGTGGATGGCAATGCCTCCGGGCCGCTTTTCTTCAATGGCGCCGGCGCAGGCGCGCTCCCGACCGCGGGCTCGGTATTGTCCGACTTGATCGCCATTGCCAGGTATGATCGGGCCTGCAATACGGGCTATGACGATTCCGGCCTGAAAAAGGCAGACATCGTGCCCCGCGCGGAATGGAACGCCACCTATTACGCCCGGGTCATGGTTGACGATGCGCCCGGCGTGCTGCGCGATATTTCCGGCTGCATGGCCGCTCATGGCGTAAGCGTGGCCCAGATGATCCAGAAAACCGAAACCGGCCAGCATGCCGTGCCCCTGGTCTTCATGACCCACGAAACAACCGATCTGGCCATGGAAAATGCCCTGAAAATGGCCGCCAAAAAAGGCCTGTTGCGGGAACCGGCCATGTGTATGAGGGTTTTGTAAATCCTGCAAGAAACCAGGAAAGGAAGAAAGGAAGAAAAAACTGCTTGCGGCAATAAAAAATTAAATTATTCCTTGACAAAAACCTATTGACAACTAACGAAAACAACACATTATTTTTTTGTATATGGGAGTCCCCCCATCCCCCCTTGACCGGTTTCCCCGTAGTGAGCGAAGAATTTAGAAAACACGGCTTCTGGTACCTGCCGGCGTTTTTTATCGGTTTTATCTATC